>JAIPFI010000019.1 GCA_021736705.1 Methylococcaceae bacterium | reverse complement strand
AGACGCGCCCGCCCTGAGTGCTCAGCCAATGTTGAATCGGTGCCACAGCGTAAACGTGCATTGAACTCCAGGCTAATAATGTACCAATAATTAATTGCTTAATGCGCATGGTTAACTCCCATTTTATTTTCCATTGCCATACTTTGAGGCTCCAAATAAGCAATACTCAGTTGTGATTCCACCAAATATTTTTCTGCCACTGCACGTACTTGTGCGGCAGTAATTTGATTAATTTTTTGCATATACGCTTCTGATGTTTGCCAGCCTAAGCCAACCGTTTCATACATCCCTAATTTCATGGCCTGATAAAACAAAGAATCTTGTTCATAAACAGAATGCGCTAAAACCTGAGCTTTAACCCGCGCCAGTTCTGCATCGCTAATAAGCTCTCTTTGCAAAGTACGTATTTCTTTTTTTAAGGCTATTTCCATATCCAATAAACTTTTGCCTTTAACTGGCGTCGCTTCAAATAAAAACAACTCTTCCAATCGAGCCCCTAAATCGTAACCCGCACCAACCGAGCTGGCAATTTTTTGACCGCGTTGTAATCGCGTTGCTAATCGCGCACTATCACCGCCATCCAACACGCCAGCCAGCACATCTAAAGCATAAGCTTCCCAGTCTTGTGCAGCGACTTTTAAACTCGGCACTTTATAAGCCATTAACAGGTATGGCACTTCCGAAGGCAGTTGCACCGTCATACGCCGTACACCCACTTGCGGCATTTCTTTTTGTGGTTTGAGTGGTTTGATGACTTGAGCAGAAATAGCAGAAAAGTATTGTTCCGCCAACTTAAACACCTCTTCTGCCTGCACATCCCCCGCTACCACTAAAGTAGCATTATTCGGTGCATACCATGTTTGATACCACGGCTGTAAATCTTCAATTTGATAATTTTCAATATCCGATGGCCAGCCGATGACAGGATTTTTGTACGGCGAATTCGTATACGCCATGGCCATTAAGTATTCTTGTAACTTAGCCCGCGGCTGATCTTCGGTACGCATGCGCCGCTCCTCCATGACCACTTGCGCCTCTTTTTTTAACTCCTCTGCAAGTAAATGTAAATGCTGCATCCTGTCTGCTTCTAATTCAAAACTAATTGCGAGTCGTGACTTCTCCAAGGTTTGAAAATATGCGGTATAATCTCGCCCAGTAAATGCATTTTCCCTGCCGCCATTTTCTGAAATAATTTTAGAAAACTCACCTGCTGGGTGTTTATCCGTACCTTTAAACATCATATGTTCAAGCATATGGGAAATACCGGTCATACCAGAAGGCTCATAACTTGATCCAACTTTATACCAGATTTGCGTAACAACGACAGGTGAGCTATGTTGTTCTTTAACTAAAACTTTGAGTCCATTAGCTAATACATGCTCATGGACTTCAGTGGCATTAATACTGAATGAATAAAAATATAAAAGTACAAAAAGACGAACAATCATTATTACCTTCTATAAACAGTGAACGATAAAATACAATATCAAGCATATTATTTTATCTTAGATAGCCATTAAACATGACAAACAAAAAAAAGAATATAACCTGGAAAAATTACCTTGAATTATGCAAGCCTAGAGTCGTTGCATTACTGGTATTTACTGCGAATGTTGGCATGCTATTGGCTGTTCCAGGTATGCCACCGATTGCACTTTTTATTTACGCAACATTAGGGATCGGTTTAGCTTCAGCATCCGCTGCGGCAATTAACCATTTTATAGATCAGAAAGCCGATGCCGAAATGGCACGGACTAAAAATCGCCCGTTACCCCAAGGTGACCTGAACTCAACTAATGTGTTGGCCTTTGCTGCGCTACTGGGCATTACCGCCATGTTGATCCTGGTTTTTCTGGTCAATACACTAACAGCTATACTGACTTTTGTGTCGTTAATTGGTTATGCCATTATTTATACCGTCTATTTAAAACGCATGACACCACAGAACATTGTCATTGGCGGGGCTGCAGGAGCTGCACCGCCTCTTTTAGGTTGGTGCGCTATGACCGGCGAAGTTCACCCTTATGCGCTCCTGCTGTTTCTATTAATTTTTGTTTGGACACCACCGCATTTCTGGGCGCTTGCCATTGCTAGGCGTGATGAATATGCAAAAGTAAACATTCCTATGCTTCCCGTTACACACGGCACGGAATTTACCCGCTTACATATTTTGTTCTATACCATCTTATTATTTATCGTCACCTTACTGCCTTATCTTACCGGCATGAGTGGTTTGATATATTTGATACCTAGTGCGCTATTGAGCTTAGGGTTTATTTACTTGGCGATCAAAATGATGCGCACCAAAGAAGATAAAACAGCGATGCAGACCTTTGCTTATTCAATCATTTATTTAATGCTACTGTTTGCCGCCTTACTGATTGATCATTATTTTCGATATACGTTTTAAGTTTTTAGAAAACGCTAAGTTAAGCTTTATTTTCAATAACATCATTTCACGTAGGAGTGGCTTCTAGCCGCGAAAACAACACGGCAGTATTTTTCGCGGCTAGAAGCCGCTCCTACAGGTCATTATTTTCTCGTTACTCCCACAGGATCTTGCCTTCTAGCCAAGAATGTCGGCACTTGCCGCTGTCGATATTATTTCATGGGCCTTCTAGTGTGATTTTAAATATTATTCTCTATCGAATAATTCCTTACATACTGCCTAACAAAAATAGCAATTGTCTGACTCTCTTTTAGATAATGCCCAAACAAACTATTAATATCAACGGGTGTCAGATAAACATACACTCCAACACCTGTGCGCCTTGTAAACTCTGCCGTTAAAGTATCAATAAAAGCTAAACGACTTAACTCAACAGCACTGGATTCGTATACGTCACTCATTTGCGTCACCTCTTATTTATTATCCACTTAATGAATAACAAGCATAATTCAGGCCAATTAAATGAGCTCCAATACCCTCTTCCCTTTTCCATGTCCTTGCTCAACTTGACGATGAGCTTCAGACGCCTCTGCTAGCGGCATTATTTGCTCAACGTAAACTTGGAGCTCGCCCGCATTAATCAAATCAGCGCATTGCTTTAAAATGACTACATGCTGATCGCGTGCCTTATCTAAGTGACGTAACATTGGCGTTAACATCAACTCAAACGAAATGCTTAAATTACGCACTCTAGCTTCCGACAAATCAACCTGATCAACGGCTAACAAAGTAACTATGCGGCCAAAGTATCTTGTTAATGGGATACTTTGTGCAAAAACATCGCCGCCGACGGTATCTAAGACTAAATCTACGCCTTGCCCATCAGTCAATTTATTAACACGCTCTAGGACATTTTCTTGGCTATATAAAATGATTTCATCCGCACCTAGCGATTTAACGAATTCCGCTTTTTCAGTCGTGCTAACCGTGGCAATAACTCGCGCCCCTTTGATTTTAGCTAGCTGAATAGCCACATGCCCGACGCCACCAGCACCGGCATGAATCAATACTGTTTCGCCTGCTTGCAAGCTCCCGCGCTCAAATAGAGCACCCCAAGCAGTAATCAAGACTAAAGGGCCTGCGGCGGCTAACGTATATGATGTTTTGGGCATCAAACTTAACCAGCGCTGATCCAGTACGGAAAATTCAGCATAACAGCCCTGTTCATTACCTAAACCGCCATGACAAGCCCAGACTTTGTCACCTATGTTAAATTTTGTGACACTTGCGCCGATAGCAATAACCTCACCCGCAAGATCGCAACCCAAGACGGCAGGCAGTTTGTCAGGATAAAACATTGCCATACGCCGCACTTTAGTATCAATCGGGTTGACACCTGCGGCATGAATCTTTACTTTTACTTGCGTATCCGTTGTTATTTCAGGTTCTTCTATCTCAGTATATTGAAGTACGTCAGGCTGTCCCGCCTTAGTCATTACTACAGCTTTCATTATTTCACCTTTTCAAAAAATCAATCCGCCAACCAGTGCTTGCGATAATCAGCGTAATCGTAACGTTTTAAACATTTAAGGGTACCCGCATCTAAACTGTAAATAGTTGGGTAGTTATATCCATTAAATCGATTTGCTTTCACCAAAGTGTAAGCGCCTACTTTAGGAAAGGTGATAATGTCACCTATTTTTACAGCGCGCATAAAAGTATATTCACCAAAGACATCACCCGCCAAACAGGTTGAGCCTACTAATATTGCCTGATAATGACCTAAGGCATCACTCTGTAATATCTCTGGCTGACGCTGATATTCAAACACCTCAGGATTATGATTAATCGAAGTATCTAAAACAGCAATGGTTTTACCGTCGCTAACAAAACAATCAATAACTGTTGCCATTAAACTCAGCGCATCACCAACCACTGCTTTACCAGGCTCTATATAGACGTCTAAAGCATATTTCCGGCGTAATATTCGTATCAGTTGGATAAAAGCCTGATGATCATTAATATCTTTGAATAAATACCCACCGCCTAAATTTAACCATTGCAACTGTTTAAAATATTCACCTAACTGCTGCTGTAATTTATCTAAGGTTTGCAATAAAGGCACATAATCACATTGCGAAAAAACGGTATGCATATGTAGGCCGGAAAGTCCCACAATATCCTGCGCTGCTATTGTATGCATATCGACACCTAATTTTGAATGCAAACGGCAAGGATCAAATCGCTCATCAGACAAAAAAGAGAGTTTCGGATTAACCCGCAAACCCATAGACACAGCTTCATGCTCTGTACGACAAAATGCCTGCCGCTGATTCAATGAATTAAAACTAATATGACTACAAATCTGACTCAGTTGAGTCATTTCATCCGGTCTAATTCCGGGCGTGGTCAAGTGTATACTTTGCTCTTTATCTAATACTTCATAAGCCCATTGGGCTTCAAATAAAGAGCTAACCGAAAAGCCATCTACATGTGGCTTGAGCCATTTTAAAACAGACTCAAAGGGTAAGGCTTTTATAGAATATAGCACCCGACAACCAGAGCGCTGACGTAATTCATTTAACAGTTCAACAGATTCTTGCAATACTTGCTGATCAATAACAAAAGCGGGAGACGTAGGAGGGTTAGACATTTAACAATTTTTATAAGTTCCACTTCAAGTGGGTAGTCTGAATTTTGACGCCTAAGATGTGCTTCGGCACGAAGCACATCCTATAACGTTTGGATGTAATAAAGCCCTCGCTCCTTAGGAATGAGCACAAAATAACTTCGACAACTAATTTTTTTGTGGGAGCGCAGACCGCTCGTCTGCCTTTTGCAGGCAAGCTGCCTGCACTCCTAAGATGAAGACATCATTTCATGCACATTCCTTAGTGAGCTGAATGCATTAAATAATCTAAAATAGGATTCTGCTTAATCTGCATATCTTTTTTCAAGTACATAGGCAAATGAGTCGGCTTAGTCACCATACCGCGCGCCATCATTTCATTGATTATTTTCAGATAATCAAACCCCGTTTTGCCCACATAAAGTCCTTCTAAAGAACCCTGATCATAAGCCTTAAGCGCATCTTTGACGCCGCGTAAATACAAGAAATCTTTAGTAAATCCACCACCACGATAAACACGCGCCGTTAAGCGAAAGGCATCATCCACATTACTGCCATAATCATTCACTAAGGCATTAAAAGTATGACTAAAATCATGATTATTAACCATCATTTTTACGGCAATAACACGTAAAGCTAAAGTTTGTAGACGAGGCAAATTCATATTGCCGGTCATATATTCCGCTAAAATGGCCAAACCTTCCTGCGTATAGGTATTACCCGGCAAACCCAACTTAAAAACTTTAAGCTGCTGCAAATCTGAATTAAATGTCGTGACCATATGCACACCCAACTCATGATGAATCAAAGCATCAATTTCTACTTGATTCATTTTCATCGACTTATTGATGAGAATAACCTTTTTACCGTTATCCACCATTGCCGAAGCAATAATCTTATCGGTTAGCTCAACTTTACACTGAATATTGTAGATTTTCAGTGCTTCTAAAAAGTGCTCTTTTGCTGCCTTAGCATCTATATTACGCTCTTGCGTTTCCTCATACGGTTTGGCAAATAACAAAAAATTCGCCATCTGTATGTCTTCATCGCTTGGCTCACCATAGTAG
This sequence comes from Methylococcaceae bacterium, assembly GCA_021736705.1. Classification (GTDB taxonomy): domain Bacteria; phylum Pseudomonadota; class Gammaproteobacteria; order Methylococcales; family Methylomonadaceae; genus Methyloprofundus. Next base: position 19,472 of record JAIPFI010000019.1, on the reverse strand, counting down.
CGCAAGGAATTATATAGAAACTTATCTGTACCAATGGTTGTTAATAAATCAATTTTGGTCGCATAAGAATCAATCACATCACGGTACATTTGCTGAATAGAAATATCAGCAATATCATTTTGCGGTAAACGATATAGCTTTTCTCTAAATTCAAAAGGCTCAATTTCTAATTGTCGATAGGTAAATTGAGGCGTGTAATTATAATTTTTAGCAAAAAACAGCTTCTTTTCTCGAATTAAATTAGTCGGATTGATATAACTTAAAGTCTCAATACCCGTCGCCAATTGATAGAGCTTTTTATCCAATTTTAAAACTGCCTGATCAATTTTTGAAGATAACAATTTAGTTTTGTTACTGCGTACTTTTGGTTTATGTTGTTTGGAAAAGTACAGGGCATTAGACAAGATCACTTCTTTCAATGCTTCTTTTAAGCGATCAAGTACCAGCGGATAAACTTCACCAGAGGCTTCATTCATAAACACTTTTTTCACCTCAGTTGGCAAAACCAGTGTATTTTTAAATTTCTGTTTAACAAAAGTCGCTAAATAACCCCTACCGAAAAAAACCTCATTTATCGCTGAACGCGTTTGGATATTGGGCAAATCAACCATCGCTAAGGTTTTATTCCAATGCGTAATCACACGCTCCCAACGCTCACTATCCAGCTGCTCTGTACCAATATTAAAGGTCGGTGGTGACGGTTCCGTTGTCATTCTTACATAATTATAAGAATGCAGATCATAGATTAGGCAGTTACCATGCAAAGCTTCCACTTTCTTGATAATCGCGCCTAACAAGCGATAAAACAAGGCATGTTTATCCATGCTAATTTGGCGTTGTTTTTTAGCTAGTGGCTTAGCCCAAACCTGCTTACCCCAAGCCTCCTCATAAATACACGTCTCAGGCGGACGATTAAGATCATATTCATAGCGTGAATCTAAAGCAATCAAAGTAATCGGCATAGAAGCAATCATCTCGCCTGTATACGGATCTTCTTCATATAAACGCTCATCAGAGGAAAGCGTACAGTGATTTGCTAATTCGTCTCTTAATTGATGACCATCATGAATAGCAGTACAGACAAAGAAGCCATAATCTTCAATCTTAATTTCAAACGCATCTTCGATCTGAGCATGAAATAGCTCACCTTTTTTTATGGCTTTTAGACAAGCTTCTTCAGATAATTTATACATGGTCAATCGCCGTTGAGAATTCAATTTTACGTGCTTGGACGTGCTGTTTACTCTTTTTGAAATTGACCATATTTTCGACAAAATCAATAATTTTAGTCTGTAACTTAACGCGATTTAGCTTATTAATGCGCATAATGCCGCCGGGACTAAGCACATTAACCTCAATTAATTTCCCACCAATCACGTCAACACCTACAAAATACAATCCATCACGCACTAATTTAGGGCCAATCAAAGTGCATAATTCTTTTTCGGTTTTTGTGAGTGTGTGCTTAACCACACTACCACCAGCATGCACATTGGAACGCACATCACCTACAGCAGGAATACGTTTCATAGCGCCAATTGCTTCGCCATTGAGCATTAAAATACGAATATCGCCTAGCTCTGCGCCCTCGACATATTCTTGCAAAATAACGTAATTACCTTCTTTAGTAGTATTAATATAAAAATCCAGCAAAGAACGAAAACTACTCTGTGCTTGCTTTTCAACCATAATGACGCCACTGCCACCAAAGCCATCGAGCGGTTTCATAATCATCTTATCGGTCTCTGAATTCTTGAGTACAGATTCAAGATATTCCGGTGTTTTAGACACATAAGTTTTCGGAATAAACTTATTATCAGGATCATCAAACGATGAGGTATACAATTTATTATTGGCGATCCGTAGACCGTCGATGTCATTCATAATAAACACATCATCACGCACCGAATCTAAAAAATTCAATGCCGTCACATTCAACGGTGGATTAGAGCGCATAATAATGGCATCAAAACCGCCTAATGGCAGCTTAACCTTACGAAAGCGTGTGTTTTTATAAAAAGTAGTGATTTTTGACGGAACGACTTTTTCTTTAATAAAGACATTACAAAAGGCCATCGCTGTCGATTCACGCATCGTCAGATTATGTACTGTCGCTAATGCAACGGTATGCCCGCGTGAAACGCATTCATGAATCATTCGAATAGTCGAGTCATCTTCTGGGTTAACTCTTTCCCACGGGTACATCAAAAAAAGAACATTCATTTATCTATTTACCCTAAAATACACTTCGAACTTACTCGTTAAAAGCAGAGCAATAAAGACTTAACGACTTAAAAACGTTCGACGCAGTATAAAAAATTAGGAAGTGTACAGTAAAGAAGAAAGCTAAGTTATGGTTTTTTATACATCTTAGTTAATTAGCCCATGCCCCCATTTTTTTGCACAAAAAGTAGTAACAAGATATTAATAACGTATGTTGCATATGTATCGTCTCGACTCAGGAAAAATCTCTTTTGTTCTCGCAAAACGATTCAAAATGCCTCCTAAGGTCTTAATGGAAAAACGCTTTAATTAAACCTAAGTATGCAATCAGAAAGCGAACTTGACGGCGTCAAGCCTAACGAAATTAACAGCTAATATTAGTAGCTGAACACCAGCACATGTTATAGTCAAAAGGTGAATTGATAAACTTTAGAAAAAAAAATCAATAATGACAGCAATGATTGCTGCTAAAACAATTCACATTATTTACCCTCAACTTGCGTAAGCAAGAAATTTAAAGCAATACTTGACTTCAAGGTAATTACAATGAAAAGTTTCCTAATAGCAACAGCGATGGTAACAGCTCTATTAACATTCACTAGCGCACAAGCAGAAGTTGGAACTATGGGCAAAGAAGGCATGCGCGCCGACACGAGCTCACATCATCGCCTTAAAGGCTCAACGTTACATGAAAATGCAGCAAGTGCACATACTACAGCGGCAAAACATCATAAATTAGCCGCATCCATGTACCGTAAAAATAAAGATGCAAGTGCAGTAGATCATGCAAAAATGGCTCTAACAGCTTCACAAGATGCATCTGCAGCAACACAAGCGACCAAAGAAATCTTACCGGAATAGTATCCACTAGCACGGGAGTGGACAGCAACTGCTGTTCACTCCCCCACCAGTGCTTCATACATAAATACTTGCAAGCTCTCTAATTTATACTCTTGACTACAACATAAACTATCCACCCTTACTCTCTTCGGATTCAATCGCTTCGCATTTTAATCATAAAGGATGAAAATTAAATAATAAGCGAATTTTACTTTCTGTAGGAAAGTGGTCTCTAGTCACAGCTATCACAACAGCAAGTCGCACCTACCATAAGAGATAATCACAAATTATTGTGCACGACTTCTAAGCACAATGTACTTATCGCTCTCATATTTTTCTAAACGTAGATAAAACCTACTCATAAAATCCAACCTCTTTTATATAGCATAAGGGATTTACTATTTGACAGTCCCGCACTCGTAAGACTTAGCCTTCTTAGTATATTATAATGATTTATCAATACTTCTTTCCTATATCCAGCGAGTCAACATGTCTAACTCAAAAATCATCTATACCAAAACCGATGAAGCACCTGCTTTAGCCACTTACTCTTTTTTACCTATCGTCCAGGCTTTTAGTAAGGCGGCCGGGGTTGAGGTGGAAACGAAAGATATTTCACTCGCAAGTCGTATTCTGGCTAATTTTCCTGATAAATTAACAGATGCACAAAAACACAGCGATGCTTTAGCCGAACTAGGCGAACTAGCGACAATGCCTGATGCCAATATTATTAAATTACCTAATATCAGTGCCTCTGTACCACAATTACTTAAAGCCATTAAAGAACTACAAACTTTAGGTTTTGATATTCCTGATTACCCTGAATCCCCTAGTAATCAGGCGGAAAAAAATACTAAAGCAAGTTATGCTAAAGTCTTAGGCAGCGCGGTTAATCCCGTGTTACGTGAAGGTAATTCTGATCGTCGTGTCGCAGCTCCCGTGAAAGAATATGCAAAAAAACACCCGCACATCATGGGCGCATGGTCAGCAGACTCTAAATCACATGTCAGCTCAATGACTGACGGGGATTTTTATGGTAATGAAAAATCTGTGGTCGTAAAAAATGCCGGCAATGTAACAATTGAATTTCTTGATACTACGGGTGCGATTCAAGTACTAAAACAGAGTACGCCTGTGCTACAAGGTGAAATCCTTGATGCATCGGTGATGAGCTGCGCTGCATTATGTGCTTATTTTGAACAAGAAATGCAAGCAGCTAAAGCTGAAGATGTCATGCTGTCGTTGCATCTCAAAGCAACCATGATGAAAGTATCTGATCCGATTATTTTCGGTCATGCGGTTGATGTTTACTATAAAGCAGTCTTTGCGAAACACGCTGAAACTTTCAAGAAATTAGACATTAATACCCGCAATGGCTTAGGCGATGTTTATGCAAAAATTGCCAACTTACCTGATGAACAGCGTTTAGCGATTGAGGGCGATATTCAAGCGGTTTATCAATCACGCCCCGCTTTAGCTATGGTTAATTCTGAAAAAGGCATTACTAATTTGCACGTGCCTAATGATGTGATTATTGATGCGTCAATGCCGGCAGCGATCCGTTTTTCTGGGCAAATGTGGGGCAAAGATGGTCAACTCCATGACACTAAAGCGCTTATTCCTGATCGCAGTTATGCAGGCGTATTCCAAGCGACGATTGATTTTTGCAAACAACACGGCGCTTTTGATGTCACGACCATGGGTAGCGTCAGCAATGTCGGTTTGATGGCGCAAAAAGCGGAAGAATACGGCTCACATGATAAAACCTTTGAAATACCCGCTAAAGGATCGGTGCGCGTTATTGACGCAACGGGCAATACCTTATTAGAACATGCGGTTGCAGCAGGCGATATCTGGCGCATGTGCCAGACCAAAGATTTACCGATACAAGATTGGGTTAAATTAGCTGTGACGCGTGCGCGTTTAACCGCTTTACCTGCTATCTTTTGGTTAGATAACAAACGCGCCCATGATGCTAACTTAATCAGCAAGGTTGAAACTTACCTAAAAGATCATGATACCAATGGCCTGACTATTAATATCATGTCACCCACTGACGCGGTTAATTACACCTTATTACGCGTGCAAGCAGGTGAAGATACTATTTCTGTCACGGGTAATATTTTGCGTGATTATTTGACTGATTTATTCCCAATTTTAGAATTAGGCACCAGTGCCAAAATGCTCTCTATTGTACCTCTGCTTGCGGGCGGTGGTTTATTTGAAACTGGGGCGGGTGGTTCTGCACCTATGCTGGTTCAACAATTACTAACAGAAAATCATTTAGCGTGGGATTCTTTAGGTGAATTTCTAGCCTTAGCAGTGTCCTTAGAAGATTTGGCAGAGAAAACGCAACAGGCCTCAATAAAAGTACTGGCAAATGCCTTAAACAAGGCTAATAGCCTGTATTTAAATAACAATAAATCGCCATCAGCAAAACTGGGGGAACTGGATACGCGCGGCAGTCACTTTTATTTAGCACTCTACTGGGCGCAATCTTTAGCAGAGCAAAACGAAGATCAGACCTTACAAGCTCAATTTGTCTCAATCGCCCAACAACTGACTGAGAATGAAAACAAAATCGTTGCGGAATTGAATTCTGTTCAAGGTCAAGCCGTTGATCTTGGCGGGTATTACATGCCAAATAAAACACAGACTGAAAAAATTATGCGCCCTAGCGCTTGTTTTAACGCCATTATTTCTGCTTAAACTAGACCGGTCTTAGCCGCGATTTTATACAAGTCGCGGCTAAAGCCGCTCCCACCAATATCCTTCCTGTTAATTAGATCCTGTGAATAGCCAGCGTTTTATTTTATACTTAGAAAATAATTCCAGTTTCAATTCAATTTATAGAGAACCCTATGTCTAAACCTTTAATCTTACATATGCTAACCACAGCAAAAAACCTAAGCCCTTTTGATGTCAATATGGCCGTTGATGCGGGCTGGGTTTCTGCTATACCTTATACCAATGTAGAACCTGATGAAGTCCAGGGATTAGTGCAAGATGCTATTTTTTCACGTAGCCCTAAAGGTTTAAAATACACCGGCATTTTTATTGGTGGTCGTGATACCAAGCAAGCGATGGATATGCTAAAAGCAGCAACTGAAGCCATGTTCCCACCGTTTCAAGTGTCTGTCTTTGCAGATCCTAGTGGTGCATTTACGACTGCAGCCGGCATGGTTGCGATTGTTGAAGATGAACTAAAAACCAAATTTAACACAGACCTATCAGGTAAAAACGTCCTTGCTTTAGGTGGTACCGGCCCAGTCGGCCAAGCGGCCGCTGTTTTAGCGGCTCAAGCAGGTGCAAATGTACGCATTATTGGTCGTCAATTAGATAAAGCACAGCGTATTGCTGATATGTGCAACGAGGAATTCGGCGCAGGTAAAATTAATATCACAGCGGGTGCTGATGAAGATAAAGCGGAATACATAAAAACTGCCGATGTGGTTTTTGCGACAGGCGCAGCAGGCATAGAATTATTAAGTGCCGAATTAGTCGCTTCTGCACCTCAATTAAAAGTGGCGGCCGATGTTAACGCTGTTCCACCGTCAGGCGTTGCTGGTTTAGATGCTTTTGATAATGGCAAAGCTATTGCTGGCTCACAAAGTGGCGCGGTCGGAGTCGGTGCTTTAGCTATCGGTAATGTTAAATACCAAGTGCAAAGCAAATTACTAAAAACGATGATTGAAAAAGATCATCCACTTTATTTGCATTTTGAACATGCTTTCGATGCCGCTCGCGAATATATTCAGGCGTCTAAATAAACTTTTTTATATCAAAAAATTTTAACCGCTCTTTTTTAAATCAAGGACTTCCTCATGGCCAAAAGAAGCATATTACACATGTTTGACCCTATGCAAAATAACAGCCCTTTTGACATCAATATGGCATTAGACTGTGATTTTGACGTACTGATGCCTTATGCTAATGTCAAATTAGATAGCATAGGCAGACTGACTCAAGATGTTATTTTTTCGCGTGGTCCCGTTGGTGTTAAGCAGACCGGTATTTTCATTGGCGGTCGTGATCTCGGCATGGCGGTAGACATGCTAAATAGTGCCAAAAAAGCCATGGTGCCTCCTTTTGAAGTCTCGGTTTTTGCTGATCCCAGCGGAGCATTCACGACAGCGGCGGCATTAGTGGCTTGTGTAGAAAAAGAGCTGAAAGAAAAACACCATAAAGAATTAAAAGACTGCAAAGCTCTAGTCTTTGGCGGTACAGGGCCCGTTGGTATCGCAACAGGAGTGATTACCTCATTAGCCGGGGCAACAACGTCTTTAGTTGATCATTTTTCAAGTGAAGCCGCTCAAGGACTTGCCGAAGAGTACAACCGCCGATTTAAGTCCAATCTATCCGGCACTATTGCTACTTATGATGAAGATAAAATTGCCCTGATTGAAGATGCAGACATTATTTTCTGTACGGCGAAAGCAGGTATCCAAATTTTAAATGCCCATGTATTAGGTCATGCCAAGCAACTTAAAGTAGCTGGCGATGTCAATGCTGTGCCGCCTTCAGGTATCGCGGGTATTAAGCTCAATGATTTTGGCGCGCCATTAACACATGCAACTAATTCTCCAAATGCTGTAGGCGTAGGTCCTTTAGCGGTGGGAAATATTAAATATAAAGTTCAGCATGCTTTACTTGAATCAATGCTAAGTGGTGATAAGCCAGTTTACCTGGACTTTATAGCGGCATTTGAAAAAGCCCGGGAATTATTAAAATAAAGAAATAGCGAACAAGTATAAAGCTTCGTCATTCCTGACATTTTTCAGCAGGAATGACCAAGCCCTCTGTTTTTTTCTACCACCCGATTACCTAAACTAATCCAGCCAATAAATGCCTTCTTACTTTTCCTGCATTTTACGCCGTGCATAAAACAAGGAAAGCGTAACTAAAAGAATCAGCGCAGCTAAAGAAAGTTCTAATAAAACAAAACTAGCAATTTTAAAATAAGCGAAATCAGGATGCGCATAGCGAACCAGCCACCCCCCAGCCTCATCAGCAATCGCGGACAAATAAATCAAAGCACTCAGCCAGACTTTAACTACTGTGGATAACTGAGTCATGATCATCAAATGCGTTAAGGTTAGCACGAGCATGCCCATGGCAAACAAATGAAAATGAGAAACCTCTAACAAACTTTGGTAACTTTTCGGTTGGGTAAAATCCTCTTCCGAACCTAAATAATAACTGACCACCGATGTCGGCGTTAAGTCCATTTTATGAAAATACATCAAACCATTACTGATCCAAAGTAAAAAAATATAACCCAAAAACATCAAAATTAATGAGTTCATTAAAAGCTGGCGATTTTGCTCGCCGGTGGCAAAAAATCGCATTAGGGTTGCTCGGCTACTATCACTTGATAAATGGCTAATACTTTACGCACACTGTCTAATCCAGCTCGCGTGCTTAAAGTCGCCCCTGAAATACCTTGCACTCCCGCACCAAAACTTAGCTCTTCCAAAGATAAATTAAATAATTGTGCGTACCAACGCTCAGGCGGCTGGTACTCCGGTGGCTCATGAAATGCCAAGGTTTGCACCTGACTCAATTTACCTTGTGCCGTTAAGACGATTAATAACGTCTCTGGTTTAGTACGCACATTACGCGTTTCTATGGCTGCATAGCCCAATATTTCTCCTGCTTTTTTACCCACATAAAAAGTAAATAAAGGTGAATCTAATTTAACCCGCGCTAATGCCTCAATACGCTTCACTTGATCGGGCTTAGGGAACAAGGACAACATGTCAATTTCAGCACCCTCACCGAAAGCAAGTTGCATAGCTTCTTGTTTGCTGTAATAAATTTTCGCATAACCAGGGTTTGCTACACACAGCGACAATACTATAAATAACAAACGACTTTTAAAAAATTTCATAAGAGCTCATTTAATCTGTAGGGGATTGAGAAAAGACGCCAGTAAGGCGAGACTTTAGCCCGTCAATAATTATGTTCAATATTGGCGGGCTAAAGCCGCGCGCCACAGAGAAACAAATTGATTTCCTAAAAAGCAGGCTTATGTAGCTTGTGAAACTAGCAGTCATCAATTTATCTCATATTCCACAAACTACATAATAAAATAATAAACTAAAAAGTTCATTAGAAGATAAAACCAAACCCTATATTAAACTCATCCGGCTTAATTCCCGCTTTAGTATTTCTGTTACGGTAATCCGCCTTAATCACAACTTGAGGAATCGGCTTGTAGTTAAATCCCACTTGGAAAATATCCTGTTCTTTGCTTAGATCATCCATATAACCATTAGCTACGGTGGCAATCGTATCTAGCTTCTCATAACGAAAGAACGGGGCTAAATACTGTGTTGAGCTAGGCAGAATCAAAGGCATAACATCATAACCAATTTCAGTATAGACGCCATAATTCGAACTACCTACGGTCGTACCATTATGCGCGCTGACAATTGCTGCATCGCTAATATGTCCCCATGAGCCTAAAGTACGGAATTCCAAGCCACGATACTTCCATTCGACATGCGCTTCATATAACTGAGTAAACACATCCGCATCCATTGCACCTTGCCCTGAATTACCTAAATAAGTCGAAGTACCTATTGTTACACCAGGCAACGAGGAGGGTACATAATCAATACGACCCACAAAAGCCATATCTTCATTTAAGGCAACGGAACCTTTTTGCCGACCACTACGAATACCACTTGAATTAAATTTATCAGCGCGTAAACCACTAACCGCATACATGGTATAGCTTAAATCAGGAACAATTTCACCAAATATTCCCGCACCTACTTCGCGCCAAGTACTTGGAATAATAGTACGTTCAACTTCTGGGCGGTTATTACCAAAGAAAAACGGCGGCTCATGAATCTGGTTGATAAAACCCATCGGTAGTAAAACCATACCTGCACGGACATTAAACATAGGATCAAGCAAGAAATCCATGCTCGCTAATTCAACAGACACGGAGCCATCATTTGATGCCGCATCAGTAGAGGCATGCTCAAATTCTATTTCACTATTAAAAATTATAGAATCGGTAAATTTATAACCAACATAAAGCACTAAACGTTCCAGATCGGCATTATTTTTATCATTTGGCCCTTTATCATCAACAAAGGTTTGGAAGTTAACTTCACCATAACCCCCAAGAGATAAACCTTGATCTACTTGGTAAACCTTAGACGCTGCGGGTCCCAAACCATAAGCACTCTTAAGTTCTTTTTCCTCTGGAATAACTAAAGCTGTACGCATTGTTTCTACAACTTCCGTTAAGACATTTGTTTTATGCTCTAACTCTTTCAATTCAGCATTAGTTTGGCTTTGCGCATGCCCTTCCTCGGCATCCACCGCGCCAGAAGAAGCTTTAGAAGCCTGAGAAGCGTCTAAAGTTTTTTTCATAGCATCTAACTGCGCTTGCTGAGCTTCAATGATCTTCCACATTTCCTCCATGGTGGCTGGTTTATCAACCGCATTTGCGGTATTGCTCACTAGCAAAAAAGCTGCACACATAGCTAATGATTGTTTAGCGATACTCATTGTTATATTCCTGCAAAATATTCTAAAAACGCAGTATATAGACAAAAAAAGCTAAATGCAAACGATTCGCAATAACATGCACCTAATATAAACCTCTATTCCAAGTTTATAGAACGCGAAATAAATAATAGGTGAATTTTACTTTTTGTAAGAGTGACTTCTAGCCACCTATATCAAGACTTGAAGTCGCTGCCACAAAACAAGAAAACCCCAAATGACTGAACTATTTCTTAGCAAGAAAATCAAGTAGCGGTAAAGCTTTGGTTAATTCAATTGGCCTGGTGTATTAATATCCAAAACTTCATTAACAAGTTCTGATTCCGTTATCGTCCAACGTATTAATTCTAGCGTGCCATCATTGTGCTCTACAATCGCACTGCAACTTTCCACGAAATCTCCCGTGTTTATATATAAAAAACCGTCCATATTCTTAATTTCTGCATGATGTATATGACCGCAAATAACACCATCAAGATTTTGGTCTTTAAGTGTGCTGACAATGCTTTCTTCATAATCAGAAATAAATTGCACCGCATTTTTCACTTTAAATTTCACATAAGCAGCGAGAGAGAAATTGGATTGTATACCTAGCGTTTTTCTTACGATGCGAATAATCCGGTTAACCCAGAGCAAGAAGTCATAGCCATCATTGCCTATCTTAGCAATCCACTTGTGACATTGTGCAATAGTGTCATATTCATCACCATGAGCAATGAGGAATTTCTTTCCATCGGCGGTCGTATGCACGTCTGTTTTTTTGACAGTAATATCACCAAAAACATAGTTATTATATTCTCTGACATTTTCGTCATGATTGCCCGGAATATAGATGACTTGAGTACCATGCCTAGCCTTACGCAAGATCTTTTGAATGACCGTATTATGATCGGTAGGCCAATACATTTTCTTGGAAAGTGACCAAAAATCGATAATATCGCCCACTAAATAAAGAATGTCACTCTCGTTGTATTTTAAAAAATCGAGTAACACGTCAGCCTGGCATTGAGTGGAACCCAAATGTAAATCTGAAATCCAGATGGTTCGATAGGTATTATTCATAATCAAACTCTTAATTTGTATTGCAAGAAAATAATTTTTGTTGCCAGAATTGGCTATCAAAACAATTTAAATACTATCAAAGATAGATGAATTTTATGTTACAGCTCGTAAAAACCTTACTTTCATTGCCATTTTCAAAACACCAATTCCACGAATTTATTAGAAGCATGGACAGCTCGTCAGCCTTTCATAGGCAACTTACCTGCGCTCCTAAGATAAAATTAAACTAAAACTCATTTTATTGTGCTACAAAATATATCCTGAAAAAAGAGCTAATAGAGATTCTGCTTGCACTACTGGCAATTGCACCACCAAATTGACCTGCCCAGCAAAATCCTTACTGATAATAATTCCAGAACATTTCGCCAATTGATATTCAAAATGCTGTAGATCCTTATAATCTAAGGTAAAGTGTAAACTCGCCAATTCAATAAATTCTGTTATATCTGCAACTTCAATCACTTGCTTAGCCGTATTACCATAGGCACGCGTTAACCCGCCGGCTCCCAGCTTAATACCACCAAAATAACGCACGACTACAATAAGAACATTAATTAGATCATTGCCTTCGATATATTGATAAATGGGTTTCCCTGCAGTGCCGGATGGCTCGCCCGCATCATAAAATCGACACACAATGCCTTGATCGGTTCTTATGCGATAAGCGAAAACAATATGGTTTGCTCCACTATGCTCATTACGTAAATCATGCAAATAAGCAAGCGTCGAATCTTCACTAAGGCATGGATAAATAAAGCCAAGAAAGCGTGATTTTTTTATCACTTCTTCAGTTACTGCGGGAGAATTAATACAGCGCACTCAACGACTCCTAGAAAAATTGCTATGATAGTCGGTTGCCCTTCGACTCAAATACATTATATGGCGAACTTTAACACTCACCTTTTTATTGCCGCTAGCGCTAGTAGTATCGGCGCAGCTACCTTATGCAATGCAAATTACATAGATGCATTTGATATTCCTTGGTTTATTTTTTTAGGCACAATCGGCGGTTTACTACCTGATATAGATTCAGATAACTCACGGCCTCTGAAAATATTATTTACCTCGCTGGCGACACTTATCTCCATGCTCGCTATCCTTGCTTATCAAGAGCAATATAAAGTCCAGCACGTGTTTATTATCGCTAGTGGCACCTTTTTTCTAGTGCGCTATCCGATCTTAGCCTTATTTAAAAGAATGACGGTGCATCGAGGCGCATTTCACTCAATTTTATGTGCAGTATTATTTACTTTTCTAACGACCTTTACCGTTTACTATTTACTGAATACGTCCATTATTTTTGCATGGCTTAGTGGGCTTTTTATTGGTTTTGGCTTTATTGTCCACTTATTGCTCGATGAATTGTTCAGTGTTGATTTAGGTAATGCTCAGTTAAAACGCTCATTTGGCACGGCCTTCAAACTCTTTAGCATAAAATATCTAAGCGCATCTATGGGCATGCTCATTAGCTGCGCCCTACTCTACTTATTTACGCCTGAATTTCCTTTTATTATTAATTGGCGGCCTTAATAATGACAAATTTTGCATTAGACACCATCACCTCAACCTTAGAAAAAAACTTTTTAAGACTGACGTGATAACCCAAATGGCGATTACCAATCACCCATAATTCACCGCCCTGCCTCAATACTTTTTTAGATTGCTCAAACATGCGCAAAGCAATATGCCCGCCAATGGTATTTTGCTGATGAAAAGGGGGATTACATAAAATTAAATCCATCGAGTTATCGGCAAAATCAGTCAAAGCATCGCCCGCCTGAAAACAGGCATTAGCTGTTGTCACTGCCTGCTTAAAGTTTTCTTCTGCAGATGCAACCGCCATAAAAGATTCATCCACAAAATGCAGCTGTGCATTAGGATTTTTCTCGGCAAAGATCAGCCCCACGACACCATTACCACAGCCTAAATCAACCACTTGCTGATACTTTTCAGCTTGCGGTAAATATTCTAGAAAAAAACGCGTACCAATATCTAAACTTCTATGTGAAAAAATATTGGCATGATTACAAATCTGATAAGTCGTATTTTCCAGTAGATAATAAACAGGATAAGGGTTAACAGGAACAACACGATCCATATCCACTTGCGCATAAATTAAACGTGCTTTTTTAACCGCTTTAGAGGGCGTGGTTACGCCTATATAACGCGCCATCATCTGCCACACAGAAGCCGATAAATTTTTCACCATACCCGCGACAATCACTTGAGTATTCGCTGTTAAATTAGCTTGCAAGCGTATTAGTATATCCTCTAAAAACGCTAATGTTTTCGGTGCTTTGATTAAGATAAAATCAAATTTCTCTTGCGGTAATACCAAACTATCAAACAAACGCACAGTATCAACCTCTATTTTATTTAAGGCTAAATTTTGTCGTGTGGCGGCTTGAGAAATAAACGAATCAGAAACAGCACACGGCTTATACTCACTCAATGCCACGGCTAAAGCGCCAAAACTATCATTAATAATCAACACATTAGGGTGACTATCTAAATCTAATTTTTCCGCCACATTCTGTAATAAATATTCATCAGCCGCATCCCAAGCTTGTAATTTTTCATTTTTTTCTATGGGAAAGCGCAATATTTGAAAGCGGCCTTGAGCAACTTGCATCGTGGTTTCTGTCATTTTTTATCTTACCTCAAGAACTGCACGACAACATCGAACAACCCGCTTTAGTCCGCGCCCAATCGGGACGTTTCTCAGCCCAAGCTTGATGTTCAGGCTGTTCATCATAAGGATGACGTAACACTTCCAGCAATGCTTGCACCATACTTTGATCGCCTTGCTCCGCTTTATCAATCGCTAACTGTGCCAAATAATTGCGTAACACATATTTAGGATTGACCGCATTCATCGCCTGTTTTCGACGCGTATCATCACTCTTATCTTGCTGTACTCGAGCAATATAACGACGTAACCAAGCAATAATACTGGTTTTAATCGCCTCAGTTAATTGCTCAGGCTGGTAATAAGCAGCGGATAATTGAGTTAATAAAGCGGCATCACTTAGTTCAGTTTCGGAGGAAATATCCGCTAACAAACGATAAAAAATCGTCATATCCGTTTCAGCTAAAACCAATATTTTCTCTAAATCATCAATTAGCGCTTTATCCGTTTGCGCATCATAAACTTGCAAGCCCAGCTTTTCTGCCATCATTTCCTGATAGCCTTCAATAAAAGCTTTACTGTAAATATTCAAACCTTCCTGCAAGGGCTCGACCTGTTCAATCAAGGGATAAATGGCATTAGCCAATTGAGTTAAATTCCACGCAGCAATCTGCGGCTGATTACCAAAACGATAGCGTCGATATTCTCTATCGGTGGTATTAGGCGTCCAGTCAGGATCATAATTATCTAACCAACCATAAGGGCCATAATCAATCGTTAAACCTAAAATCGACATATTATCGGTATTCATCACACCATGAACAAAGCCAACACGCTGCCAATGCACTATCATTTCTGCTGTTTTAGCGCACACCTCATGGAACCAAGCCTGATAAACTTCAACGCTCGGCTCACCTAAATGCGGAAAATCGGTACGAATCGTGTAATCCACTAACTGACGTAATAACCTAATATTTTGCCGTGCCGAATGAATTTCAAAACTACCGAAACGCACAAACGACGGTGCAATCCGACAAACAACTGCGCCTAATTCAGCGCGCGGATTACCATCGTAAAACATATCGCGCACCACTTGCTCACCTGTCGTCAATAAACTTAAGGCACGCGTCGTAGGCACACCTAAGTGATACATCGCTTCACTGCATAAAAACTCGCGCACAGAAGAGCGCAAAACAGCTAAACCGTCCGCAGTACGCGAATAGGGAGTTAAACCTGCACCCTTTAATTGCAAAGCCCAGCGCTCGCCTTTTTGATTGATGACCTCACCTAAATTAATAGCTCGACCATCACCCAATTGCCCCGCCCAATGACCAAATTGATGCCCGCCATAACACATGGCATAAGGCTGCATACCCTTCGCTTGTTGGCTGCCAGAAAACACCTGGGTAAAATAATCCGTCAGACAGTCGTCTACCGATAGATCTAATAAATCAGCCACTTCTTGAGCATGTGCAACTAATTGCGGATTGCTCACTGGCGTAGGTGAGACCAACGAATAACAGGCCTCTTCAACTTGTCGTCTGGGCGTATGCCCCGTCGTTTTATCGGCAGGTAATTCTTGAATAAAACGGTTATCGAAATTTAATTGATCGAGTTTAGATTGCATTATAAAAATAAAATATCTATTACTTAAACTAGAAATCCGACATTTGCTCTGCCGCTAATTAAGCAAGAGGTTAAAAAGTATACCCAATATTACCAGCAATCAGACACTTTCCCAATCGGCTAAAAAATATGCAAGGAAATTTGACAATCGATGCACTGACTATCTTAATTTTCACACTTTATTCCCTCACGCCACCGAGCTTATAAGTAAGTTTTTATCATAAAATACGCTGACAATTGAATATGCTTGTCACTTTTAGACGCTTGCACACGGCTATTCCGTTCTTTACACGTCAAGAAAAGACCCAATATATACCTAAAACCCTTTAATTTTCACAGACAAATAAATGCTGACCTATCTCTTGGAAAAAACACAAAACACCTAGAAAAGTCAGTAAAGATAATAAGTTAGCTTTATTTCAAAAAGAATACTATGTATTCATACTCTTGTTTCTAAATCGTTATTTACTGCCTATAGCTAATAATATATTTTATATTTGTGGAAAAATCTTGTCGATTACCCTATAGTGAGAGGCGTTACAGATTTTGTTATTGGTAGTAAAAAGTTTATTTCCTCGCATATTTTTCTGAGTTTTCCTCTTTCATCAGCTGTATACAACACTTTATTTTTTTAATTTTTTAGGTATTAAGTTTTATGGCTACAGGCACTATTAAATGGTTTAACGAGTCCAAAGGTTTTGGTTTTATTTCTCAAGATGATGGCGGTCCAGATGTATTCGTACATTTCAGCGCGATTCAAGGAACTGGCTTCAAAACTTTGAACGAAGGTCAAGCAGTTACTTATGATGTAGAAAATGGACCAAAAGGCCCTCAAGCAACTAGCGTTGTAGCATCTTAAGTTCGACCTAATCGGTTTACCGAATAAATAGAACCTCGCTTAGGCGGGGTTCTTTTTTTGTAGCTACAATAAAATTATCACTGCTAGAAGAGGAACACTATTGAAAAGGCTATTTGTTGGCAATTTACCCTCAAACACCACTGCAAAAGAATTTGAAGCCCTATTTGCTCAGTTTGGCACAGTACGCTCATCTGAACTTATAACGGATATTTTTACCGATGCTTGCAAAGGATTTGGCTTTATCGGCATGGAAGGTCATGAAGCACGCGCTGCGATTGCTGGCCTAGATGGCAAAAATTTTAATGGCAATTCATTAAGAGTAGGCTTTGAATCGCCTAAATCAAACCGTCGTTAATTCAGTTCGTATAAAATAACAAGCAATAGCCCCGTTAAGCAAGACTAGGGGCTATGCTTGCATATTCAGCCATTCTCTAGGCTAGCTTCTCAATATAATCAATAATAAATTGAATACTGCGCTGACCATTGTATTCATTAATATCTAATTTATAAGCAATTTTAACTTGGCGTAAGCCTAACCAATATTCCGGTCGCTCGACAAAAAACGCAATCCCATCAATCAGCAACTCCCTCTCCGCTTGACGCAAGACTAATTTCAAATGCTGCTGTCCTACAATGCGCGATTGTATAACATCAAATACGCCATGAAATAATGGCTCAGGAAATTCCTGCCCCCATGGGCCTGCACTTCTTAATAATTCACAAAAACCAAGCGTCATTTCTGCTTCCGTCAATTCACCATCGCTATACACTTTTTGGTCTAAATCAACAGCCACTAAACGTTGTTTAACCGCCTTATCAAAAGCCAGCATAAACACGGGGTAATCATGCAATTTTATGCTTAACCCCGCCGCCATCGCATGACCACCAAACTTAGTCAGTACTTTCGGATGAGCAACCGCAATATCACTGAGCACATCACGAATATGCACCCCTGGAATAGAGCGCGCTGAACCTTTAATTTCACCCTTATCAGCATTAGCAAAAGCAATCACCGGACGATTTAATCGGTCTTTAATGCGTGACGCCAAAATCCCGATAACGCCTTGATGCCAGTCCTCATTATAAATGCAGACTCCTGCCGCTAAATGGTGTGCATCAAAAGCCTTCATCTCTTTTAATAAAGACATTGCTTCCAGCTTCATTTGACCTTCGACTTCCCGTCGATCACTGTTCAATTCATCCATTTGCATGGCTAGATTTTTCGCCAACACAACATCATCCGTCATTAAACATTGAATACCGACACTCATATCATCCATGCGCCCCGCAGCATTTAAGCGCGGACCAATGGCAAAACCTAAATCCGAAGAGGCTAAACTATGCAAATTGCGACCTGCTATTTCCACTAGCGCTTTAATACCTGTATGGCCTTTACCTGAACGCATACGCAATAATCCTTGATGTACTAGAATTCGATTCACTTGATCCAACGCCACGACATCAGCAACCGTTCCTAAGGCGACTAAATCCAATAATTGCGCTAAATTGGGTTCTGTCGTTTTACGCAGAATAAACCAACCTTGCTCACGCAAGCGGCTACGCAATGCCATCAACACATAAAACATCACACCAACCCCCGCTAAAGCACGACTCGGAAATTCATCATCGGGTAAATTAGGATTAACAATCGCATCAGCAGCAGGCAATTGCTCACCCGGCAAATGGTGATCCGTCACGAGCACTTGTATACCGGCTTTTTTAGCCACCGCGACACCCGCAATGCTAGATATGCCGTTATCAACGGTAATTAACACATCCGCTTGCTTAGCAATCACGAGTTCGGTAATTTCCGGCGTCAACCCATAACCATATTCAAAACGATTAGGCACAATAAAGTCGAGATGTTTAAAACCCAGTAATTGCAGCCCAATCATTGCCACGGCACAGCTCGTCGCGCCATCAGCATCAAAATCCGCAACAATCACAAGCTTCTTCTGTTGATCAAGCGCAGCAATCAAATAAGTGACCATTTCCTCCATCCCCGTTAATAACCAAGGCGATGGGAGCTGCGCTAAGCCATACTGTAATTCAGTATCCGCTTTAATACCGCGGGCTAAATAAATACGTTTGAGTACTGAATTTTTTTCAGTAATGCCGGCTTGCCTACCTAAAAGCGGACGCTCAACAATTTTCTTGGTAATACCGTGATAATGCATATTAATTTTATTATGAGTCATTAATTCATGAAGGAGAAAACCAAACAAACTTCCATTAGCTGTTTTCAGCCATTATTTAATGGAAAATGCTCCTACAATATCCTCGAACAGAAGAATGTTTGCGAGTTCTACCCATTACCACAATAATCGCATTGACGATAACAAGCATAAGCACGAAAAAATCCTGTCAAAAATGTTAATATCTGAATTCGTATAATTAAGTGCAGCATTAAAATTCAAAATACCTGAATTCGTATAATAAGTACATAACCACTATTAGTTTCAGGGAAATAGCATTAAAATTCAACTTAGCAGGACTTACCTCTAAAGAGCTACCTCAGATATATAAAAGAGGCTTCATGCTTGTAGCAGCCTCGCATCGACTTCCTTTTCTGGCTACGCATTTAAAGCGGGACAAATCACTGGAGTGACACGCTTTAGCTATTTCCGAAACAGGGCTATGAACTTAAGGCGGGACATTATATATTGGTAGGGCGCGGCTTCAGCCCGCCAATGCCCATCATCTATTCTA
>JAIPFI010000018.1 GCA_021736705.1 Methylococcaceae bacterium | reverse complement strand
ATGCCATGAGGGTGACAAAGTGACGCTGGAGCAACGTTATTTTATTAATTCAATTTCCGCTGAAGCAAAGCCATTTGCTCATGCTGTACGCAGTCATTGGGCAATAGAGAATAAGCTGCACTGGCGTTTAGACGTCGTGCTCCGTGAGGACGATAGTCGCATTCGCAAAGGTGATGCGCCTGCCATTATGACGACTATCCGGCATATTTGTTTAAATTTATTTCAAAATGAGCCTTCCAAATTGAGTGTTAAGAAGAAAATGAACAAAGCTGCTTGGAATGATGGCTTTAGATCTAAGTTATTGTTGAGGGCGGTAATTTTAATGCGTTTACCCTGCTAATAGGACTTACTTGGCTTGGTAATGGATAAACCTGCTTTTCCAAAATACGCAAAACAACCACGTCCGTTATCTTTTGCCTGATACAGTGCGGTATCAGCATTATTCATCAACATTTCTATATCAGAGCCATGCTGTGGATACAAGGCAATCCCAATGCTGGTGCCAATATGTGCTTGCTGGGTTTGGCATAGTGTAAACGGTTGTTTAAGCGCGTGAATAATATTATTAGCTATCACGGCGACTTGTTCGATATGACTGATTGCTTCTAGCAACACAACAAATTCATCGCCACCCAATCGCCCTACCGTATCCATTTCCCGCAAATGCGCTTTAATCCGCTGTGCAACTTGTTGCAATAATTCGTCGCCCGCTGTATGTCCTAGCGTGTCATTAACCGCTTTGAATTTATCTAAATCTAACATCAATACCGCCATGTACTTACCTGTACGTTGACTGAGTGCAATGCCGTGTTTGAGGCGATCATAAAGCAATCGCCGATTGGGTAAATTAGTGAGAGGATCATAAAACGCCAATTGCTGAATCTGTTCTTCAGCGGCTTTGCGTTCAGTAATATCGGTTAAAGTTGCCACATAATGCGTCACTACTTCATCGTTATTGGTCTTCACAGCGGTAATCATCAGCCATTCAGGATAAATTTCCCCATTTTTGCGCCGATTCCAGATTTCCCCTTGCCATGAATCTTCGTCATGAATAGCTTGCCAAAGTTGAGTGTAAAAATCCTTATCATGCCGTCCTGAGCTTAATAAACGCGGCGTTTGTCCAACGGCTTCCACCGCGCTGTAACCCGTAATTTTTGTAAAAGCATGATTGACTTTGAGCATAACGCCGTTGGCATCCGTGATTAACATCCCTTCATGCGATTCAAACACCGTCGCGGCTATGCGCAAATCAATTTCAATCTGCTTGCGTTCAGTGATGTCTTGAATCATGCCAATTTGTTGTAGAGGTTTTTGTTCATCATCATAAAAATTTAAGCCCCATGCGGCTATCCAATTTACTTCGCCACTGATAGGGCTAATGGTTCGATATTCGACCGAAATGTGTTTTTGATGATTGTCGATAGATTCCCAAAAACACGTCATAACCCGTTCACAATCTTCGGGATGTAGGATACTTTTAAAGCTGTCAATGGTATGGGGAAACTGCATATCTACACCGTAAATAGCATTTAATTCAGCTGTGTTTGATGATAAACCAGTGCGTAGGTCGGTCACATAGTTGTGCATTCCAGCAGCCTGTTGCGCAGTCCGTAAAAGTTCCTGAGCTTGATTTTTTTCATTGATATATTTTTCAATGCACATCAGCGCGAAGCCAAGAGCCGTTCCGACATAAAGAATCGGGTTACTTATATAAGCTAGGTCTTGCATCAAATTGACATTAAAAAAGGCTTGTTCGGCTTGAGTATTCCAAACAAAATAATAAATGGCTCGTACAAAATAAATACCGCCGCTTAGCGCAAAAAAACTGCCTGTTAAACAATGCGTATGTGAACAACAATCATGCCGTTTAGAGAATAACAATAAGCTGTTTGCAAACAGTACAATGGCTGCGGCACTTGAGGTGACGGCAATTTTTGCCGCCATGTTGAAATTAATTTCAATGAAATAATAATTGCCGATAAAGGCAATCACAACGACAACATAGAGCCAGTACATTGAGACACGTCGTTCTATAAAGGCAGCTAAGGCGTGAGAATAAAAAACAATACCTAAAAGACAAAAGACTGTACCAATAACTAAGGAGAAAAAATTTGATATTACCCCGTTTAAAGCCAGTAATAGCCAACCAAGACCTGCCCATAACAAAGCTGTAGCCCAGTAGCCGACACCTTTAACTTCGCGTAAATAATTAAAGCTGACAACAAACAGACCCATACTCATCATGAATGAGATAAGGATGGTAAAAATAGTGGTGCTAAAAGGATCGATATGCATAAATAGGATTTTGGCTATAGAGT
Organism: Methylococcaceae bacterium; assembly: GCA_021736705.1. Classification (GTDB taxonomy): domain Bacteria; phylum Pseudomonadota; class Gammaproteobacteria; order Methylococcales; family Methylomonadaceae; genus Methyloprofundus. Next base: position 23,489 of record JAIPFI010000018.1, on the reverse strand, counting down.
AACGCCTCAATTTATTGTTGGAAAATAAAAACTAAATTAGTTACGATGACTTTACATTGGCAGCATATAGCGGGGATATAGTGCTTATCTAACTAACTGGATAAGCACATAAATTATGTGTAACGCTGGTTTTATTTAACGAGAAACTGAACCAATTTTCTCACCTAAACGCACTGTTTTACCCGCAACAAAAGTCTCTTCCCAGTGCATCGCATTTTCGCCAAATAAAGCAATAATAGTAGAACCCATATTAAAACGCCCCAGTTCTTCGCCTCTTTTTAATTGCGGCGCATCGTCTTTATATTGCCAAGTTTGAATGCTTTTTGCCGTTGGTGGCGTGACTTCGCCATGCCAAACGGTTTCGATACTAGCAACAAAAATTGCGCCCACTAAAACTAAAGCCATAGGTCCAATTTCGGTATCAAAAATAGCCACGACGCGCTCATTTCGAGCAAATAATCGCGGTACTGAATTAGCTGTCGCCGCATTTACGCTGAATAAGCGCCCGGGTACATGAATCATTTCTTTTAATGTGCCATCTAAAGGCATGTGTAGGCGATGATAATCTTTAGGCGATAAGTAAATGGTGGTGAATTTACCGTTTTTAAAGGGTGCAGCACGCTGTTCATCGCCGCCTAATAAATCAATCGCGGTATAACTTTTGCCTTTTGCTTGAATGATATTGCCATCGGTAATGTTACCTGCTTGGCTGACTGCGCCATCGGCAGGGCAGGCAATATCACCGGCATTATTGGCAATCGTTCTAGCGCCCGGTTTTAATGCGCGGGTAAAGAAGTGATTGAAGCTCGGGTAAGCGTTAATGTCAGAATCAATGGCTTCTGCCATATTGACACCATAATGGCTGGCAATTTGCGTAATGAAAAAATTTTTCCAGACTTTGTTTTCACTATGAGTCAGTTGTCTCATCAGTCTGGATAAAGGATGGTGTGGCAATATATATTGTGGCAGGGTAGTCAGGCTTTCTTTAAAGGTCATGATCGGGGGTTTTTCCGCTTAAATAATAGGCAAAGGCAATGACTTCAGCGACCGCGGTATAAAGCTCTTTAGGTATTTCATCGCCTAAAGGCACTTGCGCTAAAATTCTTGCTAGTTCAGGTTCGGTTTGTAAAGGGATGCCGTGTTTTTCGGCGATAGCTAAAATCTGTTCTGCCGTGACACCTTCACCTTTAGCGGTGACTTTGGGCGCATTTTTACCATCGTATTTTAATGCGACAGCTAAATCAGCGGTGTAAAAGGTTTGAGACATGTTTAGCTTAATCAGTAATTGGTTTGTTAGTGCTTGCTGGCGTAAATTTAGCCATCTACATTAGGAACCATAACGTATAATGGCGGCTTTTTGAAAAAACGGGTATTTTACCAGTTATGAAGCTGGAAAAAATTAAACTTTCAGGATTTAAATCATTTGTTGATCCGACGACGATTCCTATTAAAGGGAATTTAATCAGTATCGTTGGCCCGAATGGTTGTGGGAAATCGAATATTATTGATGCGGTACGTTGGGTGATGGGCGAAAGCTCAGCCAAACACTTGCGTGGCGGTAGTATGACGGATGTTATTTTTAATGGCTCTTCAGGTAGAAAACCAGTGAGTACGGCATCGGTTGAGTTAGTTTTTGATAATAGCGAGGGTAAAGCGGGTGGTGAATACGCGCAGTACACGACTATCGCAATTAAACGTCAAGTGAGTCGTGACGGCCAGTCGAGCTATCAATTTAATGGCACTAAATGCCGACGTAAAGATATTACCGATTTATTTTTGGGCACTGGCTTAGGTGCGCGTAGTTATGCAATTATTGAGCAAGGTACTATTTCTCGGGTTGTTGAGGCTAAACCTGATGAGCTGCGACTGCATATTGAGGAGGCGGCGGGGGTTTCTAAGTATAAAGAACGACGTAGTGAAACAGAGATGCGTATGCGTCATACGCGTGAGAATTTAGAGCGGTTAGATGATGTCCGTGATGAAGTTGAAAAACAATTAAATCATTTAAAAAAACAAGCGGAAAAAGCGGAAAAATATACCAATTTAAAAGCCCAAGAGCGTGAATTAAAGTTGCAATTATTGGCTATGCGTTGGAATACGCATCATGTGATGGCGCAACAGTTAGATAGTCAGTTGCAGGATGCTGCACGCGCACATAATGAGTTATTTATGGAGCGTAAGAACTTAGAACAGACGCTAGAACAAAGACGCGCGCAATATAAAACTGAGCAGCAGAACTTAGATCAGCAGCAAGCCGAATATTATGCGTTGCTCACTGAAGTCAGTCGTTTGGATCAGGTGATTAAACATAATGAGCAATCGTATGAGGAAACTGAGCGTGAGTTAGTGAGATTGCGCGATCAAGCGGATCATCTTAAAGGTAATTTGGATGAAGATTTATTGCAGTTAGATGAGTTAAAAGAATCTTTATTTGAATCGGAAGAGTCCTTATTCATTGCGCAAGAAAGAGCAGAGGCAATGCTGGAAGTCCAGCAAGCCGCTCAATCGCAGCGTCTAGTTTGGCAGCAAGAATGGGAAGCCTATCAGAATCAATATGCCAATTATCGTGAGCAGGCTGAAGTTAAACGGATGTTGGTGGCGCAATTGGAAAATCAGAGTTTTCAATTACAAAGCCGTTTACAGCGATTACAAGGTGAGCAAGAGGACTTAAATGAGCAAGGTTTGCATCTTGAAATGGATAGTTTAGATCAAGCGATTAATCTGATTGAAGAGCAAAGAGACCAGATTCAAATAAATTTGGCTGCTGTGCATTTATCGATTAAAGATCTACGTCACCAGATTAAGCAATTTCATGAGACTTTACATACTGATCGTTCGGAATTGCAAAGTGTCAAAGGTAAAGTAACTTCGCTGGAATTATTACAGCAACATGCCATGGGTAAAGATAATCAGAAATTAACCCATTGGCTGGATAGGTTGGCTTTAGCTGAAAATCAGCGCCTTGCTGAATTTATTGAGGTTGATACCGGCTGGGAGAGTGCGGTTGAAACTGTTTTGGGCACCTATTTAGAGGCGGTGTGTATTGATAATGCTGATCAACTGATTAATGAGTTAGCGACTTTAAGTAATGAATCGGTGACTTTGTTTGAGACCGAGCACAAATACAATGAAGAGTTAAGTAAGGGCTTGCCGCGTTTATTGGATAAAATTACAACGCCGTGGAATTTACAGGGCTTATTATCGGGCATTTATTGTGCTGATAATACTGAGCAAGCTAGGCAGTTGGCTACCGAATTAAAATCTTATGAGTCTATTATTACCCCGCAAGGCGCTTGGATGGGCTATGGTTGGGTGAAAATTGTGCGTGAGCATGATGGCAAAAGTGGTGTTTTGCAGAGAGAAAAGCAGTTACGTTTATTAAAAGAAGAGCAAATAGCGTTGCAGGCGCGCGTGGTTGTTATCGAAGAGCAGCTAGAAACTGCGGAAGACTTTTTAAAAGAAGCTGAAAAGCAACGCGAAGCGCTACAAAATAAAGACAAGCAAGTGAGTAATGAGCTGTCCTTAAAAAATGCAGCATTCAGTGCGCACTCGGCTCGCGTAGAGCAACAGCAGCAACGCTTAGCGCAAGTGAGCAATGAACTGGCTGATATTCATCGTGAATTGCTGGAAAATGCAGAAACGAAAGCAGAAGCTAGGATGATAAAGGAGCAGGCAGAAGAGGCTATGGCTGCGTTGATTGAAAGGAAATTGCAATTAGAGCAAGATAGTCATAGTTTGCAAACACAAAGCGAGCAAAGTGACCGGCAAGTGAATGAAATACGTCAACAGGTACACGGCTTACAAGCAAAAATATCCAGCCTAAAAGCCTCGGATGCTCTAACGACCAAACAAATCGAGCGCTTGCAACTACAGCAGCAGCAATCTCAAGAGCGCATTGGTGAATTAGATAAGAAATTACATCAGACTTTGCAGCCTATGGATGACGAGCGTTATGATCTGGAAATGTTGCAACAAAAGAAAGATGAACTGGAAAAAATTTTAACGCAAGTGCGTGAGCAGCAGGCTATTTTAGAGACGGACATTGCTGAGTTAGCGGAGCAGTTTTCTTCTGTACAGCAGCACATAGATAAGAAAAAAGAGCTGTTAGATAGGATTCGTTTTGAACAGCAGGAAAGTCAGGTGCGTCAACAAACGGTGACTGAGCAGTTGCAAGAGTTAGAAGCGGATGCAAAAACGATTATGCAAGATATTCCTGAACATGCAGATGAATCAAGCTGGAAAATAAAAGTAGATGATTTAATCCGTCAGATTGAAAGGTTGGGGACAATCAACTTAACAGCGATAGAAGAATTTAAAGCGCAGTCTGAGCGAATGAATTTTCTCAATGAGCAAAATACGGATTTATTAGAGGCGTTGCAGATTTTAGAAAGCGCCATTGTCAAGATTGATAATGAAAGTAGGCAGCGATTTAAAGAAACATTTGATAAAATAAACGTAGGCTTACAAGAGAAGTTCCCTAAGCTTTTTGGCGGCGGCAAAGCCTATTTATCATTAACGGATGATGATTTATTAGAAAGTGGCGTTAATATTATTGCCCAGCCGCCCGGTAAGCGAAATAGTTCAATTCATTTATTGTCGGGCGGTGAAAAAGCGTTAACCGCTGTGGCTTTAGTTTTTTCTATTTTTGACCTGAATCCAGCACCTTTTTGTTTGCTGGATGAAGTGGATGCCCCTTTAGATGAGGCAAATGTACGACGTTTTTCAGCCATGGTTGAAGAAATGTCAGCCAATGTGCAATTTTTGTATATTTCACATAATAAAGTGACTATGGAAATTGCAGGGCAATTAGCAGGCGTTACTATGAAGGAACCGGGTGTTTCTCGTATGGTAGCTGTCGATATTCAAGAAGCAGTAGCAATGGCGGAAAGTTAACGTGGATAAAGATTTATTAAGAATAGTCATCATTTCGGTGGGGGCGGTAGTTATTTTAGGTATGATTCTTTGGGGTATGTTTAAAGGGGGTTCAAAACGTAAAAATATTAATTTTTACGATGATGGCGATCCTTTAGAACATGTCAATCGTAGTTTGTTTGTAAATACCGATGATGATGATTTTGATATAGTCCCCTTAAAGTCACGTGGTCAGGATGATTATCAAATTCCTGAGGTTAAAGCACGCCTAAATCCAGAATACATACAAGAAGCAAAACAACAGGAAGGGGGCGCATCAGAATCTGATATATTGGCTGAGGCAATGAATAAAGTCGATGAACCTCTGTCAGCGTCGGTTAAAAAACAATTGCCTGCGTTATTGCAAGTGCATCTTGTTGCCCAAAATAAGAAGGGATTTAATGGGCTGCAATTATTGCAAGCTTTTGAGCGTGTAGGTTTAGTGTATGGCAGCGTTAAAGTTTTTGAGCGTTTAGATGCACAAAACCGTGTCGATTATGCGGTTGCTAGTATGGTAGAGCCGGGGATTTTTCCTGATGATAATTGGGAGTCTTATTATTGTCCCGGTATTTCCTTTTTTATGCAGCCCAGAGAGTTGGATGATGCTAATGCTGTGTTTGATGATTTAATCAATACCGTGGGGCAATTATCAGCTTTACTTGACGGGGATATTTTGGACGGAAATTACTTGCCTTTGACTGACGAGATTGCATTACGGATCGAACAGAGTTTGTCTTAAAAATTCAGTTAAGCTACTTCCTATATTTACCATTTTTCACCTGTATAACTCTGTGCCCGCAGGGCATTTGCACCCCGATTTTCCGTAGCTTATTCTTTTAATCAGCTACGGTATTTGTCTCAACATTCCAGTGCTTAGTGCTTGCTCCTTATCTTTTATGAAGAAATAGCAAGCTAAAAACTTATATAAAGACGCTTAGTCACCCTGTCACTCATTAAGAAAAGTATGTCCACTCAAGAAATATTATTAAACAAATTCCAGCAATTAACCAAAGATGAACAGCAGATCCTTTTAGCTTTGGCTGTGCTATTTATACCCATCGGCCAAACCAAATTATTGGATATTTTGCGTGGCACCCAGTCTGTTGAGCCTACGGTTTATAAGCAAGTTGGCAAATCTTTAAAAGACAAGTTAGAGCGGCAGGGATTGATTACAGTCACTAATGATGGCTGGCGTTGTGCCAAGGAAATTAGTGAAGTGCTAATGAAAATAGCCTTTAAAGAGCATAATAATTTATTTTCTAAATTAGCAAATTATAGTTTAAGTGACAGGCCTTACTTTTCTTCTTATCAAGTAAAGGTGCTTAATGCAGTAAGAGTCTTACGCTTTTATCTTTATCTTGGTGATGCGAAAAAATTTAAGGAGCAGTTTGACCATTTTGAGGATGAGTTTCCTGACCAAGTAATGCCATTACTGAATTTATTGTTTTTTATTTCTTTTGATAAGCCTTGGTTTGATGCGCTTAATCCAGACATAAAAAACTTTGTTTTATCCATGTATGCGGAATATTTCACTTTTAGCATTGAAGATGTGAGTTTTCCGGTGCAGTTATTACAGGAAGCTGTGGATTCTAGCGCCACACCTTCTCCCGAGTTATTGCAGAATCTGGCTGAGTTTAAGCTCATGGCTGGTGATGCGCAGGGGGTAGGCGCATTGCTTAAGGATGATTATTCAGCAAATGGCTTGATGATCAAAGGCAGCGCCTGTTTTATCGATAACCGTAATGATGAGGCCTTAGAACTTTATCAGGCAGCGCTGCAACTGATCAAAAAAGAAACACGTAAGCGTAATATTTTTTTACCGCATATACATGGTTATTTTTTTCATCTCGCCTTATTAAAGACCAAAACACCCGAAAATATTAGTTTGTTAAAGGCGCAATTAAAGATTATTGAAAAGGGCAAAGACATTGATAGTTTTTTCAATATTAATAGACGCTTAAAAGAAGGTCTTGACGTTTATCAGACACAACTTAAACCCGAGATTGCTTATGACTTACGCCGTCCATCGGCCAATACTTATGATCGATTGTTTCATTGTTTATTATTGTACTGGCTAGATACGCTTGCGATTAGTACAACTATGGATAAGGATTTTTTATTGGTATTGCAAAAGTATTGTTTGTTAGCTGATAAGGGAGGGGCAAATTATTATGCCGCAGTCAGTTCAAACTTATTACAAAAATTAGGGGTAAAAAATAAAGAAATAAAGGCAGTTGCTGAAAAATATAAAGATTCTAATGTTTTGCATATTATTGATTTATTGCCCCGCGTAGAGAAGTGGGAGCGAGCATTAGCCGCGTTAACACAGCTTAGCGCTGCTCCATCTGTTACAGGTTTAAATGCTGCACATGCTGAATCACGCATGATTTGGTTATTAAGATTAGACGGCAATAATGCTGAATTAGAGCCGCGGGAGCAAAAGCTGGGCAAATCAGGTCGCTGGAGTAAAGGGCGTGCCATTTCTTTGAAAAGGCTTTATTCGGAGCAGGCAAGTTTTGATTATTTAACGCTACAGGATCGTCGTATTTGTGCACAGATCAGCAAAGAACTAGAAGAAAATCATTATAGTTACAGATATAAAGAAGTTTATGTTTTAGAGAATGAAGCGCTTTTAGCCGCAGTAGATCATCCTCATATATATTGGTCGAGTGCCAGTGAATATGACGCGCCCATTACGCTAAGCAAAGCCGAACCGCAATTATTGGTGACGACGCAAAAAAATGATTTACGTATTTCCTTGCATCCGATTATTCACTCTGAATCGGTGGTTTTTGAACGTATGGCCGATAATGATATACGGGTTTATCAAATTACTGAGCAGCATCGACAAGTAGCGAGTATTTTAGGGGATAAAGGACTTTCTGTTCCGCACCAAGCTAAACAGCAAGTAATTGACTCTATCTCCGCAATTGCGTCTACCTTAACTGTACAGTCTGATATCGAAGGACTAGCATTGAATATAGAAACAGTGGCATCGGATGCACGCCTACATGTGCATTTACAGCCTGTAGGTGCAGGCTTGCAAATTGAAGTCTTTATTCAGCCTTTTACCGATGCTGGGCCTATTTACAAACCCGGTACAGGTGGCATAACGGTATTGGCTGAGGTTGAAGGTAAGCAATTACAAACTTCAAGGGATTTTTCTGTTGAAAAAGAAAATTTAGAGCAGCTGTATCAACAATGCTCTGAATTGTATCAAACTAATGAAACAAGATGGTTACTGGATGACCCAGAAACGGCCTTAGAAGCTTTATTACAATTGCAAACTTTAGGTGATTTTGTTGTTTTGGAATGGCCTAAAGGCCAAAAGATTAAAGTGAGTCGTGAAGCGGGATTAGGTCAGGCACGTTTTTCAGTGCGTAAAGAAAAAGACTGGTTCAGTGTAGAGGGTGAAGTGCAGATAGATGAAGAGCAGGTCTATGATATGCAACGCCTTATTAATTTATTAAAAGCAACATCAGGACGCTTTTTAAAGCTGGAAGATGGGCAGTTTATTGCACTAACCAGTGAATTACGCCAACGATTAGATGATGTTGCCGGGCTAGGTGAGCAAAAAGGTAATGCCTTACAGTTTCATGCTTTAGCTGCGCCGGCTTTGCATGAAGCGCTAGAAGGCATGGATGTCAAAGCAAGTAAGCAATGGCACGATCAGCTGAAAAAATTGGAATCAATGACCGACTTAGTGCCGGAAGTGCCTTCTACCTTGCAGGGTGAATTGCGTGATTATCAATTGGAAGGTTATCAATGGATGGCGCGTTTAGCACATTGGGGTGCAGGCGCCTGTTTGGCGGATGATATGGGGCTTGGAAAAACCATACAGGCGCTTTCCTTGATTTTATCGCGCGCTATGAATGGCCCGACCTTGATTCTTGCGCCGACTTCGGTGTGCATGAATTGGTTAGAAGAAGCGCAGCGTTTTGCGCCGACTTTAAATGTGTTGCATTTTGGCTTAGGCGATCGGCAAAAAATTATTGACCAGGCGGGTGCATTTGATCTGGTTGTTTGTAGCTACGGTTTATTACAAACAGAAGCGGAATTATTAACTCAAAAACAATGGCAAACGGTTGTCGCTGATGAGGCGCAAGCAATCAAAAATGGTTTAACCAAGCGTTCGCAAGCGGCAATGGCGCTACAAGCTGATTTTAGATTAGTGACTACGGGTACGCCTATTGAAAATCATCTCGGTGAATTATGGAATTTATTCCATTTTATTAATCCTGGTTTATTAGGCTCACTGAAAAAATTTAATGAGCGTTATGCACAAGCGATTGAAAATAATAAAGATCATGCTACACAGCAACGTTTAAAAAAATTACTGAGACCATTTATTTTACGACGACTTAAAAGTGATGTGTTGAAAGAATTACCTTCGCGAACAGAAATTACTTTGCATGTAGAATTAAGTAAAGAAGAGCGTACTTTTTACGAAGCGATGCGTCGAAATGCGATGCAAGCCATGCAAGATGCGTTAAAAGAAGGGCAGCAAGCAGGGCAACAGCACTTGAAAATATTAGCGGAAATCATGAAATTACGCCGCGCCTGTTGTCATCCCAAATTAGTGATGGAAGATAGCCCATTAAGCAGCGCTAAATTACAAGCCTTTGAAGAATTAATTGAAGAATTAATCGCCGTTCGTCATAAAGCATTGGTGTTTAGTCAATTTGTTGGGCATTTAGCTATTATTCGAGAATTATTAGATAAAAAAGGTATCAATTACCAATATTTAGATGGTAGTACTTCGATACCTAAGCGCAAAAAAGCCGTGACTGCGTTTCAAGGTGGGGATGGCGATGTCTTTTTAATTAGTCTTAAAGCGGGTGGTTCTGGATTGAATTTAACCGCTGCCGATTATGTCATTCATATGGATCCGTGGTGGAATCCTGCAGTAGAAGATCAAGCCTCAGATCGGGCGCATCGCATGGGGCAAACTCGCCCCGTGACCATTTACCGTTTAGTGGCTAAAGATACTATTGAAGATAAAATCGTCGATTTACATGCGCATAAACGGGATTTGGCTAGTAGTTTATTAGAAGGTGGCGAAGTCAGTGGTAAGATGTCAGTGAGTGATATGATGGCGTTGATACGGGAAACTGAGGATTAGATTAATGCCTGAAATATGCCGATTTTATGGAATTATTATCAGAATGTATTTGATTGATCGAGAACATCCACCGCGACATATTCATATAAAATATGGTGAATATGAGGCTGTAATGGAGTTAATCAATCTTAATATTATTGATGGTAATATTCCTAAAAAATGTCGTCAATTAGTACGTGAATGGGCTGAGATTCATCAGGAAGAATTAATTAAAATATGGGATACTCAGAACTTTCATAAAGTAGAGCCTTTGGAGTGAGTTATGAAATTAGTTAAATTTAGACATCTGCAAGCTTATTGGTTTACATTATTCTTTGCTAATGGTGAAAGTAAAGACGTCGATTTAGAAAGCTTGATCGGCACTTACGTTTCTTTAAATGAATTAAAAACTGCACAAGTGAACTCAGAGTGGGGATGTTTGGAATTTAATGAAGGGCATGTGGATATAGAGCCTAAGACTTTATATCGCTATGCTTATGGGCTAAAGTCCAGTAGTGAGCATTCTGAAGCAGCTTAAAATATAAAATCTTGATGTCCGCTACTCAAGATAAATAAACAATTTTCAAAATTAACAAGGGTGTGATTGAATGACCGAAAATACAATAAAAGCAACTGAAGTATTAGCACAATACCGTCTGCATGTAGCAGAAAGAGCAAAAATCGGTGTTGTTCCGCAACCTTTAAATGCAGACCAAGTTGCTGCCATTGTTGAACTGATTAAACAGCCGCCAGCGGGTGAAGAAGCCTTTATTCTGGATTTATTAACCCATCGCGTGCCAGCGGGTGTCGATGAAGCGGCTTATGTGAAAGCAGGGTTTTTAGCCGCATTGGCTAAAGGTCAAGTGTCTTCGCCTATTTTAGATGCCGCTCGGGCGACTGAATTATTAGGTACTATGCTGGGTGGTTACAATATCGAACCATTGGTTGGTTTATTGGATAATGAACAGCTTGCACCCATTGCTGTAAATGCTTTATCGCATACTTTATTGGTCTTTGATGCTTTTCATGATGTACAAGAAAAGGCACAAATAGGTAATACTTTTGCTCAGCAAGTGGTGCAATCTTGGGCGGATGCAGAATGGTTTACCAGCAAGCCAGAAGTGCCTGAAAAATTAACCGTGACGGTATTTAAAGTCACCGGCGAAACCAATACCGATGATTTATCACCTGCGCCAGATGCCTGGTCGCGTCCTGATATTCCTCTGCACGCGCAAGCTATGCTAAAAATTCCGCGTGAAGGCATTACCAATACTGAGCAACAAATTAACGCCTTAAAAGAAAAAGGCTTTCCTGTTGCTTATGTCGGCGATGTGGTTGGAACCGGCTCTTCACGTAAATCTGCGACTAATTCGGTGCTCTGGTTTACCGGCGACGATATTCCTTATGTGCCAAACAAGCGCGCAGGCGGTGTGTGTATTGGTGGCAAAATTGCGCCGATTTTCTTTAATACCATGGAAGATTCAGGTGCCTTACCGTTTGAATGTGATGTCGAAAACATGGCGATGGGCGATGTGATTGATATTTACCCCTATCAAGGCGTAGTGAAAAATCATGAAACCGGTGCCGTGATCTGTGAGTTTGCCTTAAAAACCGATATTTTATTAGATGAAGTACGTGCCGGTGGACGTATTCCTTTAATTATTGGTCGTGGCTTAACCGATCGTGCGCGTAAAGCTCTGGGGTTAGCCGCTTCAACTGTTTTCCGTAGACCGGGTGATGAAGCGCAAAGCAGTAAAGGATTTACCTTGGCGCAAAAAATGGTTGGTAAAGCTTGTGGTGTTGCTGGTGTACGGCCAAATACTTATTGTGAACCGCATATGACTACCGTGGGTTCGCAAGATACCACAGGGCCAATGACGCGTGACGAACTCAAAGATTTAGCCTGTTTAGGTTTCTCGGCTGATTTAGTGATGCAGTCTTTTTGTCATACAGCAGCCTATCCAAAACCCATTGATGTTGCCATGCAGCACAGCTTGCCCGATTTTATTATGAATCGTGGCGGGGTTGCTTTACGCCCAGGTGACGGTATTATCCATTCGTGGTTAAACCGTATGTTATTACCAGATACAGTCGGTACAGGCGGTGATTCGCATACCCGTTTTCCGATTGGCATTTCTTTTCCTGCGGGTTCTGGTTTAGTTGCCTTTGCCGCTGCAACAGGTGTGATGCCTTTAGATATGCCAGAATCGGTTTTAGTACGCTTTAAAGGCGAAATGCAACCGGGCATTACCTTGCGTGATTTGGTTAACGCGATTCCATTAGCCGCGATTGAAAAAGGTTTATTAACGGTTGAGAAAAAAGGTAAGAAAAACGTATTCTCAGGTCGTATTTTAGAGATTGAAGGGCTGCCCGATTTAAAAGTAGAGCAAGCCTTTGAATTATCTGATGCGTCAGCGGAGCGTTCTGCCGCAGGTTGTACCATTCGTTTAGGTGATGCACCTATTCGTGAATATATTAACTCGAATATCACCATGCTGAAATGGATGATTTCCGAAGGTTATGGCGATGCGCGTACTATCGCTCGTCGCATCAAAGAAATGCAGGCGTGGATTGCCAAACCAGAGCTAATGGCTCCTGATGCCGATGCAGAATATTTTGAGATTATCGAAATTGACCTGAACGCCATTAAAGAGCCGATTATGGCGTGCCCGAATGATCCGGATGATGTCAAAACCTTAGCTGATGTTGCCGGCACTAAAATCGATGAAGTGTTTTTAGGGTCATGTATGACCAATATCGGTCATTTCCGTGCTGCTGGTAAATTATTAGAGCAAGAAGCCGGGCGTTTACCGACTCAGCTTTGGGTATCGCCACCGACTAAAATGGATCAGGCGCAACTCACTGAAGAGGGTTATTACAGTACCTTTGGCAAATCGGGCGCACGTATGGAAATGCCAGGGTGTTCATTGTGTATGGGTAATCAAGCGCGTGTTGCGGATAATGCCACTGTGGTTTCGACTTCTACGCGTAACTTCCCGAATCGTTTAGGTAATAATGCCAACGTCTATTTAGGCTCGGCTGAATTAGCGGCGGTGTGTTCTATTTTGGGTAAGATTCCCACTAATGAAGAGTATATGTCCTACGTGAATAAGATTAATGAAACAGCCGAAGATACTTATCGCTATTTGAATTTTGATCAGATTAAAAGCTATCAAGATAAAGCGGATGCGGTAGAAGTCTAATCGGAAATAAATATTTTTGTAGGGCGTGGCTTCAGCCCGCCTTTAACACGACTGGTCTGTGCTCTACAAAATTTAGACTTTGCCCCCTCCATGCGTTTAACAAAGCAAGAAATTGATACCATAAAAAACAGCGTACTGGCACTCGATGCCAGTGCGCATATTTATTTATTTGGCAGTCGAGTCGATGATGCTAAGCGTGGTGGTGATATTGATTTATTAATTGAGTCGAACATTTTGACGAAACAGGATTTACGTCACATTCGTGGGCAATTTTTTGAACGTTTTGGTGAGCAAAAAATGGATTTGGTCTTAGATGCAGGTATTGAGAATCAGGCATTTATTCAGATGATAAAACCTAAGGCGGTGCAATTATGAGTCTTGCTTATTTGCAAGAGCTCAGTGTTTCTTTGGAAAAGCAACTGTTCTGGCTGAATTACTCTTATCAGCAAGTGAAAGACTTATCCGCGCCAGAAAACTTTAGCATTGAGCAATTTAATCAGTTTGAAAATTTATGTAGTCGCTATGCGCGTACGATTGATTTTTTAGTGCGTAAAGTGTTTCGTTGCCTTGATGATGTTGAATTTGAAAATCAAGGGACATTAATTGATGTGGTTAATCATGCCCATAAACGCGGGTTATTTGAAGATATTGAGTTAATCAGACAGATCAAAGATATACGTAATGAAATCGTGCATGAGTATTTAGATGAGGCATTGCAAAGCGTGTTTGCTGATGTGTTAATTACTATGCCAGATTTAATAATGATTGCATGTAATACATTAGAGTATGTGCAGAGGTATAAATAATAAGCACGACTTGTTCAGTGTTCTGAATCCAGCAGCCTCCAAAATGAATAAAAATATAAAATGAATTGTGCAGTTAAGATAGAAAATAGCAAAATTTTTGCACCACTTAAAGATAAGTGGCTGATGTTAATGCCTGAGGAAGAGGTAAGGCAAAAATATATCTGCCGTCTCATAAACAATTATGGTTTTTCTGTTGAGCAAATGTCCCAAGAAGAGAAAGTAAACAATTCTCAAAGAGGACAAGGGCGCGCAATGGCGGATATTGTGATATGGAAATCTAAAGAAGATAAAGCCAAACAGAATAGTCCTGCTATTGTTATTGAGTGTAAAGCTGAGCATATTACGATAAGAGAAGAAGATTTTTTTCAGGGCTACAATTATGCTTCATGGGCGGGTGCAGATTTTTTTGTTACCACCAATCTAAAAGAAACTAGAATATTTAGAGTCATTAAAGGAAAAATACCTAAAAAACTTGATGAAATTATTGATATTCCTAATGCCACCATTCTAGGCGATAAGAAAAAAGTTGATGAGTTATTAAAGCAAACCAAAGCTTTTACCAGAGATGAATTTTCTAAGTTGCTTTTTAAATGTCATAACATTATTAGAAATAACGATAAGCTTTCACCAGAAGCGGCTTTTGATGAAATAAGTAAAATTTTATTTATCAAAATTCGTTATGAAAGATCGAATGATCAAGCGCAGATATTTTCTGTGCATGAATTTAAAAAAGCTCGTGATAGTTATGAGCAATTTAAACCTAAAGATGGTTTAGAGTTTTATCAATTTTTATTTGAGCAAACTAAAGAAGATTTTAAAGATGATGATCTTTTTGAAAGTCATGAAAAAGTCAATATTAAGCAAGGTAGCTTTCAAGCGATTGTCGAAGAGCTACAAAAATATAATCTTTCTACTACCTCTGATGATGTCAAAGGTATTGCCTTTGAGCAATTTTTAGGACGTACCTTTAGAGGTGAATTAGGACAGTTTTTTACTCCCAGAACCGTAGTTGATTTTATGGTCGATGTTCTTGATCCTCAAGAAGGTGAAATAATCTGCGATCCTGCTTGTGGTAGTGGTGGATTTTTAATTAAAGCCTTTGAATATGTCAGATCAAAGATTGAAGATGAAATTCATCAAGCGAAAGAGCGCGTAAAAGAGCAATACTATACGGAGGATTACGAAAAATTAGCGGAAGCAGAAAAAGCTAAGGTTGATGAGAAAGTAAATAAGATTTTTAACAAGCTGACTTCTGAACTTAATATTGATAATGAAAAAAGTCGATTAAGAGAACTTTCTTATGATTGTATTTTTGGCACAGATGCAAATCCACGTATGTCACGTACTGCTAAAATGAATATGATTATGCACGGTGATGGTCATGGTGGCGTACATCATAACGATGGTTTGCTTAATGTAAATGGTATATTTGAAAATCGCTTTGATGTGATTTTAACCAATCCACCTTTTGGCTCGCGCGTTGAAAAATCCCTAAAAGTAACGGAAGCAGATAAATTTACCGATCAAGCAAGGATAGCCAAATATCAAAAACGCTATGGGGTGGTTTATGATCAAGCCATGAAGCAAGTGACTGATAATATTGGTGGGTCATTATTAGAGCTTTATGAAACAGGCAGTATGAGCACTTTAACCGAAGTCCTGTTTATAGAAAGAAGTCTAAAGCTTTTAAAGGCAGGAGGGCGAATGGGGATTGTTCTACCAGAAGGGGTTTTAAATAATAGTAATTTACAGAAGATTCGTGATTATATTGAAAGTAAAGCGAAAATAATTTTAGTCACGTCAATCCCTAAAGATGTTTTTGTTGCCTCAGGCGCAAATGTTAAACCTAGTTTAGTGTTCTTAAAAAAATTTACGGATGCAGAATCAGATACATATTTAAAAACCGTACAAGTGGCAACAAAAGAAATAAATACGCGATATACAGAAGCGTTAACACCTATAAAAGAAAAATTAGTTTTGCGGGGTAAGGATGCGCCTAGTGCTATAGAGAAAAAAGAGTTGAGAAAGCAACTTAAAGCCTTAGAGCAAAAAATTGAAGCAGAAATAAAAATTCTGGTTAAACAGCAATTTGATTATCAAATACCTATAGCTAAAGTAGAAAAGGCCGGAATTAGTACGACAGGGACAGTGATAGAAAATGAATTAATTCCGCTTGCTAAGCAGTTTTCTGAATATAGAAAGAGTTTTGAGCTGTGGAAAAATAAAATTGATTCTATTTCTTATAACTCAGGCGATGATGACGCTTTAATGCGTATTTCTTTAATAAAAGATCCAGAAGTTATTTATGGGTGAGGTAAATTCTATAATTAAACAGCCTCGTCTAATTTTTGTTAACTACTCAGATATAATTAACTGGAGCGTTAGTTATTTAATAAGTAATGATTTTGGATATAATAAAAAATATAATTTATTTAAGTTAGGTGATTTCCTTAAGAAAAATAGAAATACTATTATGGTAGACGATGAATCTACCTATTCAAGAGTTACTATTAAATTATATAATAAAGGCGTCCATAAAAGAGATGAACTAAAGGGAAAAGGTATTGGGACTAAAAAACAATATTTAGTTAAAGAAGGTCAGTTTATTATCTCAAAAATTGATGCACGTAATGGTGCATTTGGTATTGTGCCTGAGTCTTTAGAAGGAGCTATAACAACGGCAGATTTTTTAAGTTATGATATTGATGTAGAAAAAATAAGTCCTTATTTTTTAACGTTATTAACGGCAACCAAACAGTTTTCAGTGTATTGTCAAGGTGCAAGCAGTGGAACAACGGGGCGACAAAGAATAAATGAGGCTTCTTTTTTAAATGTAAATATCCCTCTTCCTTCTCTTGAAGATCAGCGTAATATGGTTGATTCATATAATGATATAATTAAACTTGTTAAGCAAAAAGAACAGCAAGCAACTCAATTAGAAAAAGATTTAGATAATTATTTCTTTGATGTTTTAGGTGTTGAGAAAAATAAAGATAAAAAAAGTTTACGTGGCTTACAATTTATTGGATATGTCAACTTACACAAATGGTCGTTAGATTCTTTATTAAAAGAAAATATTTTAAATATTGAAGAAGGAAAATATAAAACATTAAATTTTAAGAGTATTATCACGTTTTTTGAAGGAGGAAAAACACCATCAAAAAGTAGAGCAGACTTTTGGAATGGAGCTATAGCTTGGACATCTCCTAAAGATTTTAATGGAATTTTTATTGAAAAATCTCAAGACCATATTACTGATATTGCTGTTCAAGAAGCTGGCATGAAGGTTTTTCCCGTAGGTGTGTTTTTATCTGTTTTTCGTAGTGGAATTTTGCGTCATTCATTTCCAACGGCTATTACACAAATTGAAACAGCCATTAATCAAGATTTGAAAGCTTATGCAGTTAATGAAAAAATGCTTAATAAATATTACTTTTTATATTTTATTCATACATTCAAAGATATGATTTTAAAAAGAGCTTCCAAAAAAAGTGTTACTGTAGAAAGTATAAATACGGAGGATTTTATGGAAATATTAATCCCTGTACCACCCATGAAAATACAAAATGAAATAGTTAGCACTATAGAAAAAATGAAAGCAGAAATAAAATCGCTTCAACAACAAGCTAAAGAATATCGAAAATCAGCAATAGAAGAATTTGAACAGGCCATTTTTCAATGAAAATAAAAGAACTGTTTATCGAAGACTATAAGTTATTGCAAAAGTTGACTATCAATTTTGATAGTCAACTAACCGTATTCATCGGTAAAAATGGTTCAGGTAAATCTACGGTTATAGAATTTATTGCAAAAATATTTTATGATTTGTATACACATTTTGTTTTAGGTCAGGGTTCGAAGCCAGATGTAGATTTTAAAATTAGATATGAAATGGAATATGAGTTTGTAAAATATGAAGTTTATATTACTGCAAATAAAAAAACCAAAGAATATTATGAAGTTAGTATAAAGAAAGATGGTAGTAATTCTAAGAAATATTCAAAATCACAAGTCAAAACTGAGTTTGTAAATGGTTACAAAGATGTTTTACCTCAAAATGTGGTGATGTATTATTCGGGTATTTCTACGATACTACAAGACAGGTTTATACAATTCCAAGAGCATTTTATTTCGCGATCACTGGAAGGCGATATTAAAATTGAGCAACCATTTTTCTATTTTTTACCTAATAATTTCTCTAGCATACTGATCGGTTTGTTAAGTTATCAATATGGAGATATTCCTGAAATACTTAAGACTGGGTTTGGCATATCAGCATTTAAAGAAATAAAAATATCCATAAAAAAGCCGCATTGGGCAAAAACACAATCCAAGGTTGATGCTTTTTGGGGTGCGAAAGGTGATTTAAGTACTTTTCTAAAAACATTAAATGAAACTTGTGTTGATAAAGTAGCCAAAAAAATAGCCAAAGAAAATTCAGTTGATTATATTTTTACCAGCCAAGAAGAGCTGGAAAAACTATGGAGTTTTTACGGTGAAGAGAAAAGTCTGTTTGAATATTTGACAACGTTACAAGCGAATGACTTTATAAGCGATATTGATATTATTTTAGTTAAAGATGATGTTGAAATTTCCTTTAAACGCTTAAGTGAAGGACAAAAACAAGTTTTAACTATTTTTGGCTTAAAAGAATTATTAATAACAGGTAATACTTTGTTTTTACTGGATGAGCCTGATACTTATCTTCATCCTGTATGGCAGAGAGATTTTGTCACAAAATTAAAGTTAGCAAGTGATGAGAGTAAAACGAATTTTATTATTACCACACACTCACCACAAACCTTATCTAATTTACATGAACAAGATGTATTAATTATGGATAATGGCAGAGTTTATTCAGTTGATGCCAATGGTCTATTTGGTAGAGATACTAATGCTATTTTAGAAGAAGTGATGGATGCGGATGATATGTCCCCGCAAGCGCATAAATATATAGAACAGATTAATAAGGATATTGCTTTGAAAAGCTTGGATGCCGCACTTGGAAATATAGAAAAATTAAAAGAACATTTGTCAGAAAAAGATCCTTTTTTTGCTGTGGCTGAAATGAGAATCGATAGGTTGCAGAGAAAAATGCAGTGAAATATATTTTAAAAGGAAGTTCTCCAATAGAATTTGAAGATTGGAAAAATCAAGCCAATGATCAATGGCAACCTAGTTGGGATAATTTTCAGAACCCTGAAAAGAAAAAAGTAAAAGAAGCCTTGTTAATAGAGCAAGGTTATATTTGTTGTTATTGCGGCATGAGGGTTGAGAATGATGTCTATACGGAGATTGAACATATTAAGCTTAGACAAGAATGTGTTGATAGTGAAGCTTATAAAGCGTTAGATTTTAAAAATTTTCTTGCATCATGTAACGGTAGTACAAAAGAGCCAAAACCAAGAGAAGTGCATTGTAACAATGCACGGAGTAATCAATTTCTTGCCATAAATCCACTCAATCCAGTATGTGAGGATAAGTTTATTTACACGTATGATGGAATGGTTATTCCGTCAAACCCAAGCGATAATGACATTGCAAATTTAATTGATAGTGTTTTGCGCTTAAACGCCAAGAAAATTAAAAACTTTAGGGAAAAGCTTATACACGCTTTAGACGAAGACTTTAGGGATGCTACGCTAGCAGACATAGAGGATGAGATTTATGCTCTTTCTCAAAAAGACAATAATAGATTTCATGAAATGTGTTTTGTCAGTGTAAGTTATTTGAAAAGTAACATGTTATGAATTCTAAATTTAGGAGTAAGCAATGGACGAGCTAATAATCTATGAATTCAAACCACTTTTTTTAACGTTGGATCGTATTGGGCCTTTCCAGAATATTTATACTATTGATTTTACGGATAATAATCATAGACCTTGCAATTTCTATATGTTGGTTTCACCCAACGGCTTGGGTAAAACGACTGCACTAAAGGTCTTTTCTTGTCTAATGAATTTGTTAGGACAAAAAAATATTGATAGTTATGGGCATGAGGATTTAGATAGGCAAAGCGGTCGTGCGCAATTAGATTTTTGGGTCAGACTACAGTGGCAAGGTCGAAATATTAGTATTGTCCTATCAATATTGGCAGGTGCATTAGGTGAAGATACATTTTTAAAGGCATGGACGACGGAGCAATTACAAACGCACAATGCGCAAGCCTGGCATAAAACCGGCTTCCGTAGTCCTGTTATCGGGCGTTATGAAAATATAACGCCGCGCAGTGATGAGCTATTGCAGGATTTGTTAGCTATGCTACGAACTGCTAGCGCAACCGCACCAGAAGATGACTTTTTGCAGCCGAGTTTTCATTTACCAACGGTGCTGTATTTTTCCGCTTATCGAGATATTCCTTATCCGAATAATGATACACACGAGTGTATTTCTCATCAGGCTGAAAGCTTGCAGGAGCGGAGTATTTCTACGCCTAACCATTGGAATTATCAGCCATTGCATGCTTTTGAAGCGCATAGTGCGCACTGGAAAAGTTCTTTAGATAATTTATTAGTCTGGCTTAAGTGGCTGGATAATGGTTCGTTTGAAAAAGCGCGGGAACTTATTAATGAGCAATTGTTTATTGATACACCTAAGTTATTAAAAGGCGTACGTAGAAATCCGCCTGAAGCTATTGTCGATGCAGGTAATGATCAAACTCACCGTTTGGATAGGCTGAGTAGCGGTGAGAAAAGTCTGGCAAATTTATTTTTACGTATTGGTGCTCATGCAACCCGAAACACCATTATCCTAATTGATGAAATGGATATTCATCTACATATACGCTGGCAACATAGACTTTATAATGCTTTGGAGAAATTAGCACAGGATAATCCCGGTTTTACGATTATTATGACTACGCATTCAACTGAGATTTTACAGCGTTTTACTACGGCTATGAATCAAAAAAGATCAAACCTTTATCTTGGTGGTGAGCTTATTGAAGAAAAGGGGTTGAGATAAGTTTATGGCGAGTTTTAAGCAAGTTCAGACAGAATTTATCGAAACAAAGTATGAAGGTGGAATTAAGGTTTTTTTGGAGTCGGCGGAAGATGTGCGTATTTTCAGTGACCATTGGTTTAGCCATAAACTGGATAAATTAAGATTCGTTAGTGCTGAAGAGGGAAAGTCAGGAGGTGGTGGATGCCAGGTAGTCATTAGTAAAGTTGAAAAATCTAACGAGCAGGACATAAAAGCTTACGGCATAGTTGATCGGGATGTTTTGTTGGCTGGTAATAAAACTGAGATATTTTGGGAGTCGGATGATACAAAATTTCATGATGCCCAGCCGTATGGCGAAAAAATTCATGTATTACGCCGTTGGGAGTTAGAAAACTATTTGCTACAGCCTAGTGCTTTTGCTGAGGAAGTTTCCAGAAGAATATCTCGTTCGCCAGTTCCTAGCGTTTCAGCTGATACATTACTGGAATATGCTGAGGATATTATTCAAGTGACGGCATTGACTGCACTTTCAGTGTCCAAGAGTATAACTTCACCGAGCCCGGGCTTTGGTATTCAATCATCAGGTTTAAGCCTAAGTGAGGAAATTAATAAGCACTTAGAAAAAAATTTTCCTGATGAAGTTGGTTTAGATGTTAGTAATGAAATCAATAAAATTAAAACATTTGAGCAAAATGCTGAGAGTACCGAAGAAAAATGGAATAATCTTACACGGATCTTAGATGGAAAAAAGAGTTTGATGCGTTTATGTCATCACCTTTCAGATCGTTTTGATATTAAAAGTTTTAAGATATGGGAAGAAATGCGTGGCTGTCTTGCTAATAGCATTGCTTCAAATGAGACGATAGATAGCGAATTAATAGAATTGATTGAAAATATAGAAAAACTTAGGTGATAGATTAAATAAGTCAATGAACGTCAGGTTAGTAGTATCTGCTCTGAGAGTTGGGGGCGAAGGTACTATAGTGGAATCCATACAGAGTAAAAAATGAATATTAAAGAATACATGACTTCTCTAGGTCAGCAAGCAAAAGCAGCGGGTCGTGCGGTAAGCCGTGCAGAATCAGGACAAAAAAATGCAGCTTTATTGGCGATTGCTGAGCAATTAAAAAATAATACCGCTTTATTAGCTGAAGAAAATGCGAAAGATTTACAGGCAGGCAAAGAAAAAGGCTTAGATGCGGCTTTGTTAGATCGTTTAGAACTCACGCCTGCTAGAATTCAAGCCATGATTGATGGTTTAAATGAAGTCGCGGCATTGCCTGACCCCGTGGGTGCTATCACTGATTTAAAATATCGCCCTAGCGGTATTCAAGTCGGTCAAATGCGCGTGCCTTTGGGGGTGATTGGGATTATTTATGAATCACGTCCGAATGTCACAGTCGATGCAGCGGCTTTATGTTTAAAATCAGGCAATGCCTGTATTTTACGCGGCGGTTCAGAGTCGATTCATTCTAATAAGGCGATTGCTCAGTGTGTTGCCAAAGGTTTAGAGTTGGCCGGTTTGCCTGTGACTGCGGTGCAAGTTGTGGAAACGACTGATCGTACGGCGGTGGGTGAATTAATTACGATGAATGACTATGTCGATGTGATTGTGCCGCGCGGTGGTAAAAGCCTGATCGAGCGTATTTCTAAAGAGGCAACGATTCCAGTTATCAAGCATTTAGATGGTATTTGTCATGTGTATATTGATGGCGCGGCGGATATTGAAAAAGCGGTTAATATTGCAGTCAATGCCAAAACACATCGTTATGGTGTGTGTAATGCTATGGAAACTTTGTTGGTGGCAGAATCTATTGCAACGCAAGTATTACCTAAATTAGCGGCACTATACAAAGAAGCAGGTGTGGAATTGCGTGGTTGTTTAAAAACCTGTTCTATCATCCCTGATTGCGTGCGGGCGACTGAAGAAGATTGGGCGACAGAATATTTAGCGCCCATATTATCTATTAAAGTGGTTGCTGATATTGATGAGGCTATGACGCATATTAACCAATTTAGCTCAGGCCATACCGAGTCGATTGTTACCGAAAATTATACTTTAGCACGGCGTTTTTTACGTGAGATGGATTCTAGTTCGGTCATGGTTAATGCTTCAACGCGTTTTGCTGATGGTTTTGAATATGGCTTAGGTGCGGAAATTGGTATTAGTACGGATAAATTACATGCGCGTGGTCCTGTGGGCTTAGAGGGCTTAACCAGCTTGAAGTATATTGTTTTAGGGGACGGACATATCCGTCAGTAAATGCTAGGTATTTATGGCGGCACCTTTAATCCAGTGCATTATGGGCATTTACGCACGGCGTTAGAAGTCAGTGAGATTTTTGCTTTAGATGAGCTACGTTTAGTGCCGTGCTCCCTGCCTGCACATAGAGATGAACCTGAAGTCAGTGCGGCCATGCGCGTGCAGATGTTGCAACTGGCAATAGCGAAAACACCGCAATTACAGATTGATGCCCGTGAACTAGAGCGAGCAGGGCTGTCTTATATGGTCGATACGCTGGCTTC
>JAIPFI010000017.1 GCA_021736705.1 Methylococcaceae bacterium | reverse complement strand
GATTAGTGGTCGCCAAAATTCTGACGTTTAACTTGATTTTTTTCTGACTACCTAAACGCTCAACTTCTTTCTCTTGAATAACGCGCAATAATTTAGCTTGTAACGCGATATCCATCTCAGAAACTTCATCCAATAACAAAGTCCCGCCTTGTGCTAATTCAAATTTTCCCGGCATCGCTTGAATCGCGCCAGTAAACGCACCTTTTTCATAACCAAAAAGCATCGATTCGAGCATATTTTCAGGAATAGCCGCACAATTAATCGCCACAAAAGGCCCATTTTTATGCCCCGAATTTTGATGTACAAATTGCGCTAAAACCTCTTTACCAACGCCGCTAGCGCCTTGAATTAAAACCGTCACCTCCGTTTTAGCGACTCTTTCAGCCAATTGATATAAGCGCTGCATTACCCCATCTGCGACTATTTGGTCATTAGCTGCACAAGGATTCTGCACCACCCATTTGGCAACTTTATCCACTAAAGCACTGGCATCAAATGGCTTAACCAAATAATCCGCCGCTCCGGCCTGAATAGCTTCCACCGCTTTCGGCACGGAACCATAGGCAGTCATTAATAAGACTGGCGTATGCGCATATTGGCTTTGCATATTATTCAATAATTGGAAGCCATCCATAACCGGCATCTGCACATCACTGAGCACCAATTTAAAATCACCTTTAGCCAGCTTAAGTAATGCTTCTGTGCCATTACGTGCGGCAACAACGCGATAACCTTCAATCTCCAGCGTATCGCATAAAGCCTCGCAGAGAGAGGCATCATCCTCGACCACTAAAACATCATACTGTTTCATGCGCTTGCTCCTATAGAAATAGTCGGTTGAAAAGCCTGCTCAATGCATGGAAGAAACAATGTAAACTTTGTTCCCACGCCCACTTTAGACTGACAATAAACCTGACCACCATGTGCTTTTGCCACACTATCGACCACAGCCAAACCTAAGCCAGTACCATTAACACGCGTGGTAAAAAAGGGTTCAAAAATACGTTGCAAATGCACTGGCTCAATACCGCGCCCATTATCTTGAATACTAATTTCTATAGCTTGCTCATTTTGCTGTTTAACCGATAAGCTAAGCTTGCCCTCAACAGGCATTGCCTCCAGCGCATTGCTTAATAAATTCATCAACACGCCTTGTAAGGCATGCTCATTACCCTGCATTAAATCCACAGAACAAAAATTCGATACTTTAAAATCAACGTTGCCATCAACCACATAGTCACTAATTGCCGCCTGCACCTTAGCTAATAGAGTTTGCAATGAGAAACCCTCCATCGCTAAGCGCCCCTCCTTAGCAAAAACCAGCATATCATTCACTTGACGCTCCAAATAATGCAGACGCTCTAGGATTCTTTTAGAAAAATGCTGCTGCTTTTCAGCATCAAGTTTAGGATTAGCCATTTGCGAGGCATATAAAATAGCCGTTGAAAGTGGCGTTCTCACCTGATGCGCCATACTCGCAACCATTTCACCCATGGCCGATAAATGTTTTTGCTGATTAATCGTTTCTTGTAAGGCATTCATTTCACTGACATCACTCAAAACAATCACTTGTTCACTACTTTCCGGCAAACGGCTACGCGTCATATTGACGCGCAAACCACTGAGCAATTGGCGCTCTAAGGGATTATCTAATACGCTAATTAAGCTGCGCATAGCGACATCCGACCAAAGCTGCCCAATTAAAGGTTCACCCAAAAAATGCGTCGCTTGCAAATTACAGTCGACAACCCGACACTGAACATCAAGAATAATAATTGCAGCCGGTAAAGCCGCCAAAATTTGTTGTAAACGTACCGCCAACTTCTCTTTTTCCACCAAGGTTTTCACACGCTCACTACGTGCCGCGGCTAATTCTTGATGCAGCTTTTCAACTTGCTGCTCAAGACCTTGATAAGAGTTGCTTAAATTTTCCGATAACTGATTAAAGAGACGAAACGCATCAGTAAGCTGCTCAGTTTTTTGTGGAGAGGTAGAAGTCGTCATAAAATCGCCCTATTACTGTACTATGCAATAACAAAAGCAAATATCAGACCATTTATAAATTATTGATCTAAAACGAGGAGTTGTCTTTAGTGAAGCAGAAATAGACTAAAAAGTTAATTTAATTTCACGCGAGTACTTAGCTTTAGCGATGACTGATTCAAAAAATAGCTAAAACGCATCACACCTATTATTTGTTCCGCCTTAAAATAGAACCTTAAATGCATACATTAGCGCAAAGTAAGTGAGTGCAGTTGAATGTCATCACTAAAATAGTGTAATGCAGGTTTCACACAGTCATTAATTTCTTTTTCAGTCATTGATGTTTCTATCACGATGCGGTTTTTATTACCTTTAATGCGTGAATCCTCTGTTAAGCTCGCTTCAATAGTGCTAATGAAATCAGCACTAAGATAATCTAAATCCTCACTAGAAATCTTTGACGCTGATGCTTTTTTTACTTTTAATTCGTACATAGTATGGTGTCCTCTATAATTACAAGCCTTAGCGCCAAATCTTAAACCTGAACGCTTTAGCGTCTAGTATAAAGGGCATGAGTTCATTGCGCTTAGCTTATTTAACTCATCTTAAAATGTATCAATCAATACGCTTTTTCTGCACAGTGGACGACGCAAAATTTAGCAGCCGAGCCGTCTGGGCTCTCACAAACAATAAGGTATCGACGTTATTTTGTGCTCATTCCTAAGTCACAAATTCTTGTGACCGTTTTAATACCTTCTTAACTTTTTACTTATTTCGGCCATATTGAGACACCACTCACAGCTTGGGGTAAATTTCCGCTTTAAAATATATCCAACAAAAAATAATAGCTCATAATAAATTTAAGTCGGACGTATCACAATGCAACCTCTAAATTCTCTACTAACCGCTACCATATTAAATATAGCCTGTTTAGCACCTATTTATGCTGCTGACATACCTGATCACCTTTTTTGGGCGGAAGAATTAGTTACCTATATCCAACCTGAAAATAACACTTACGCCAGCCAACCTTCCCTTGTGCAGTGGCAAGGTTATAACAATGCTAGCGAATATAGTAACCGCTCAGTCTGCGCAACCTTCGTAACAGAATTACTTAAATACAGTTACAACTTAAGCAGCAATGATTTTAAAACATGGTTTGGCTCTACTAGCCCAAACTCAGCTAAATATCACGATGCTATCGTCGCACAAAATCAATTTCTTGCTTTAAGTAATATTCATGACATCAGTGGTGGTGACATCATGGCAGTAAAATACCCCGTCGGCGGAAGTGTCAGCGGTCATACCATGTTAGTGGTTAATACGCCGATTGAACATACAGCTTCAGCACCGATTATCGCTAACACATTGCAATATGAAGTAGATATTATTGATTCTTCCAGAAGTGGCCACGGTCGTACAGATACCCGCTTAATGGAAGACGGCACGTGGAATGATGGCGTAGGTCAAGGCGTCATGCGACTCTACACCAATCAAAGCGGTGAGATTGTTGGCTATACATGGAGTACTTATTCAAACTCTAGCTATTACGATCAAAATACCCGCCACCTTGTTGTTGGTCGGTTAAATTAATCATTTCATACTTCAGAATAGAACAATAGCGAAAAATACAACGATTAAATAGTTGGATTTTCCGCTTCAAAAACCGCTTAAATACACCTTTCGCTGTCGCATAAGTAAATCGTAAAACGCGGGATTGTCCTGAGTATTTCGACTAATTAACTATAAAAACAACAAGATATATCCTTCTTTTTAACGGGGCGTCATAACACCTGAACCTTGTATTTTCGAGTCAATAATTGTCAGAAAAGAAGTTTACTGCACTTCAAGCTGTAATTGATTAAGCCAATGGCATTGCTTAATTGCATCAATATGGTTATCCAAACAAAATTCAATAATATACTTATTGGCAGGTAAATGACCTTGAAACAAATTAAACTCGGAAATATTCAGCAAAGGGGAAGCAATCGTCATTTCCTCTCCCGTTTGCCAACCTGAAGGATAGACATAACTGTAATGCTGGCCACTTGGGGTTTTTGCGCTAACCCACCACTCAAAGCGTGCGCTATCAGGTAGCTTTTGTTGTAGACTTAGCTTTAAATCTATGAAATCTGAATCCTTAATCATTACAGACCCTTGCTGACCATTGACTTGTAACAATGGATTCACTTGATAACTCCCGCGAGGTCGATAATACTGATGATTTAACTGAACTGTATAACGCCCCGGACGGCCTTCTATACGTAAAAAATCGCGTGCATGAGGCGTACTGATTGCTTGCCCGCTATCAACAGCCTCTTCCCAATTAATGAGAGCTAAATCATCAAAACTCAATAAGGCTTGCCCTTCAATAGGTGGGCTATGGCGCAAGAAAAAACGCACGGCTCGTGGGTTATTTTCAACATCAAAATTATCTATGTCATCATCCGAACCTTCGGTGTCTTCATTATTGATAGGGCCTACGAAATTGTCATCTGGCGTGCCATCCTCAGGCATATTAAGGTCAGCAAAAAAAGGCTGCCAGTCAAATGTACCTCCCTGATTTGTCACAGACACTTCTTCGCCAAAGGTTTTAGTGCCTGCACTGGCGTAAAAACGGCTAATAATATTTAACGACCCCGCATTTTCACCGCGCATATAGCCCATTAATGAAAGTGATTTATTAGGATTGCCTGTGCTTTCACCCATCACTCGAATTCGATTACGAAAAGAGATAACCGAATCAGATACCTGATTACTTTTACGCGTTGAACACAAGGACGCCACTCCGTGATAAGGATTTTCAGTACAAATTTTACTTGATAATTTAGATGTATCCCAACGATTAGCTACCAGACCGTCCTGATCAATATCCCAGTCTTCAAAATCACCGTGCAACATAACATCTCTGCCTAAACGAATCTTTAGCTGTTGTCCTAGGCTATTAATGCTCCTCAGTGAAGACTCGCTGGGTATTAATTGACGCAAATCCATAATGACCACGCCAGACTCTGGTATCGTAACGGTCTCCGTTATTGATGCGTCTATTACGACAGTTTGATCATAGCTAAATGCCACCCAAGCCTGATTATTATATGGGTAAACTAAACCATTGTAGTCTGTAGAGAACTCACCAATACGCCGTAAAAATCGATTAGCTAAATCACCACTGACCATTTTAGGAATAAAATTATCAATATAAATAGGCACAAGACGGACACTTTCGACTTGATCACCGAGCATTTTAATTTTCGCCATTAATCCTAGCATAGTTTCTAAACGGGCTTGATCGAACACCAGATTTCCTAAACTATGAATGGTCACAATTCCTTGCATCATCCCCACCCCTTGGGCAACGTGCGGATGATGCCCAATAATAAGTTTTGCGCCCGCGTCAACGGCAAACTTAATATCTTTCATATACTGGGCACTGGGTTCAAAGGTATATTCTTTCCCGCCATGTAACTGCGCAATGGTAATATAGCCCGCCTCTACCTCTTGCTTAATAACCTTAGCGACAGCTTCTCGGTCAAGCAAATTAGCTGCCCCCGCTTTATTGTCATCTGCCACGTAATTCAACTCATGCTGACTCCCACTAACCGAAGTCATCGACAAGAAAGACCAAGGATAGCCTTTAATTGCAGTACGATAAGGCGCTAAAGCTTTAGTGCTGTTCATACCTGCACCGCTATGAAAAATACCAATCGCGTCCAAATTCATAAGGGTATCCAGAACACCTTGCTCAAGATAATCGTAAAGATGGTTATTGCCTAAAGATACATAATTGACCCCCAGCCAAGTTAGTGCTTGAGCTGATTCGGGTAAAGTAAAAAAAGCAAATGCTTTGGATTCATGTGGAGTTGAAGGATTATGCGTTAAAGGTGTTTCTAAATTAAGCACCCCCCAATCTGCATTTTGATATAAAGGGCGAATAAATCGACTCACCTCTTGACTGCCTGGAATTGGGTTATTAACCGAAATTAACGCATTTTCATCATTAAGAGGCACTTGATCTCGAGGAGTAATTTCTTTAGAGTCAATAAAACGCCGACCAAATGAAGTATCTCCTCCAAATAAAAAATTAACCTGTGTCGGCTGTTCCACAGTTAAAACAATAGGCTCTAAAAGCGCTAAATTGGTTTGCGCTGACTTTAATAAATGCACGGGTATAATTTCTATATCATAACCTAAGGCACTCACATACAAGAGATCATTGTTACGCTCTAAAGCCGGTATCGTAAATTTACCTAGAGCATCACTCAGCACCTCTCTATTCGCTATACGCAATTGCACATTACCAAGCGGTAGACCACTCTCATTACTCACACTGCCATTAAGCGTAATCAGTGCTTCAGAACCATAGGTCAGAAAATTGGCACAGCATAATACCCCTAAAACTGCCATTGAATATCTTCGCATACCAAACTCCTAAATTTAACATTCATACTACGCAGTCCTTTAATTTTGATCAAGGTAAGGATTTGTGAGAAAACCGGCAAACTCATGCCGCTTTTACTGTGATAGTCTTTAGTTTTATGGACAATTTTCCAGTTGACACGTCATTGTTTACCTAGGTAATGCTGGCGACTCACCTGCGTATGATTAAGAAAAACAGGCAATGAACTTAAGGCTGGCATTCGTTAATTATACTTGTAGCACATGACTTAGCCCGCTAATGCTCATCGTCTACGCCTAAAGGCGGGTTGAAGCTGCGCCCTACAAATTTTAATAAGGGCAATATAAAAAATCCTTCCGCCTAAACGCCGACCAAAAACTTAGATTTTAAGCCACCCTCCTTTCTGACGTTTATTAATCTGCTGTAACGCTAAGGCGGCACTCTCATGACTAATGCGTTCGGCGATTAAATCCTGATAAATAACATTGGCTAACTTTCTGCGTTTTACCGCATCACCGGCATCAAGAAATGCCTCTAAACTACTGACTATATAACTCAGCCAGGCACTCCCCGAATCTTGTTCCGTGTTTTGTTTGTTTAATGCCTCTAGCGCATAGTCTAAATTAGCCACAATCAAGGTTAACTCGGCTTGATAACGTTCATTTTGCGCTATCATCGACGCTTTAACTGTTGCAATCGTGCTACGTACAGTTTCTTCAGCAACAATACCATATTCTTGAAAAGCCGCTAAGACGGATAAACCCTTATTGGACTCAGCAGGAATCGGGTTCGCTAGTTGTTGACACGCTTTGTAACAAATTTCCCACGCCTGCCAACGATACACAAAGTCCAAGCCCGTCCCTTTAATATTTTGCATCCCGATAATGCGCGCATAAAACCCTGGGGGGGTCGCAATACCAATAGCTTCAATCACTTGATTACCGGTAGCATAATAATCTTCAACCACCACTATTTTTTGGCTAAACCATTGCCACAACAAGCCCTCGAAAGTCGTCTGTAATTCTTTATGCGTCTTACTGGACAAAGATTGTGAAAAAGTTTGATAACTAAGCAGTAACTGTAAATCTGCTGTTAAAAAACGAATAATATCGGTATGGTTAGGCATGTCTTGTGTAGCCAAGACCTTAGCCAATACTTCAGGTTGATTGAATAAGGCAATAAACGGCTGAATATCAATCTCAGTCATTTGCTTAGCCAACATACAGTGCAAGCGCGTTTGCACTAAGTCTTGGGTATAAGGAATACGCAACCAGCGCGCCATTCTTAATAAAACAGCTTCTGGCGTGTCTTTTTCGTTAAATAAATCAATGTCAGCAATCCATACCGCCCACGCTTCTTTAATATAAGCTTGCATTCCGGTTAAGTTATTGCCGATTAACACACAACGATCAAAGCTAATATCTTGGGCTAGAATACTAGCAAAAACACGCGAACGCGCCACACGGTCAGCACGGTTATTAACCACCGAAACCACCCAAGTATCAGGTTGTTCTTCAATACTCAATTTATCCAAACCCATGCGTTGCCAATTACCCAAGCAACCAAAACGTTCATTCGCCGACATACCATTAATAAATTCTATACGCCGACTACGCCACGGCGCACAAGGATAAGTTTTTAATACACCAATATCTGCAACCACGCGATCAGCCATTTCCTTTAAAGCGAAATCATATTCCACACCGATTTCATCAGACATCGCCAGTACCAAGGCAATATTGTAAGGGTGCTCATCATAAGGAAAACGCGCTAACACATCATCGGTTAATAAGCCTGCTTGCAACCAATCAACCGCACGAAACTTACTGCCACATTCTTGTGCAGCATGCTCCAAGATCGGACGCATTTGCTCCTCACTGGTTAAGATAATTGCATTTTCAGGAATAAACTGAGTCATCACTTGGGGAATATTAATCCCCGCCGGTCCTTGTAAATCCTCATGATCAGGATAAGTGTTGGTAATAGTGGAAATATCATCACGCATCCATTGGCGCTGTAATATATCAATATAAGAAGGGGTTAAGCCCATGCATTCCCATAAAAACACCTCCGTTTTAAATTGATCAGCCAGACACACTAAATTATGCTGCTCCCAAATCGTCGCTTTATCGTAAGGACGAAATAAAAACATTTCGCGCAACTCGCCAAAAGGATGCGCATGAATAAACATCGCTTCACAGCCGGTGGTTTTGGAAATAATGCTGTGGCCTAAAGCATTAATCACTGCGGCTTTAATACGTTCCGTACCCGATTTTCCGCGCGTTCCCCAGCCACCAATCACCAAAGGTAAACGATTCCTCGCGACTTTTATTTTGTGATACAAATACAAATGTCGGCCAACAAAATATGTACAGGCGAGTGTGATATAAACCGCTAATTCATACAGCGAATTTTCATAAACAGAAATAAAATAATCTTTAAATTTATCCCATAAATGATTATCCCCTAAAGGTAAAAAGGCCGGAAAAAAACGTAAGACCGCGCGATCTTCAGAGATTTCTTGCCAGTGTTCGGCATTATGCCCCTGATAAGACACGCTTATATCCAGTTTAGCTAAGGCTTGAACATAGCTGGAGGGTGAGCGCTGATCTTGTTCCTGCCAATTTCTTAAACGCGCATACTCAGGAAAACGAGAGCTAATCAGCCATCGTGCATACCATCGCTTCAACCAAGACTTGGGCGGCGTTATCAGCGTTAAGCCCTCACTGTGATAAATCCGAGTTGCTTGCGTACCGAGACTCAGAGCTGACAATACCTCATCAAGTAAGGGTAAATATTCGCGCCAGCCATCTTCAGTTGCTATAAATAACGGCTCACCAGGCACTTTGGTTTCAGCTAATTCAGATAAAATCGCTGAAGGAATATGTAGTTTCCCCCAAAATAAACGGCCCACGGTATGCGAAAACGCTTGGCGTTTATCTGGTGATGGGTGTCGGAATTCATGCAATAAACGCCAGCAACGAAAACCGAAAGAATGACCGCGACTGAGAAAATAACCCAAGGCATTTTTCTCTATATCAAAACCAAAATCTTGCTGGGCAATCAAGGCTAAAACACGACCGAGTTCAGTCTCATCTTTAATGATTAAATGCTTAGGCAGGCGCTTACTTTTACCCGGTGTAATGGTTTTAATAAATTGGCTGAGGGCAATAAAACTGGCCTGTGTTTTTGCTTGGCTAATACATAATAAATACTCACGTGTTTGCGCCGCCCAACGCCTAACAGATAAAGACTCGGCTTGTTGATGCAATCGCTCTATGACCGGCAACAAAGTATGTAAATAAACTTCAATTTTATGTTGTTGTTGCTGCGCTAATAATTGATCTAATCCTTGCCTGCATAGTAATAATGCCGTACGTAAAGGGAATTTCTTCTGCTCTTTGGTCAAGAATTCCGCTAGAAACTTTAGGCTAACATTAAAACAATCTTCGCGCGCTAATAAAGGCAATAAACCCAATAAGGCTGAAGCGCGCACGGGTTCAGATGCATCGGCTAACAAAATGGGACTATAGTGTTCAATTAAGTCCAATGATAAAGCAGGTAATACTTCAGGAATTTTCTGTCGTACTGCGGGACTAATATCTTTGCTCGCTAAATCCAATAGTGGAATAAATGCCGCATCATGAATAATTTGTGCGCCAATAATGTCTACTGCTTTACGCCGTACAAATAAATCATCACGACTCTGTACTTGAGTAAAACGCTTATTAAGAATGCTCAGCAATTGATCAGGCTTGGTATGCTGTAGCAATAACAACGCCTCGCATTGAATCCAAACGGATTGCGTGTTTTTCACCGCTGCTTGATAAATAAAGCGTAAACTGACCTCCTGTAAACTACTATGTTGTAGCTCACTAGGCATCGCTTGGATCGCTTGCGATAAAGCCTTAAAAGCAGAAATAACAACACGCTCATCGCCATGATAGTGCAGTAAATCTTGCAATGTTGCTTCTAATTCCAAGCGTTGCCAAAGAATTTCAAAGCCAACGCTTTCACCATCAGCACACAATACCCGTACCGATAATTTGCCTACGCAATCCAAAACAAAACTTAAATAACGCTCATTTTCTAAATACTGCCGTTTATAACGATCACTTATCGCATCATGTCCGAACCAGCGTTTAAACGCTTTTTTATCAAGGCCTATCGCACGCGATGTGGCACCTAATTCACGCGCATAAGCTAAAATATGCGCTTGCTTCTCTTTTTCGCTAATTGCCTTCACATAACGCTGACTATAAATACTATACCGTTCACTTAAACGGACTAATTGTGCCTGCGTTTGGGTTGCCTCATGCAACAAAAACTCAACAATATATTGTGCTTGTCTGCCGACCGTTAATTGCCGCTGCTCTATATCATGTACTGTAAGCATAGGCCATGTTTTGAAGCCAGCCAGTACACGTTTAAGCAAAGTCGCATTCAGTTGCAACCAAAAAGGCGGGCGGTCTTGACTAATCAGCTTGCTAACATCAGTCAGGCTAATCTTAATTTTCTTCGATTCGATTATTCTGTTCATTCGGTATACGTTGTTGCATCAAAGGCAGAAAACCCAATTCACCGGGTCTAAAATCACGATAGCCTCGTCCTTGACCAAAATGAAACGCAAAAGACAATAAAGGCAAATGTTCGCTGCGCTCAATATCATAGTTATATTGCAGCCCAAGCTCTAAGCGATTTTGATTTACCAGCCAATGATCCCAAGTTAATTTAAATTTCACAAAACTACGGGTGCTAGAAGAAGCGCGATCATTATCCGGCTGATAAAAACTAACACGATAGCCAGCATTCACTTGAAAGGCATCTAAATACTGTTTCCATTGAGCCTGCAAAGTCATATGATCCGGGTTGAAAATATTAAAATTCTCGTTAGAAGCTGCGGCTATTTTTGCTTCCCACAAGGTATCCAGCCATGGCCGATGACGCAACGTTAAAGCGGTATTCATACCATATCTATGGTCTGCTTTGTACGGAGTGTAGACATCTTGATCTACTTGCTGCTGAAAACTTATATCCCTTACTCTACTATCATTTTGTAAACTTAAATAACGAGCAAAAAATGATAGTTCAGGTGTTAGCGTTGTTTTAGGCATGAGCCGCAAACTTTTGTCAAAAGCCAAATCAACCTGACCTAACCATTCAGCGCCTTCCTCTAAAGCTTGCACAAAAACATGGCTATTAAATTTAGTATTGACTGGCCATGAGTCGGGCTGCCAATCAAAAGATTCCTGCAAACCAAAAGTTGGACCGCCATGCTCTCTATATCGAGCAAGTCCCTGCGCAAACCAATAACCCTGTAATGACTTATCAAAATAACGATGCTCTACTTTAAATTGAGCAAATTGCTCAGGCACGATTAAACTGCTATCTTCCTGAACATTATTTCGTCTTTGTAAATCTAATCCGATCCCCCATGTGCCATCCTCTTGTGCGCCTAATTCATATTCATCGACTAAAGTAATCGTCGATAATGGCCTAATCGGTTCAGGACTCAACTCGCTCACAGGCACTCGAACAAGCTCACGCTCAACGAAGCGATTAGTTATTTGTTTAGTTTCTGCGGCCAGTATTCTCTGCTGCACACGTAATAAACTTTCTGGTCGATCAGCGTATGGCGCTAAGCTCACTGTTTGCCAACCAGCTTTGTTAATTGCTTGATAATGATTAATACTTGCGCCCTGACGCCATTCGTCTATGCGTAACATAGCAGGCCCTTGCACATAAACCTCTAAAGGCTGCCGCACAGTACTTAGAAAATAAGCACGCTCTTGCTGTAAGGATAAATCATGTTGGTGATCATTAAAGCGCAAAGCAACAAATTGATTACCTATAGATTCAGCAACATAAAGCCTGAGTTGATGATCTCCCATAGGGACTTTGAGTGTTAGCTGTTCGCCATGATTATTCCGCGATAAATGCACCTTATGCAGTTTTCCGTCATCGACTTGATACATAAGATCCGCATCTTGCTCTGCTAAAAAAGGTACATCCAATAAACGCAAACTGGCATGCAAGCTAATGGGTTCGGTGTTGTACATGGAAAACACTAACACTTTATCAGCAAATAATATGTGCTCATCCTGTTGCAGCGGCTCCAATAAATTTTTCCGTGCCTCTAAAGCAGTACTCTCAGGAGACCAACCTGTTATCGGCACAAATTGCACTCCTGCTGGATTAATAATATTGCCTACTTTCTGCCATTGGGTACTACGTGATAGACGCTGCCACAGTGCATTAATCTCAGAATCATCAGGATACTGCAAGGCTAACTGTTCTGCCGCGACCAGAATTTCTTGATGCTTGACAGCCTCGGGGCGTGCCTCAATCTGCCACGCATAACTGATCATCGCTAACTGCGCTTGTTGTAAGTTGATCACGGGCTGTTTAATACCTGCCTCCTTAAAAGGAGCAGCCAATGTACTGGATGGCGTTACCGCTAATTGCTCGGCCTGCAAGATGGCAAATAATTCCGACTGAAACTTCTGCTTTTGACAATCACTGATCGCGGTTGCCAGGATGCTTTGTGTATTGACTAACACCGCATTATCAGTCAACACACAATCTTTAGGCCAGCGAACTAGATTGATCGGATCATGCAAAGCATTAAAAGTATCTAGGCTTAATTCAGGTAATACCACTATTGGCAAAGCTGGTTTGTACTGTTCAAGCTGAATAGATAAAGGCGCTTGCGCTGAAAATAAGGCTATCTTATGCACGCCCTCACCGACTTGATATTCTAGCGTTATCTTACGACCTAGTTGATAATCAGAATCACCCACCAAATCTAATCCTTGTACAGGCGTATTATTAGTAAACGGGGTCACCCAATGTTGCTGCTCATCTTTGATTTCAATCCAGCCATCTAATGCTGACTCTTTTTGATTAGCAGGGTGTAAGACTCGAAAATGTAACTGTAGTTTGGCAGGTCCAAGCACGCTCAAGGTTACTGGCCTGTTAGCTGTTGCTCTAAAAGCCGTATCATAAACATCGCGCTCAACACTGTAATAAGCATCACTGCCGGCATAATCTTCGACTGCGGGAGTCGCATCGCGCCAGTTTTTCTGACCTGGATACTGCTGCTGCCAAGCAGACCAAGCTTGATAACGGGGTAGCAACTCATTAGTTTGTGTTGCCCTAGCCAATAGCGCGCTTAACTCTAATCCTTGCTGTAAATAGTCGTGCCAACGCTTATTATCATCGCTATCCCAAGCCTTTAATGCCGCTTGAAAATCACCTTGATATTGATAGCGCAAACCTCGCCAAAAAGCTTGCTGTTCAGCGGCTAATTGCTCAATAAAATAATCAAAAGTTGCCCACCATTGTAACTGATAGGCAAGCGGCACTAATTCAGCGGCTGGCGCAGTGGGTAAAAAACTCAATCCCAATAATAAGGCAGGCTGGTATTGCTGATTAACGACAAAACTATCAAATAGTAAACGCTGATACTGACTTTCCGGCCATTGCACTAACATCGCTGCGGCTAGATTTTGCAAGGCTTTACTGTCTTGCTGATTTTGATGCACGGCAATTAAGCGCTGTATCGCTTGTTCAGCTATCGCTCTACTGGCATAAACTGAAAGATAACGCCAAAGCTGTTTAGCCAAATAATCTTCACTTAACTGCGCCAGCACATTGGCTTGCGCGAGTTGGGCTTGCTCACGTACTTCACCTTTGCTCGCATAAACCACATGCTGCCAATGCGATAAAGCATGCTGCCATTGTTTTTGCTGTTCTGCTAACTGGGCTTTAGCGGCTTCTTTTGTTAAATAAGCACTGGATTTTATAGTGTTAGCCTCAGGCATACGCTTAGGCACGGAAGCTTTATACTGACGCGACTCCGCCAAAATCAAACGAAATAAAGCCTGATATTCATTTAATAATTCACCCTCGTTTTCATTTACCGAAGGGGCGACCGACTGATTTTGCAGAGCCTGCTTAAATAAGGCGGTTATTTGCTCTGGTTGACTATTTTTTAAGCGCGCAAGATAGCTGTGCTCGGACAAATCAAAATATTTAGAAGCGCGATATTGTAGAGCCACACTGAGTGGTTGAGCCTTGGCATTATCTTGCCAAACTTTGATCTGCTTAACTTGTGCGGGTAACGCTAACTCAAAATTTGCTACATTGAGTAAATGCCCCGCGGGAGGGTATTTGGCAAAAGCACGACTTAAAGTAAGCTCTACCGCTTGCTCAGAATGATTCTGTAAATGCAACAATGCGGCCTCGGCTAAAGACATTTGCTGCTCAGCTTCAGGAGAAGATTCAGACGAACAATAAAGCTGCATTTTAATGGGCGCTTGTTGATCGAACTGCAACCAGAAATCATGATTTATACACGCCTGTTTATCAACGATCACACGCAACTGAGATGCTGCGCTTCGCGCTGGCAGCAGGTAGTGATTCGCCTCAGATTGGTCACCACTCAGCGTCGTAAAGTAGCCCTGCCCCAAACGTTTTATAGCGGCATCGATATGTTGCTCTGCCACCACAGTATTGGCTGAATACAATGCACCAAAAACTAAATCATTACTGAGGAAATAAGCGGACTGTTGCGCCGTGCGATTACTTTTCTTGCTCGGTAGTAAATGACGATAAAAGCTATTTTGAGCCACTAATTTTTCGGCCAATGTTTGCGCAGGAGGATAATCAGGACGTTGCAAAGCGGCTTGAGCTAATAAATTACTCGCTAATAAGGCATTTTCACGCTGCGTATTATCTTTAACAAGCCGCTCAGCTTGCTGCGCGACTAAATTAATCTCTGGCGGTGGCGAGACTAACTGACACTCACGAATATGCGTGACTGGCACGCGCGGTTGATTTAAGCCAGGAAATAAATAATCTTCAGCTTTTTGCTCCAACACTTGTAAATAAACCGCACGATCAGGCACTAAGCTAATAGTATGCTGACCGGCGGGTATTTCTAAATAATGCTGTTCCTCACGACTCACCACTTGCAGACGAAAATCAGCCCTCACCACATGGCGACTTTCAGCGCTGGTTGAAAAATGCAGCCATTCCACTGCTTGTTGATCGATACGCCAGGCAATGCGGTAATCTTGAAATAACTCAACGGCGTTAGACTCATAAGCTAAGCGTGATTTCAATACTAAACGGGTCGGCCCTGTTATTTCAAATTGGCTGACTTGATTTGGCTGTCTGAGCCAAGATAGCTCAGGGAGCTGATAATCTTTATCCTTTAAGAATACCCAAGGATCAGATAAAAACACACTGTCTCGATAAGGCGCTAATTCGGGCAAAGTCTCGGTACGTGAAACAAATAATCCAACCGTTAAGACTTTTTCGGCTGTTTTAGCGCGTTGTATATGTACCCATTGGGCAGCACTGGCATTATTCATTAACAATAAAGAATGCTGATCACTGCTGATACTCAGTGGCTGCGCTACCGCTAAACCGGAAGCATTCGAGAGGGATACCAAAAAATCACTCGTCTGTAATGTAATATCTGGATTGTAAATGCGTAACGTTTGATACGGCTCTAAATAAACTAAGGTTGCCTGTTCTGGCTCTAAGCTGACCGCATCAAAACCCCAGTCCGCAGAATAAACAGGCTCCTCACCCCCGATCCATTCGGGTGCGCTTTCAATGTTATCCCAACGCAAAGCTAAAGCATAAGAATCCAGCATACGCACTTGCATGGCATCTAAATCCGCATACACAGGTGAAATAAAGCCCCAGAGCATCAAAAAAGTGGCTACCAACTTAAGACGGAACATATTGAATACGGTAGGGCGCGGCTTTAGCCCGCCTTTTAACAGCCCTGTAGCAATGGCGGGCTGAAGCCACGCCCTACCAGCAGAGCTAATGTCCCGTCTTAAATTTGTAGCCAAAAAAGTAAACAGCCTTAACTTTTTAGTCATCTGAATCCTGTAGGCAATCGAGTAATAGCTGGCGCAGTTCCGCGCTGTCTAATAATGACTTACGCAAGCTCAAACTCATTTCTATATGCAAAAACCCCTGATGATTAAGCCCTTGTAATAACTGGCCTTGGCTGTTAGTTGTCGCACCCAGTTCGTTCACGTCATAGGGAAATAAACTAACTTTCCCGGGCATTTTTTGCTTTAAACAGTGCGCGGTTTTTTGCACCCATGCCGGCGGATTATAATGCCCGGCACTCACAATCATCTCGCTGTCTTTACCTTGCTTGGATTTTCTTTTACTACGCTCATA
The DNA here is from genome assembly GCA_021736705.1 of Methylococcaceae bacterium. Classification (GTDB taxonomy): domain Bacteria; phylum Pseudomonadota; class Gammaproteobacteria; order Methylococcales; family Methylomonadaceae; genus Methyloprofundus. The sequence goes on along the minus strand of JAIPFI010000017.1, from coordinate 9,895 downwards.
GCCGTGTAATTGGATAATACGCGCGTGCGCAAATTGCTGGGCAAAAGCTTGCGTAAAAACTTGCCAGTACGTTTGACTCAGATGCGCCATATCAGCCTTAGCAGAAAAGCCTTTCATCTCAGCGTATCGTGGCACACTATTCCATTGTGCAGCACGTAAAGCGCCTTGCTCAAACAGTAATGCAGCCAGTTCGCCAGTGTAACGATCCGCCTTAGCATGCGGCGCTTGTATTAAAACATGATGCATTCTGGCACCGACATTGAGCATAAACAAGCCACGTCCCTGTTGAGCCTGCTCACTTTCTTGGAAAGTAACTCGGTTCGACTGCTCCAAACGCTGCATATCAAGCTTTGTCCATAACTCACTTTGAATGCCTTGCAACTCTTGCGTAAAAGCGTGTTCCACTTGTTGCAGCTCTAATAAACTTGCAGGCTGTAAATCATGCTTAGAAAAGGCCGCAAGCCACTGTTGATTGATGGTTTCAGACTTTAACACGTTGGTATTGAAGAGCATGATGAATAGTACAGTGTATTTATTCATCGACTATGCTCTCACTATAAAAACGTCTCTGCGCATGAATGCCCGGTGTTAATTTAGAGAGACTAAGAAACCCGGCGTCACCCTCTTGTAGCGCGATTTCTATGCGATAAGCACCAGCGGGTAAATCACTGTTCAAAGGAATAAAAAAACTTTCCCCTGAATTGACGGCTTGTGCATTAGCAAACAAAATCCAACTGTTGGCTGCTTGCTGATGACGTATATCATAAACACGCTGCGTGAATGTCCAATCACTGTAGTAATTATAGGAAGCTGCCATATTGGCTTTTACCGGAATAATATTCACTTTAATTTTAGAGTGCTGTGTGCCGCCAGAGACTGTAAAAATCTTGGCCGAAAAGGTTTCATTAAAACCTGCCTGATGCTGTACATTAAAGACTAATTTCCGCTTGGCTTTTAAGCTAAAAGCTCTACGTTTTAAATACTGAGCGCCATGACAATCCGCTATAAAATTCATCAGCCAGGTCGCTGGCTCAGAACTTTCTAGTTTTAAGCTGTGTAGACCTGCATTGATCTCAGGCAAATAATAAACCCCCTGCTTACCTTTAGCTGCCGCTTGCACCCAATATTGTTGATTTTGACTGATGGAAAAATCAAACGCCTGCTCACGCGGGCGTATAAAAATCAATTCTGGATTCAGCGCCCGCACGGCACCATGAGCTTGCAGTCTTGCGGTAAAACTTTGTTTAACTGGCAATGAACAATACAAACTAGCCAAGGTTTCTTCTCGGCTGGCCGTCCCTTCATAAGGCACCAGAATATAGCGGGCTTCCACTCGGCGCTCAGGTAAATAATCTTCCCATAAATACAAGCCCTCGACTAAATAAGGATCATCAACGGGAGGTCGTGGTTGCACATTCATTGCTTGTACTAATTTATTCAACATGAGCGACTGCGCATTCTCTGGTTTCATGGCAAACCAACTGGGTAAATCGCTAGTAGGTGCGTCACTCTCCATTGTTATCAGCTTGGGAATGCTTACTTGCTTAAGTATATTCAGCGGTTGATTATATAAACTGACTAAAACATCATGCTGTATGGCGCTAATACGCAGATATTTAACTGCATCTGGCAATTTAAAATAATAGCGTTGTGGATCACTGATCTGAACAGGGGTATCGCTTGCTTTGTTACGATCATAAAGCGATATGCCAGTTGGAGCGCTAAGTTCACCTTGTTGCAATACCTGATGCTGTGCATCTAAGTATTGATAATAAATGCCAGCAGGTTGAACAGCCATGGTATTGGCAGTTATGCGTCTAAGATCAATGCGTAGCGCAGCAGGTTGATGGTCAATATGACGTATTTTATAATCTAAACCTGAGTCGGCATAATAACTAAATGCCGTTGCTAATTGCGGGGTAATTTCTTGTTTTTTAGCTCCACTTTGCTCCTGCAAAAAAGCTTTAAGCACTAAAGGTGCGCTACTACTCACTTCTAATAAGCCGGCCTGTACAGGCAGTTCAATAGGTGTATCTGCGCCGCGCAAAAGGATTTCTTGCTGCCAACGATCTTGTAAACGCGCGCCAAACCAGCGTACCGAGATATTCACATTATCTGGACTCGTCTGATCTAGCGATTTGAGATCCAAAAATACACGACCTCCCTGTCCAGCAATAGGAATAACAAGGTGCTGCTGAGCATCAACCACCAATCCGGTCGAGTAATTCTGACCCTCTAACGCCTCATAACCGACATCACTTAACGCATATAAAGTACGCGCCTGATAATCACGTCCCAGCACGCCTTGCGGCCCTAAGGGTCGCCATTGATGACGCAATAAATTAAGCTTTTCATTTTCTTTCAATAAAGTGGCGGGATAAACACTGTCGCTGGCTAAAGCTTGTTTCTGCTTATCATTCATACGCAACCATAAAGTACCAATGCGATGTTCCGCCACTTTCGCAGGTACATAAATCCGCAGCACTGCATCAGTGACTTGCGGCTCTAAAGTCTCTAGTCTTAACTGAATTGTTACTGCCGTTGGAAAGGCTTTCAAACTAAGTATTGCTAAGCGCCCATCCAAAGGAATCAAGTCACTATCATAATAATAATTGCCATGGAATTGCAGTCCTTGCTCATCCTGATAGCGAGTTAGGCGGGTACTCTTATGATAGCGTTGTTCAGAAAGTACGCGATTTTGCCTATCTAGTAACTGATAATGCACCGCATATTGCCAGTGTTGATCAAGCTCTCCAGCTGTAGTGCGCGGTATCGCTAAAGGCTTAATATTTAAATTACTAATCAATCGTAACTGCTGGCTATTTTCGGGAATATTAAAAGTGACCCATTTATCGGCCGACATTTGATAAACAAAACTACTGCTAACAGACTCTTCACGACCATGTACCTTGATTTTTTTATATTGCTGAAATTCATTCAATACTTGCTGCCATGCAAGAGGTAAGCCCCAGACTAAACTAGCGATCAGCAATAACCCGACAAGGATCACTCGATAATAGCGCCGCATTATTCAGGCTCCATTAATAACCAAGCTAAACGTAAAGCAATAAAGCGCTTTAGCTGCGTTTGAAAATTATTCTTTTGTTGCACATGAAAAGTGTCTAATTTACGCGGTTTAAGATTAAGCACAGCAATAACTTCTGAGCGCTTATTATGTAATAAGATAAAAGCCTGTTTACTATTTATATCAATTAAGCGCACTAGAAATTGACCATCCTGTGCGGCTAACCGTTGCATTTGTTGCAAGCCTAAAATATCGAAATCATCAAGATACTCAGCGGCTAATGGGTATAACTGCACATTTAATTGTCCCGCTTTTAAACCCCCGTGTTGCAGCAAATACTGTTCTAAATCCTGCTCCACGCTGGTTATAGCTAATTGCGTGAATTGCGCTATTTGCCAATTATTTTCATCTTGCTGACGATAATTTGAGCGCATTAGCGGGGATAGCCATAAGACTGCGAAGTTTTTATTTTCTGTTGCCTTAAGATAATAAGATTGCACATTTGAACTCGCTTCATAGCCTTGAGTTTCCAGTGAGCCATCCAATAATTTCACCTTTAAACCATCTTGTTCCAACATTTCCAACATATTTTTAGTGAGCGCCGTTAATTCCTGACGTTCAACAACACCCGACTCAAGCGCCAAAATAATATCCGTATCGCTAATAGGTCGGTCTGGGTGATAGCCGAAAGCGCGACTACTGAGGATCATTAACGGTTGATTTTTAGCTTCTCTCAGCAAGACTTGATTAAATAAATTAAACACATTGGCTTTATTTTCTGGATCCACTAAATCCGCAGTATTATCGAAATTGGCATAAGGGTGCGTTGCCCCGACCATAAGAGCAGCTGCATTAATACGTTCAAATAAAGACACGCCATATTCAAAACTATTGATATCGTAAAGCGGCCGAGGAATTTGCACTACATAGCTCTGCGGAGCCGCTACACGCAGAACATAAGTCCCCCAATACTTACGTTTAGCGCTTGTCTGTTCAGCAATAATCAAATAATCACGTTGCGTGGTACGTTGCCTGTAGCGAATAATTTGATACCCCATAATAGCTGCCGAGCGTGCGATGACCCGTAAATCGTCCAGTAATTCTGGTGTCCAATTTTGCACACGCTGATAATTTTTCACGAGATCTAATAAGGGTGTAAAGACCTGCTCATCTAAAAACAATAACTGCGCTAAATCAGGTGCTTGATAAAGATTACTACCTTGCTCTGCAATTTCCGCTTTACTGTTTAATATCCAATTCTGTAAATAGCCTTCTATGCTTAAATCTTGTTCAAAGGCATCAACAACGGGAGTTAATAGCGTTGAGCGAAATAATAAAGCCCGCGCTGCTTGTTGATTTAAGATTAATTCGGCAAAGCCTTCTGATGAAACATCACGCTGACGATTTTCAAAATCAGGTGTTTGCCACTGCACTTGATAACTACCCATCAACTGTTTTAATTTCACCAAATCCAAACTGTCTGGAATACGCTGTTTAATCCATAAAGTAGAAACTAAGCCTTTAATATCAATCTCCGCTTCCAAACGTCGTAAACCCGAGGTTTGACGCGCAAGCTCTCCCGTATAAGTACGAATCTGCACACCATCACGACGCCCAAACATACGATGCATCACATGAAAAAAGCTTTGCTGCTGACTTAAGACATCCGCCGTTTTATCTGCCTTGGCGAAACGATTACTGCCTGCAATGGCTAAACTGCGGGCATGCAGTAGTTCAAATAAAACACTGCCCGCTTCCATCACCGCATTTTCATTTAACGGTGCAGGAATCTCTAAGGCTAACTTATTATCCGTATTTAAATTAAATACATAGATACCCCAGCCACGCGCAGGTTTTTTTTCAGTCAACACTAAATAATGTTGCTCAACCTTGAGTAAGCGGTAATTGATTTGATTGAAAAACTGATTGGCTTGCGCCAAACTGCTGACATCTTGATGCTCAAGATACGTTTGTAGGTACTCTAAACCTTTAGAAAATATTTCAACTTCAGTCGCTAAAGGCATTTTAAAGCTATCGTTAGCTTTTACTTCAAACAGGCGTACACGCTCTTGTTGCAAATAATCGATTAAAGACTGGTCTGTTTCACGCATATCAGCAACGACTACATTTTGATCGACTTGCGCGGCAACAAAGATATTGGTAATAGGTAATAAAGTTAGCGTAAAACCAATAACACTGGCAACTAACACTGCTGTTAGCGAGGTTTGTAAGGTGGCTCGTGTTAAACGAGCCAAAATAGCCTTATCATGAATTTTTACCGCCATCAATGTAGCTAATAAATAACCAAAGCCGAAATAATCGGTGGTTTTTACATCAGGAAACCAGATTAAGGTGACGTACCCTAAAACGATTTTGTAGACAAAACTGATGTTTAAAAACAGGATCAACTTACGCGCACCTTCGATAGTTCTACTTTTTAACCAAGGTGTTTTTAATAACAAGATAGCCAGCATCAGAATTACCGCTGATTCAGCAATAGTAGCTAAAATCTTAAGCGGTTGATACCACTGCAAAGCCAGTAAAGAAGGAATTAAAATGCCATTAAAATCCCAGCCATAATACAAGTTCATTCTTGAGGCTAAAAAAGCCGTGGAAACGAGAATAATATAGGCTTTTGGCGTTGCTAGTATGGAAGCGGCCATATCTTCATACAAATAACTGACACTACTCAAACTAAAATTTGTCAGCTCCATCAAGCCATAACGCACGATCAGCAAAGTCACCGTTAACGTAATGGTAAATGGGACTACGCCTTTTACAAAACCGGTTTTCCAGAATTGATTGGCAATCAAAGAAATAATGATTAAACCAAAACTATGCAAATGATTGCGATAGTCAAAGGACATTTGAAAATAATCATTCAGCCATTCGCCAAATTCAGGTAGCAGCCAGCCATCAAAGAGCAAACGGATAACAATACTGCACAGTACTAAGGCAAAAAAACGATCGCGACCAAAAAGATTATTCCACGGGCCTTTACGCGAGAGGTATTCAGATAAGAAATAGGTGATAAAGTAAGTCAGCAAACCTTCAAGCAGCACTATAGCCGCCGCCCAAGGTTTCATCAACAGGAGTGGTACTAAGTAACCTGGCACGACCAAACCAGATAAAACCCAACCTAGACGTAAATTAAAAAAACATACGACTAACATGCCCACCCAAACAGCTGGCACGACCGAACTTGCTAAGCTCCCCGTTGGGAATAAATACAGCGGAAAAATATCCATATTATTTTATAGCGCTAATTCCATTTCTTTAATTTTAGCGATCAAATCAGCGGATTTAATTGGTTTATAAATGAGTGCAGTTGCGCCAGCAGCCATGACTTGAGATTCAATTGATGCTTTTACCATACCCGTTTGCACTAAAGTAGGTAGCGTTAATTTAGCTTCTTGACGTAACCAGTATAAAAACTCTATGCCATCCATTTCTGGCATCATTAAGTCAACGACAATAAAATCAACTGTTTCCTTACTTAGAATCTTTATCGCATCCTTGCCGTGACAGGCAGTTAATACGTCATAGCCTTCTTGAGATAAGAGCCTATGCATTAACTTAATCAAAAACCGATCATCATCGATAATCAATATACGTTTACCTTTCATCATTACTTGCTCTGTCATCATTTCACAAAAAACGTCTTAATTTCAATTCCACACGTAAACCTTTGCCTACTTCGCTACTAATAGTCAATAAACCACCCCATTGCTGAACGCATTCTTTTGCATTGTGTAATTTTGTGATTTCTTCAGAACTTAAACTTTCACTATCGAAGAATTTTTCTAGGTTCTCTTGGGGCATTCCTGCACCATCATTGTAAAGACGGTAATAGACAGCCGCCTCCTTGGCTTCTATTTCTAGCCAAATATTGCCCTTCTGCCCTGATTCTTCTAGCAATACAGTTAAGGCCAGACGTAAAATAAGACCCAATTCATAAGGCCCGGCAAACACCAAGCACAATAACATCGGCACATGTTTATGTACGGTAATCGCTAAGGTGGCTATCTGCTCCTGTAAAAATGAGAGTGCATCGTCAAGTGGCTTTAAGCCATCAATTGGATAACAAGCTAATTTATTATGGGTTAAATACTCAACTTCAATACTGTTTTGTTCATTAGCTAATTTTAGCGTGTCTAAGGTTTCATTAATTTTATTCTGAATATCATCCATCATAGGCTGTTTATCTTCGCTTAAAAGTGTTTCATCCTGAAGCATAGACAAAGCTAAAAACATAGAGGCCATTTGGTTACGCAGTTGAAAACCAAAGCGCTCTAGCATTTGCTCCTTTAATCCCCACAGCTGTTTTAATTCAGAAATATCTGCTAATTCGCACAATACACCACGCATCGCAAAAACATTGGCTTCATCGATAATTTGTTCTTCATATTGCTCTTGTTCATGCGTTTTTAACGGCCGAATAAATAGCATATAACTTTGCTTACTCATTCGTGGCTTGATTGGAATGGCGGTCACTTCTTCATCAAAAATGGTGTGTTGCAAAAGTTTTCTGGCTTTATTAGCATCATAATCTGTAACAGCCACAATAAAATCTAGCATGGTAATACTATAAGGCCGAATATCAAGTATCTGGGCAAGTTTAGTCATATTGTTGTTAACTAATAATACGTTACCAAATAAATCATACAAAATGCTACAAGTACTCATATTATCAAAAACTTCACGCAAAATAGAAATCCGCTTTTCCATGAGTAAAACGGATTTATTTAATGCCCTATAAGGTGCTTCGCCTCCTTCAATACGCAAATAACTCCACAACCTATTTTGCTCTATTTGCATTTGCCTTTGCCATTCTTGACGATAATATAGAATCTCGCTAATTTGCTGCATAAAATCATAGGTTAAAGTATCAAACTTTATTTTTGAGCGCATATTGTCAGACTCGATAGTAAAGGCCCAAAAACCTAATACCTCACCGGCAAAAATCAGCGGAGCTAAGTATTGCAGCTCTTCAACATCAACCTTATTCAAATAAGGTCGATCTAATAACAGCACTTTATTTTCACTAATAGCCGTACTATAAGGCGTACGTTCATAATCTCTGCGCATTTCAACAATATCATCAATACTACAATGTAACGCCTTAATCTCATGCAAACGATGATCATCTTCAACTCGCTCCAGAAAAAGGATACGATTTAAATTTAGCGTTTGATTAATCATGGTAATGAGCTGTGTCCAAGGATCTTCGGTGCGATAGAAACTAATGGGAAAGACCCTTTCCTGCAATTTAACTGATAAGCCGAGCAACATGCCGTCTAAAGCGCGTTGTTCAGTGATAATTTTAAACCGCCAAACAATAATAAAAGTTAACCATTGAGCTAAAAATAACTCAATATAAGGGAGCAATAAAGAGAAAAAATGTAAGGCTAACCAACCTAAAAAGAGGTATATCAAAGAGACTACAAGAGACGCAATAACAGATAACTGCAAGGCTAACCACTGACTAAAAAATAAGCTGCCCACAGTGACTAAAAAAATAAACAGCACCACCAGCGATTGCGGAAATGACTCGATTTGTCGCTCAGATAATAAAGTATCTAAGGCAAAGCCATGCATCATTAAATCTGAAATAAGACCGTCCTTATCTGATATAGGTGTATAAAATTCGGCGATAGTTTCTAGGTCATTGATACCCACCAAGACCGTACGCCCTTTTAGTAATTCCTCAATCAGCCCATTTGATAATACGCGATGAATATTCAACTTAGGCAGTCTGGCAGTGCCACCAATAAAATTGATAAGATATTGACCCGCCGGTAATTGTACGCTTTCACCTAAAACCTGTTGTGCCGCGGCATACTCTAAACTAGGGAAAACTTTATTTTCGGCTTCTATTTGCCCGAATTGATATTTAAAAACGCCTTTTTCATGGCCTGAGGATTTAACCACCCCAAAAACTAAGTCTGTTGCACTGATATTTTGTGGCAAGGGAATTAGTTTCAGCCCGCCATCATCAGCGTTGTTAATAACTTGCCTGCCAAATATTACTTTTTTAGAGTCTTTCGCTAATTGATAAAATTCATCAGATACTTGCTCTGGAACAAAAGTAAAGACTACCTGCCTAACGCCATAAGACAATATATGTTGCAATGCGGTAAGCCACACTTCATCGCCTTTGTGTAACAGGGAATTATCAGCCTCAACAATCATAATTTGCTCAGAGCTACTATTTTTGATATTAACACCCATTAATCCGTCATATATCATTCCATTAAGCGACTGAAACGCGCCAATGAAACTTGCTAAGCATATAATTAAAACAAGACTGATACCGATAACGATAGCTGAAAATTTTCTAGAACGGTCTTTAAGTTGGGTCATTTGGGTCATATATAAAAATAAAAGCCTGCAATACAAATGATCTAAAATTTCCCCAAAATTCATCAAGCCACCCTACAGAATAGCGGGCAAGAGAGGGGGATGATTAAACGACTAGGGGCGCTAGAATAGCATTAATCTTAATTGACCTACCCAATTAATAAATAAAAATAATCGGCAATATTTTTTTAAACCGTTTAAATTAGGCGCAAACTATGTTAACAAACACCGCTCCGATTATCAAAAAGGTTGGCTGGCTATAAATCTGCTTGATTTTTAAATGACTTTGGATCGATTTCCCATTGCTGTAACCAAGCCTTCATTTCATTTGCCGGCATAGGTCGTGCAATGCCATATCCTTGTGCTAAATCGGGCTTCCCGTCTAAGCCGAAACACCCACCAATTTCAATGGGTCAAGAGTAACCTTAGGCCGACCCTTTCTGGGTAGAGGCAATTCCCCCATCTGGTCTAGAATCCATGAAAATAAATCAGGGAAATCCTGTTCAAAAA
>JAIPFI010000016.1 GCA_021736705.1 Methylococcaceae bacterium | reverse complement strand
TGCAGTTGCCCACGCATCTGCAAGCATACAGGTCTCAGTCAAGACGGTGACAGATGCTAGTTTATGAGTAATCGGATACCCTGTTCTTGGATCAATGGTATGCGAAAATCGCTGGCCATCTTGCTCAAAGAAATTCCTATAATCGCCCGAAGTAGCCATCGCTATATCGGTAATAGCAATCACTTTTTCTAATTCTCTTTTATGAATAGTAGGCTTTTCTATGGCAATACGCCACTTTTTACCTTGTAAATTCTTGCCTTTTAAGCGGATTTCACCGCCAATTTCCACTAAATAATCATTGATTCCCTGATCGTCTAATACTCTAGCCACTTCATCAACAGCATAACCTTTAGCTAAGGCAGATAAATCCATTGATAAACTCGCTAAGGTTTTAGTCACTGTTAAACTTTGTTTATTTAACTGCAACTTAGTATAGCCACTTTGATCTAATAGTTGCTTTATTGCTTCAGGCTTAGGCGCTTGATAAAGCATCGTATCAGGCCCAAAACCCCATAAATTCACTAAAGACCCAACCGTAATATCAAATGCACCAGCCGACAATTGACTAATATTTTGTGCCGCATCAATTACCGCATAGAGTTCAGAAGAAATAATTTGCGGCTCTGTACTGGGCAAAGTATTTAATAAGGATAATTCTGAATCCTTTAGATAGGTCGACATGCGTTGGTTAATCGCCTGCAAACGCACTAAAATTAATTGCTGTAAATTTTCTACGCTAATCTGCTCAGGCATGTGACTCGCTTTTATAGAAAAGCTAGTGCCCATAATTGACCCAGAATAGACAAATGGATATTTCTGAGGCGTGACACTTTCGCAACCTGATAATAAAAAAACGAGAATTAAGCAAAAACCTAATCCTCGTTTAAATAATTTTTGTAACATATTTTCATCCATACATCAGACAACATATAAGCACTAACTAATAGCATTAAAAAAGGGTGACTAAAACTCAGTCACCCTCCTCATATTCCTTAATAAAAGGACTACTTAACCACCGAAGTCATCTAACATGATATTTTCTGGCTCAACACCATTTTCTATCAACATATTGATTACCGCAGAGTTCATCATTGGCGGACCACACATGTAATATTCACAATCTTCTGGTGCTGGGTGGTTTTTAATAAACTCTTCCAACAGGATATTATGAATAAAGCCAGTATAACCTTCCCAATTATCTTCTGGTAACGGGTCAGATAAACCGACATGCCACTCAAAATTATCATTTTCACGCGCCAGCATATCGAAATCTTCTACATAGAACATTTCACGTTTAGAACGTGCACCATACCAAAACGTCATTTTACGCTTCGTTTTTAAAGTACGTAATTGATTGAAGATATGTGAACGCATTGGAGCCATACCCGCTCCACCACCGATAAAGACCATTTCTGCATCAGTCTTTTTCGCGTAAAACTCACCATAAGGGCCAGATACGATACATTTATCACCTGGCTTCAGATTAAAAATGTAGGATGACATAATACCTGGCGGCACAGAGTCAGGCGCACCTGGTGGCGGTGTTGCAATACGTACGTTCAACATGATTTCTTTTTCTTCAGGATAAGAAGCCATTGAATAAGCACGCAATGCCTCTTCTTTCACGTCAGAAGTATAACGCCACAAATCATACTTATCCCACTCATCACGGAATTGCTCTTCAATTTGGAAATCAGCATATTTAGCGATATGTGGCGGACATTCAATCTGAATATAACCACCCGCCTCATATTTAATCTCTTCGCCATTTGGCAGTTCCAAGACCAATTCTTTAATGAAAGTTGCTACGTTGTTGTTAGATTTAACTGTACATTCCCATTTTTTAACGCCGAAGACACTGTCTTCAACTTCAATGTTCATGTCATGTTTAATCGCAACCTGACAAGCTAAACGCTCACCATGTGCCGCCTCACGCTTAGTAATATGACCCAATTCAGTAGGCAGGATTTCTCCACCACCGGAATGAATTTTTACTTTACATTGCGCACACGTACCACCACCACCACAAGCAGAAGGAACGAACAAGCCGTTATCTGCTAATGCTGTTAATAATTTCCCACCTACTGGCACACGAATCTTTTTCTCATCATTGATAAGAATTTCAACATCTCCAGAGGCAACTAATTTACTTTTTGCACCGATAATAAAAAATACCAGTGCAATCACGATAGCCGTGAAAATAATAATTCCTAATGCAATTTCTAGCATTACGCTACCTTCCTAAAGTTGGATTCCAGAGAAAGCCATGAAGCCCAAAGACATCAGACCTGCGGTAATAAATGTAATCCCAAGACCTTCAAGGCCTTTAGGAATATCACTGTATTTTAGTTTCTCACGCACACCAGCAATAACTGTAATTGCTAATGCCCAACCGAAACCACTACCTACACCATATACAACTGATTGCGCTAAATCATAGTCACGTTCAATCATGAACAAACTACCACCTAAAATCGCACAGTTCACAGTGATTAAGGGTAAAAATACGCCTAAAGCATGATACAAAGCAGGAAAGAATTTATCTAAAATCATTTCCAAAATTTGCACTAGCGCAGCGATCATACCAATACAGCTTAATAACGCTAAAAAGCTAAGATCAACACCCGTGATGCCGATCCATGCTAAAGCATTTTCTTTTAGTAAAGTATGATAAATAATGTTATTCACAGGAACTGTAATCACCTGCACAATCATTACCGCAATACCCAAACCCATTGCTGTCGAAATTTTCTTCGATACAGCAAGAAAAGTACACATCCCCAAGAAGAAAGCTAAGGCCAAGTTCTCTACGAAAACCGCTTTAATAAATAAACTAATATAAGCTTCCATTAGTGATGCCCTCCTTCACCGTGAGCAATATCCATAATTTTGAAATCAGGCGTTTCATTTTGCTCGGGCTTCCACTGACGAATAACCCATATAATGCAGCCAATAATAAAGAACGCACTAGGTGGCAATAACATCAACCCATTTGGATCATACCAACCACCATCTTTAGTTAAAGTAAATACATCAATACCGAGTAATTTACCTGAACCAAATAGCTCTCTAAAAAAAGCGACAATGACTAAGATCAAACTATAACCAAGACCGTTACCAATACCATCCCAAAAACTAGCCATAGGTGGATTTTTCATGGCATACGCTTCAGCACGCCCCATTACGATACAGTTAGTAATAATCAAACCTACGAAAACCGATAATTGCTTACTGACATCATAAGCAAAGGCTTTTAAGATTTGATCTACCACGATAACCAAAGAAGCAATAATCGTCATCTGTACAATAATACGAATACTACTTGGAATATGGTTACGAATAGAACTAATTGCAGCACTAGAACATGCAGTAACCGAGGTTAAAGCAACCGCCATAATTAATGAAGTTGACATTTGCGAGGTTACTGCCAATGCCGAACAGATACCCAACACCTGTAAAGTAATCGGGTTATTCTCGACCAGTGGACTGGTCAGTACTTTTTTTGTATCACTCATAAGTAATTCCTAGCCCTTAGTTCTTACTTTAGCTAAATAAGCCGCAAAACCTTCTTGACTCATCCAGTATTTCACAAGATTGGTAACACCCACACTAGTTAGTGTAGCCCCTGCTAAACCATCAACTTGAAATTCAGATCCTGGTTTAGATGTATCAACTAAGCCTTTAATTAGACCCAAAGAAACCGCGCCTGATTCATCATAGACTTTTTTACCTTTCCATAATGCACGCCAGTTAGGATTAACCACCTCAGCACCTAACCCAGGCGTTTCTCCTTGATCATAAAAATTAATGCTTTGTACAGTTTGTCCATCCGCTTCTAACGCAAGGAATCCATACATTGTTGACCACAATCCATAACCATGTACTGGCAAGATAATAGACTTAACAACATCGCCTTCTTTCACTAAATAAACTTTAGCAATTTTAGCGCGAGTTCTAATGCTAGCCAGATCTTGGTCTTTTGTTAAAATCACATTTTGCGCAGGATCTTTAGCTGCTTTGCGTTGGTCATAAGCTTCTACATCACCATCGACATATTCACCTGTTGCAATATCAACTAATTTAGCTTCGATTCGCTCAGCAAATGCGTCATTAATATCCGTACCTTCTTGCAATAATCCCGCAACATCAAGAATATTCTTCTTCATATCTAAGGCTTTATTTTCAATTTGCAAAGGACGCAAAGCAACCGCTGCAATGGAAACTAAAATTGCACAAACAAAACATAACGACAAAGCAATCGCAATGGTTTTTTCTAAGCTATCGTTACTTAACGATAAAATATGATCGCGATACTTTGCGAATTTTTGGTAGTGCTCGCACTTATCCAATTTTTCACATAATTGCGTCATAGTTTTACAAGTCTTTTTTTCGTTAGGCATGACGTTTCATCCTTCTCTTAATATTTGCCTGAACGACAAAATAATCAATTACAGGTGCAAACATATTAGCGAACAAAATAGACAACATCATACCTTCAGGGAAAGCAGGATTAACTACGCGCACTAATACAACCATGACACCAATGACAGCACCATAAATCCAACGACCTTTATTGGTCATTGCCGCAGAAACAGGATCTGTTGCCATGTACACCATACCAAAAGCAAAACCACCTAAAGTCAAATGCCAGTAAAAAGGCAAAGCAAACATAGGATTAGTATCACTACCGATCATGTTAAACATGACAGAAGTCGCTATCATGCCGACTAATACACCCCCCATAATGCGGTAAGATGCAATTTTGGTATATAACAAGAATGCAGCACCCATTAAGATGGCCAATGTCGATGTTTCGCCAAGTGAACCCGGCATAAAACCTATAAAGGTTTGAAACCAGCTATAGCCCGCCGCATGCACAGCATCAAGCCCACCCGTTGCAGCTAAACCTAATGGTGTTGCCGCAGTAAAACCATCAACTCCAACCCAAACAGAATCACCTGAAATCGCTGCCGGATAAGCAAAGAATAAAAAGGCACGACCGGTTAAAGCAGGATTCAAAAAGTTTTTACCTGTTCCACCAAATACTTCTTTACCAATAACAATCCCAAAAGAAATACCTAAGGCAACCTGCCATAAAGGCATATCAGGCGGCAAAATTAGCGTATATAGCATAGAAGAAACAAGGAAGCCTTCATTTACTTCATGACCACGAACGGTTGCAAATAAAACCTCCCAAACACCACCAACGGCTAAAGTAACAATATAAATAGGTAAGAAAAATAAAGCGCCGTGAACCATATTAGAAATAGGATTCATTGGATTATAGCCAAACAGCATCATAGGAATGCTACGCCAGCCATTCGCTTGCTCTAAACCCATCGCTTCCATCGCCAAATTAGCTTGATAACCTGAGTTATACATCGCCATTAAGATAGCGAAGAAACATGCAATAACCACAAAAGTCATGGTACGCTTTAAATCATTACCATCACGTACATGTGTCGTACCACGCGTAACATCAGAGGGTGTATAAATAAAAGTATCGACCATCTCATAGAGACCATAATACTTCTCTAATTTGCCGCCTTTAATAAAAATCGGCTCAATACTATCTAAAAAATCTCTAGCAGACATCAGCCTTCCTTCTCGATTTTAGTTAAGTTAGCTCGCAATACAGGAGCAAAATCATGCTTACCTGGATCAACAAACGTATACAAAGACATGTCTTCGTCATCTAACTCTAAGCAGCCTAATAATTGTGCCTGATCCGTATCACCAACAACCAACGCTTTAAGTAAAGGCGTAGGTAAAATATCTAAAGGCGTTACTGATTCATAGACACCTACAGGAACAATTGCTCTATTAGAACCATTTTTATCCGTTGTTAACGGAAATAAACGATTAGCAGCACGATCGCGGCTGGAAGTATAAACATTCATTGCGGAATATTTATTTTTACCCGCGACAATCCAACCAAACAATTCACGTTCACGGCCTTCGCGTAAAACAGAGATTTGATTGCTAAATTTACCTAAATAAGCAGACCATTCCGCTGCTTCATGCCCGTATAAGACAGAACCTGAAATAACGCGATTTTCATCGGCGGTAGTTTGTCCTTTTACCAAGTCATCCGTATTTGCACCTAAGCGAGTACGAATTAAACGCGGTTCAGTTACTGCAGGCCCCGATAAAGCGACAACCCGTTCAACATTCAAGCGCCCAGACACAAATAAAGCACCTATCGCAATAACCGATTGATAATCCAAATGCCACACTGATTTAGTTGCATTAACAGGATCAAGTAAATGAATATGCGTACTTGGCAAACCCGCTGGATGTGGGCCTGCAAACTCAGCCACTTCAACCGAAGTAGTATTGCCAGTAGGTACGTCAGCACCCGTTGCTTTACAAAGGTAAGTTTTTCCTGTCGTTAATTTAGCAATAACAGCTAAACCATTGGTAAAATCTTCGCTACGCTCTTTAATAATAACCACAGGATCAGCCGCTAAAGGGCGAGTATCCATTGCAGTAACAAAAATAGAACGAGGTATAGAATCTAAAGTAGGTGATTTGCCATACGGTCTTGTTCTGAACGAAGTCCATAAACCTGAGGCAACTAGATTTTGCTTAATTTGCTCCGTACTTAAGTTAGGTAATTCTTCTGCGCTATAGGACTGAAATGATTCTTCATCACCGCCTTCTAAGGCAATCACAACAGATTGCAGTACGCGTTTTTCGCCACGATGGATTGCCGTTACGGTGCCCGCGCCCGGTGCTGTAAAAATTACGCCAGGATTCTTTTTATCTTCAAAAAGAGCCTGACCTAATTTTACTTTATCACCTTCCGCGACCAGCATTTTCGGCTTCATGCCCACATAATCCATCCCCAAGATAGCAACCGACGATACCGGATTGCCCTCTTCAATGGTCTGTTTGGGTGCGCCGGTAATCGGCAGATCCAAACCTTCTTTTGTAATAAATTGCATAGTAAATAAGCCTGTTGTCCAGACAAGTTGAGGTTCACCCTCTTAATCTTCATAAACATGAAAACAAGAGGCACTTCAATATATAAAACTTTACTATTATTCCATAAAAAAGCCCCATTCTCAATGCGCTTATCAGACAAAAGGAGATAGTCAGAACATTTTTTTATTCCGCAAAGTAATTTACTAAAAAATCAGTAAAAGTACTCATTTTAGCCGGGTAATAATTCCGCTGTAAGTAAGTAGCATAAACAGACAACTTTGGGATTTTATAGGCCTCTAGCACCTCAACTAATTCCCCTGTCTGCACATAGCTTCGCACCGATAAAGCTGGCGCACGTATTAAGCCCATTCCTAACGAAGCTGCTTGACATAAAGCTCGGCCATTATTCGATGCAAACGACCATTTTGGGCGAATATCAATACGCTTATTATCCTTATGGAATATCCATACATCAGCATGTGGCGTATCTAAATAATGCAAGCATTTATGCTGCTCTAAATCCTCTACCGTTTCCGGACACCCATACTGCTTTAAATAATCTGGCGATGCATAAGTACATAAAGAAGTTTGCGCTACCTTTCTTGCTACTACCCCCTGATCCAGCTTATCAGTAACAACAATTGAAATATCAAATTTCCCCGCGCGTAAATTAATAAACGCATTATCTAAAGTCATCACGACACTAACTTCAGGATATTTTTTTTGATACGCATCAATAACGGGCACCATATATAGACCGCCAAAATCAATAGGCGCATTAATCTTTAATACGCCTTTGACCGTTTTCCCTGATTGCGTCACTGAACTTTCAATGTCATTTAAATCTTCCAACAATTGTTTGCACTGACAATAATAACTCTGTCCCAATTCAGTCACATTCAATTGCCTAGTTTTACGGTTAATCAAAGTAACACCTAAGGCATTTTCTAAGCCACGCATGTATTTACTGATCATCATCGCAGAAACGTCCATTTCCCGGGCAACGGCTGAAAAAGTACCTAATTCAACAATGCGGCAAAAAACCTGCATATTTTTTAATTTATCCACTAACAACCTCTTTATAAACTTTGAGTTTACATAACATAAACCATAAAGTCTCTACCCTAATCATTATTCACGTTATAGAATTGACCACGGAGATAACAAGACGACAAGCGTTTATTTGGTATTGAGTTTGCGGCACAGTTTAAATATTGTCATGATAAATGACTTAGATAAAAAACTCGCTCAAACTCATAACAAGTAAGCGCTTTTTTTTAAACAAAGAACATTACAAAGGTTACAACATGAGCAAAATATTAAATGAAGTACTTTTGGCTAATCGCGAATATACAGCAAGCTTTGATAAAGCTGATTTAGCAATGCCTCCAGCGCGCCAATTTGCCATACTCACTTGTATGGATGCGCGCTTAGATCCTGCTAAATACGCAGGTCTTTCCGAAGGTGATGCGCATGTTATTCGCAATGCAGGTGGGCGCGCAAGTGATGATGCTATTCGTTCGCTGGTTATTTCATACAAATTATTAGGTACGCGCGAATGGTTTGTTATTCATCATACGGACTGTGGCATGGAAACATTTACCGATAATATTATGCGCGAACTATTATCCACCAGCTTAAAAACTGCATCGGTTGATGACACGGGTTGGCATGATTGCTGCGAAGGCAATGGTTCGACAGAAGGCAATTATATCGATTGGCTTACCATTGAAGAGCAAACGCAAAGCGTACTAGAAGATGTCACTCGCATTAGAAATCACCCGCTTGTCCCTGGTGACATTCCAGTCTATGGCTATATTTACGATGTAAAATCTGGGTCATTGATAGAAGTCCCAGAAGCGACAGCAGCAGGACAATGCCGATAAGCTTGCTAAAAAATACAGTAAAGTCGTGAAACAACTTCGCGACTTTATTTCATACTACAAATATTTACAGCCTTATTACCCTCGCTATAGACACTCACTACTCAGCAGGCTATGACAAATAACACACATTAAGGAGACTTTCATGCCTGGCACTCTCGCAGCAATCATCATTACCATTTTATTTTTTAAATCTGCAACAGATGCAGGAAAAAATCCTGTGCATATGGCTTTTACTGGTTTTTTAGTCTTTTTTATCCCTGCGCTGCTCTGGACTTTCTTTATTACCCCTAGCTTTAAAGATACACTTGCGCATGATCCAAGCAACACATTAGTCAAACTAACAGCTAATTATGCCTATGTTGTTATTGGTACGGTATGCTCTACTTGGACTTGGTTTAAAATCTTCAAATCAAATGGCGAAGACTAAGCCCTTACTTAAGCTAAAAATAAGAAAACGGAGCAATCCAAGTTTCGCTATAAGAAAGAATTAAAATCATATAATTTTTAGCCGCAATCCTATACCCCCATTATCCTTACTTTTAATTCCACAGCATACTGCTCTAAAGCATTAAGCAATTGATGATCAATGCCTTCTTGCTGTTTTAGCTTGCTTATGGCTTCGCTATAAGCCGTAAAATCAAGAAAGCCATTTTTCTGCTTATCACTTAATCGCTCTCTACAAAATGCTTTCCAGAGAACGCTATCTTGTTCACTCAAAGTCTCAGGAAAGTTCCTACCGCGATACCTAAATAACATAGCCTCTAATCTTGAATCACCGGCAGGAATACTATAATCCGCTAATTCTTCTGGCTTTAATGTCCGAATAGTATTCATGACTTGTTTATCCGCAGCAGAAAAGAAGCCGCCGCTATAAATCATTAAATCAGGGTCTGAATTATTATCAGCTGCAAATTTCTTCGCACTAAAAACTTGAGTAAGCATGGCAATTATATCTTGCGACTGTTGAATCAAATCGCGGTGTAGATAACATTGCTCCCTGTCAATTTGCAAACGCTTAGCATCATTCGGGCGCAGAACTTTTTCGGGGGCAACAATAGGACATTTATTGATATGAATCGTTTTTAACGGAATACGTTCAACACCTTCCGGCAAGTCAGCTTTAGCAGTAAAAATACGTGTTTGTATCTCTTCTACAGACAAGCCAAGCATAACACTAGGGTCAACCGACAAATCATAAACAATCACGCCGTTACTATTACTGGGATCTTGGCATATTGGTAAAACCAACGCTAAATATTGTTTATCCGCGCCATACATACCAGAAACATGCACAACTGGCGTAAAACTCCCCAATTGTAATAACTGTTTTACCTGATGCTTGCCTCGATTATCTAAGAAGAATTGAAACAACTTAGGTTGAGCTTGTTTAATTAATCGCGCAATCTCAATAGTAGCATGTACGTCAGACAAGGCATCATGCGCCTCTTCATGCGCAATCCCATTTTCTGCCGTTAACTTTTCCAAACGAAAACTGATACGCCCTTCTGCATCCACAGGCCAGCGCATACCCTCAGGACGTAAAGCATGCATAGTGCGTACTAAATCGATTAAATCCCAACGCGAATTACCCTTTTGCCATTCACGCGCATAAGGATCATAAAAGTTACGATACAAAAGGTTACGCGTTACCTCATCATCAAAACGCAAATTGTTATAACCTAAAGTACAGGTATCTGCTTGCGCCATTTGCTCATGAATTAAAGCAATAAATTCCGCTTCAGGTTTACCTTTTTCAGCCGCTAATTGCGGTGTAATTCCAGTCACGCAACAGGCTTCAGGTTGCGGCAAAGTATCATCAGCCGGCTTACAATAAATGACTAATGGCTCGCTGATAATATTAAAATCAAAGTCCGTCCGAATCCCTGCAAATTGAACCGCTCTATCCCGCTGCGGATCTACCCCAAAAGTTTCATAATCATGCCAATAAAAGCTATTTTGTGTCATATTTTCTAATTATTACTATTGAAAGATATAGCGTCATTATAATATTTTTTTATACTTCTCTAAATAAAGCGAATAAAAAATCTACATTCGCATAATAATTGCCGTTTAATCATAGTATTTTGCGCTTGACTGATTACTTTTGACTAAACGGCTTGGCAAATGTGTAATTAAAAAATGAGTGCTACCGACAATAACCAACAACCCTAAGCAGTCTCTCAATAAAATACGTCGAAGAAGAGCGTCATCAAAATCAACTGGCTCATCCGTTGAATTTATTGGTTAAATTTTAGAGTTAAGTTGTCCACATGCCGCTAATACATCATCGCCTTTAGCACCTCTTATTAACGTCGGAATTTTAAACGTATCTAAAACTTCTTTGAACTTTTCAATTTTATCCACATCCGGACACTTGTAATCTGACCCTGGAAATGAGTTAAAAGGAATTAAGTTTATATAAGCACGCTTACCAGCCAATATCATTCCCAATTGCTTAGCATCATCTGAAGAATCATTAAAATCTTTTATCAGAATATATTCATAAGTAATAAATTGCTTTTTATTTAAAGGTATCTTATCAATATAAGCCAATACCTCACCTAGTGGATATTTCACATTAATAGGGATAAGTTCATTCCTTTTTTCTGCAAAGGGCGAATGAAGCGATAAAGCAAGATTCACTCCAGGAATTTCTTGGCTCCATCTTTTAAGGCCTGGCATATAACCCGCAGTTGAAATAGTAATTTTTTGAACACCAATTGACGCTCCATGTTGCGATAAAAATATTTCGCAGGCTTTTTTGACGGCATCAAAATTATGCAAAGGTTCGCCTTGTCCCATAAACACAATATTTAAAATTCGCTCTTCTCCAAGCCTATTTTTCGCTAACCAACGCCACGCCTGCAGAAATTGACCAACAATTTCATTAGTCGTTAGATTTCTTTTAAATCCTTGTTTTCCGGTAAAACAAAAAGAACAATTCATGGCACAGCCAACCTGCGATGAAAGGCAAAGAGAATATTTATTATGAAACGGAATAAGGACGGTTTCAATTTTGTAACTATCCTTAAGCTTAAAAAGAAATTTTACGGTTCGATCTTTTGACTCATGGACCGTATCGATTTCGGGCAGAGAGAAGTCGAAATTATTTTGAAAAAAGGCCACTGAATCTTTTGCAATATTCTCATAGCATTGAGCTTTTTCTTTTTTCTTATAATGCCAATTAAAAAGAACGGCCGCTGCTGAGCCGTTCAAATTATTCTGATTTAGCACCCTTTCTAAATCAGAATAATTTAAATCATAAAAGGATGGTTTCAAAAAGGTCTCCTAGTCATATCAATTTTTTATCAATACCAACGATTTGCAAGATAATTGTCGCTTAAATTTTTAAGCAACCTCTTTGTTTTGCTCCGGGTTTAACACCACAAGTACGCTCCATGCCCCAAATGTCTTATGTCTCCAGTCCATCGCCCTGGATATTTATTTTTTCCGGCTAATCAAGAATGTGCATGAAATAATGCCTTCATCTTAGGAGCGCAGGCAAGCGGCTTGCAAAAGGCAGACGAGCCATCTGAGCTCCTACAAAAAAATACGTTGTCGATGTTATTTTGTGTTCATTCCTAAACAGCCAATATAAACTTTACACAACCCTAATGAAGTGACCTCTAAAACGGTATATCGTCATCAAAATCTTCATAAGCCGCAGGTGGTGGCGCTTCTGACATCGACTTCGCCTGCGTAGTGGCGGACTGTGTATGTGGCGGACTGGCGGGTGTATTATATGGAGCGGGCGCGGGTGCATGCTGCGTAGATGAATTCCCCAAAGGAGCAGTACCGCCAGTACGGCTACCAAGCATATGCATTTCTGAGGCGATAATTTCCGTGCTATAACGATCAACACCCTCTTTATCTTGCCATTTACGTGTTTGTAGTCGCCCTTCTATATAGACTTGACTACCTTTACGCAAATATTCACCGACAACTTCCGCTAAACGATTATAAAAAACAACGCGGTGCCATTCTGTATTTTCTTTACGTTCACCAGACTGCTTATCTTTCCAGCGAAATGTGGTTGCCAAACTAATAGTAGTGACAGCTCCACCCGTAGGCATATAGCGAACATCAGGATCGGCTCCTAAATTTCCTATCAAGGTTACTTTATTCAGCATTTATTACTCCAAATGATTCAAATATGTTGTTAATGTAAGTTAGTCTTAGTTTACCATTATTCAATTTAATTCTGCTTATGCAATATAAAACCATGATAACTTTGCCTTGCAATTAAACGCTATTATCGCTAACCTTTAATTAGCATTTGATTATATTAATGGATAAATAATAATGATTTTTAGACAACTTTTTGAACCGGATACTTGTACTTATACTTACCTTATCGCTTGCGAAGCCAGTAAAAAAGCGATTTTAATTGATACAGTCGCGACAGAATTCAAACACTATATAGAATTACTTAACAGCTTAAATCTCTCCCTTATTTATACGCTGGAAACTCATGTGCATGCAGATCATGTGACGAGCGCTAGTTTATTACGTGATCAGCTGACCAGTAAAAGCATCGTTCACAGAGATGCAGGTGCAATGTGTGCTGATCTTTTGGTTACAGACGGGGTGGTATTGCAAATTGGCGGCATTGAGATCAAAGTACTGCATACACCAGGGCATACTAGCGGTTGTGTTAGTTATCTGATTGCTGATCGGGTGTTTACAGGTGATTCCTTGCTTATTAATGGCTGTGGTCGTACTGATTTTCAACAAGGGGATACAGTTACTTTATTTAAAAGTGTTACCGAAAAATTGTTTACCCTGCCAGCGGATACTTTAGTTTATCCAGGGCATGATTATCATGGCAGAAGAGTTTCTACTATCGCACAAGAAATAGCGCTAAATGAGCGCTTAGGACAACAAATAACCTGTGCTGAATTTATCGAAATTATGGCTAATTTGAACTTACCTTACCCTAAATATATTGATGCGGCACTGCCAGCAAACCAAGCTTGCGGCAAAACAGAAACCACTCAAGAACCGCTAAGACAAGGGTAATGAGATTATGTTATTAGCTAGCGTCTTCGCCGTTATTATTGGTTTTTTACTGGGATTATTGGGCGGTGGAGGTTCAATATTAACAGTGCCTGTTCTGGTTTATTTAGCCGATATCCCAGCTAAAAGTGCCATTGTCACCTCGCTGATTGTCGTTGGCTGCACGAGCTTAATTGCCACTGTTCATCATGCACGCAAAGGCTATGTTTGCTGGAAAACAGGCGCAGTATTTGGTAGTGCGGGCATGTTTGGCGCTTTTCTCGGTGGCCGTTTAACGGCTTATATACCTGGGGCTTTATTATTAGTGCTATTAGGTATAGTTATGTTGATCGCGGCTTTTTCTATGATTTTGAAAAACAGCAAACAGTCCAGCGACACTAACACCTGTTCAAGTGAAACACCTATTTGCCCCTTGGAACTGCCTGTTCTGGCTATTTTATTTGATGGTTTTTTCTTAGGTATTATTACAGGATTGGTAGGTGTTGGCGGCGGCTTCTTACTCGTTCCAGCCTTAGCACATCTGGCTAAATTGCCAATTCATGCCGCTATTGGTACTTCTTTATTTATTATTACTTTACAAAGTACCGCGGCATTAGCTGGTCATGCCAATCATTTAGATATTGACCCGACCTTAACTCTTACTATTACTTGCTTAGCGATTATTGGCAGCTTTACTGGCGCAAGCGCATCAAACTATATTCCCGCACATTATTTAAAACGTGGTTTTGGTTATTTTGTACTGCTATTAGGCAGTTATTTACTTTACAAAGAAGTGAATCAGAGCATTGTGTTGCAAGTGCAAACATTGATTAAAGATAATCATGATTTTATTATAGGCGCCTCTTCTGTCATTGCTTTTATGCTAGTTTATCGTTTGTGGGCTTGGTTACATACACAAAGCAATAAAATTTAAAACACGCGTTACAATGAGTTTTTGTTTTGTAAATAACGCCTTAAAAGATCCAAGGCCAATAATGCAGATTGGTTTTGCTTACGCTGTTGCGAACCACTTATATTAAATTCACTGCACTGAATACCTTCTGGCGTTAACAATAGATTATAGATAACAATATTCTGATCTTTGCTCTGAAATTGCTCAGTACTGCCTTGATATAATTGCACTAACACTAAATCTGTGCCTTCTTGCTGCTGGATCTTAGCGGCGATACTTTTCGCCATTTTAAAACCAGCATCAGGTTCAAATAGAATATTGAGTTTATTGCTTAACTGTTGCAGTGATTGACTAAAAGAGGAAGTTAATAACCAAGGTTGACCAATACATTTTGCAGCGATTAAGCCTTGAGATACTGTTTCTTGCACTGATAAAGTTAAGCCTTGTTGCTGTATTAGCTGATCAATTACACTAACAAGGCCGCCCTGCCTCTCATTTAAGCCATCGACAGCAAAAACATAATCACCAATACAAGAACTAATCCGTTGCACAAGTTTTTTAACTTGATCTTGATCTGTGCCTGCCGGAAATAATAATTTGGTCTGTACTTCATCAGCACCCGCTCGAAAACCCAATTCAACGTTTTCTGGCAAAGAAACAGTATTAATTTTTTCCTGCAAATCAGATTCACCTATACCAATAGAACGTAAAGTGACTAATTGACTTGCTTGTAATAAAAAGCGTTGCTGTAAACTAAAAACAATTTGCTCGGCAAACATGGACTTCATTTCAAAGGGTACACCGGGCAGAAAAACAAACCAGCAACGATTTTCTTGTAAACTAAATCCAGGTGCTGTGCCTCATTCATTATCAACACGTTCAGCACCCAAAGGGAAAAAGGCTTGTTTACGGTTAGTATCAGCCATAGTGCGTTTCCGGCCAACAAAATAAGCGTGTATTTGTTGCAATGCAACAGGATCTAAAGACAAAGGTCGATCAAAAGCCTGAGCAACTGCTTCAGCTGTTAAATCATCTACAGTCGGCCCTAAGCCTCCAGTACAAATACAACAATCTGTGCGTAATGAAATTTCCTGCAATAGTTTTTTTAAGTCGGCTAAATTATCACCCACAACTGTATGGCGCTTGACGATAAAACCCATTTGCACCAGTTGTTGCGCTAACCAAGCAGCATTGCTATCAACCGTTTGACCAGTAATAACCTCTTCGCCTTGAGAAAATATTTCTACTTGTGGTTGCATATTTAGAGTTATGTAAATAATATTTTTGCTTGCTTAAAAGAGCAATGCATCTTGCGTCACTTTTATTTTTTAATGTCTGCGTATATCTACCTTTTCAGGTCACTAGATGTCGCGATAACCCTCATCTGCTTCGCAATGCTATGCTCTACTTGCATGGCAATATCCTTAGTAAAATGAATAGGATCCCAAAAATTAGTATCGGTTAAAGTAATTTCTGAATACTTCATAAAATCAATAATATGTAAATTTTCAATTTGTTTTTGATTGACAAGTACTCGATTTTTACACTCAGAAAACTGCGAAAAAGTGCGGGACTGCTCGTACCAATGAAATGGTACAAAAACCAATATTTTTATCGTTTCATTTGGTAACGCCTTTAGCGCTTTGTTTAAATCCCTCAGAGCAGGATAGTCTCTGCTTAATTTTTCCTCTAAAGCAAGCCCTGGCTTTCTCATAACAGCATTAAATTCTGGTATAGGATTTAGCCCATAATACAGTTTAGCTTGCGCACTATTTAAATCGTAAACAGAATATTTTGCAGTAAAATCGTAATAGCCATCATGCCCAGCTGAGTCCTGATTTGTATCATATAAAGCTTTCCATTGTCGTTTGGTATATTTAATGGTAGTTCCGCTAAAAGCAGGCCAGTTATTCCATATATTTTCGTCATACAACTCATCAGGTATACGATTACCTGCATTGAATCCTATTAATTTAGGTAATGTATCTGTGCTACACCAAATATGATCAAGCCCTATAAGTACATAGTTGGTTTTTGGATGATGCTGAGTAAAAAGCTTTAATAAACGCAATTGCTCAAAAGGTGATGCTGCCGGCATGGCTAAGGTTGCAAATTTTGCAGACATCAATTCTCCAAGTCGATGCGGATGAATCAACATAACCGTAGATGAACCAATGATGACACTATCATAAATACGGCGACGAGCAACTGAAGGCTTAAAAAATCTATCAGTACCACTGACTTGTACTCGCTTCAAATCGAATGAAAATTGCAGGTTATCAAAAGGATCAATTAATAAAATAGCGCCATAAATGAGAAAAAGCAAACCACTCAAAATGCCTGTAAAAAGCATAACGAACACTTTCCATTGCCTAGAACTGGAAGTAAATGAATTCATTATTACCAATATCTCCAAGCTCCAATAATACAGCAAGCGTTAAAACAGCTAATAGAATAGCAGTCGCCTTATTTGGTTTTAAGTGCGTATGCACCCAAACATAAGATGAAGGGCCAATTATTGCAAAAGCGGCAGCCAATGCAATAATGCCTATTTTACTCCACGATTTTGGTATATCACCTACGCCATTGTAGCCAAACAAGCCATAATATACATTCATTGCGGTTGAAAATGTTTCAGCCCTAAATAAAACCCAGCAAAATAAAACAAATAAAAAGGTAATACTCCAGCCAAGTAATTTAGGGGGATGTATACTCAAGCGATGACTTAACTGATTCAACCATAGCGCGCAGCCATGGAGTCCACCCCATGCAATAAAATTCCAACTTGCGCCATGCCACAACCCTCCGAGCAGCATAGTGATAAATAAAGCGATGGCTTGCTTAAACAATCCATGACGATTTCCACCCATTGGTATATACAAATAATCACGCAAAAAGCTTGATAAAGTCATGTGCCATTTTCGCCAAAAATCACGAATTGAATAAGACCTATAAGGCGTATCAAAATTATTTGGAATGCTAAATCCAAACATAAGCGCAAGACCAATCGCCATATCCGAATATCCAGAAAAATCAAAATAGATTTGAAAGGTATAGGCCAATGCAGCAAGCCAAGCCTCATAAAAAGAAAGAACTTGAGTATTAGCGGCTAAAAATAAGGGATCAGATATTTCTGCTAATCGACCAGAAAAAATAACTTTTTTTATTAAGCCTATAGAGAAAAACGCTATACCTTTAGCTAATTTCTCATACAGATCTTGATTTATAGGATTGACATCGAATTGGTCTATTAATTCTTGATGACGTACAATTGGCCCGGCAATTAATTGCGGGAAAAACAAAATAAACAAGGAGTATTTTAAAAAACCATGATCATAGGTTTTTTGATTGTAAGTATCGACTAAAAAAGCAATTTGCTGGAAAGTAAAAAAAGAAATTGCCAAAGGAAGAATGGTTTGCGAGTAGGGGAAAAATCCATCGAACAGATAATTTATATTCTCAACAAAAAAGTTTCTATATTTAAAATAACCGAGCAAGCCAAGATTAAAGACAACGCCTATAAACAAAACTTTCCTCGCTTCGATTTGTTTTCCAATGAGTTTGGAAAAGACAAAGTTAATAGCAATTGATGATGTTATTAGCAATAGATAGCTTGGATTCCACCATCCATAAAAAAATAATGATGCGATTAAAAGCCAAATTAAGGATTGTTTTTTTTCTGTATATACACTTAAAAGCAAATACACTATAAGAGTGACAGGTAAAAATGCAAAGATGAATGAAAAAGAGTTAAATAACATAGTTCCCTAAATTTGCATAAGAAGTGTAACTATTCACAGACCCCTTATAAAAATATCGTCATTCCCGAAGTGTTTAATCGGGAATCCATGCTGCGGGGTTTTCTAGGGGGGGGGGTCTGAATATTTACTAAGAAGTTACCCACACTAAAAATATAAGATACTTACTTTAAAATAGATGCTTAATCAAGCATCGTGTACTTCCAATTTTTGTACTAGAAAAAAATTATCACCGACTAATAAACTCGCCAAAAGCACGACTACCATCGCCGGTGCTAATCGTTTTAACAACCGAAAGTGTTTGCGCGTCAATGACTGAAACTGTGCCATCAAACCAATTAGCGACGTAAACATGACGATCATCGGTATGTGTACTTATGCCTTCGGGCTTTTCACCGACTTCAATTTGCTTAATTTCACTTAAAGTTTTTGTATCAATGACAGAAACAGTACTATCATCTTGATTAGTGACAAATAATAACTTTCCTCCCAATGCCAAAGCAGAAGCATAAGGCCGACCACCCACTTTAATGCGCGCCACACGTTTCAAATTAGAGCCTTCCGTGCTCAAAACCGACACATCATTACTTTCTACATTGGCACTATAAAGTCGCTGAGTTTTTTTATCTAAACTAATGCCAAAAGGGTGTGCGCCTACTTTAGTCGTGTTTCTAATGCTTAATTTATCTACATCAATTTGCGAGATTGAATCATCCATACGGTTAGCTACATATAACCAGCGATTATCGGCACTAATAGCTAAACCTGAGGGTGATTTTCCGACAGTCATTTTCTTTTCTAGTTTCAGAGCAGTGCTATTAAATATTGACACACTGTTTTCATACCAATCTGCAACAAAAATACGCTGCCCATCAGGACTGACCGCAATACCGACTGATGCACCACCCACTTTAATTCGGTTAATAACTTCCAGAGTATTGCCGTCTAAAACAGTAAAGCCTTCACCTTGTGGTGTACTGATATAAACTTGATGGTTCACATGGTTAACGGCAACACCGACGGGCTTGCCTTTAACCGCTATTGATTTAATAACGGTGTTGGTTGCTAAATCAATAACGGCTACATTATTATCTAATTGATTAGTGATAAAAGCATAAGGTTGCGCCAGTAAATTAGAACTGAAAGGGAAACATAGGGCGATAACGAGCTGTAAAACAGTTTTGCATTGATTATTCACTGAGAAGCCATTGATAAAAGATTTGGGAAGGGATTTAGAGTTACTGAGCTAGAAGCGTCTAGCTCAGTAAAAAACTAACAGAATGTAGAGCGCGGCTTTAGCCCGCCAATATCAGAAAACATCTAAAGCCACATTTTTTGCTAGCTTGTACAGGCATAAGCAGACTAAAGTCGGCCCACTAAACTATCTTTTCATTTCAAATGTAATCGCTGTAGATAATGTATTAGGTTCAAATGTGTGTAATAAACTTGTTAAACCTGTTTTTAATACATGAGTGACCGCTTCATCAGCAGTTTCTTCATTTAACTCTACGGGTGGATTATTATTCATATAACCACGGTAATAAGTCGCCACCCACGTTACCACAGCACCGTTACCTTTTTTCTTAACGGTAATAACACCTTGGTAATTATCAACAGGAAGCACCGGCACATCTTCATCTTGACCTGAATGCTGGATTGTTTTTACAACACTCATATCCGTAATTTTGTATTTATATGACATTTTTTTATCGTCATAGCTTTTTAATTCTTCGGTAATAGTCCCGCCATCAACAGCCAATACACGCGTCGCACCTTCTGTATTACCGCCCGTTGCTTTGGTCACGTTAATACCGGGATGCCATGTCATGTCATCAAAATTTTTAATGACTTCCCACACTTTTTCAGCAGGCGCTTCAATATCAACTGTTGCTGTCATTTTCCCTCTGACAGGGCCGTGCGCATAAGAAACAGCACTAAATAAAAACAAGAAAAATGCAAGAAAAGATATTTTTTTCATATTAAATCCTAATTGATAATAATGTAAAAACTAAATCAGTTATTATAAGGTAATTTGATTAATGCTAAAATCAAAAAAATTGAGACTCAGTTAAGTTTATTCAACTAAAGGCACATTAATGGGCGTACACAGCAGGGCACTATTGCAAGGAATTCAGCAACTTAATAAGCTTAATCTTGATACTCGCTCACCTTTTCAGTCTATTACTCAGATCCTTATAGAGCAAGACAAACATCCGAAAGATGAACAAATAATAGCACTGATCAACGCCATTAATCTTAAATTTTCACTATCAAAAGAAGACCAACAAGCGTATCGCCAAAGCCCACTTACTTATATGGGCAAAGGTATGATCATTGGCATTCACAATGCTTATGGCGACACCTACCGAATTATTCGAGCAGAACATTTTCAAGAATTTTCCCGGCTATGCAAAGGCCTTGATAAATTGGGTTTGACTATGTATATCATTAAAGATGAATATTTAGATAGTATTTTTAGTTAAGGTATTTTGTATAAACAGAGTAGAATAGTAAAAATTTATTGCCAGAAAAAAACCAGACTAGACTATGACTAAACTTAAGCAACGCTCCATTATTTCAGGAACTTTGATCTTACTTCTCGCCAATGGCTGTAGCCTAAAAAGTCCTGACTCCAGCGTCCATAGACGCACTGAACCCGAGATCCTTAGCACCTCTCAGAAACCGAATTTAAATAACCCTCCAGAAGTTGACCAAGAAACCTTTATTCCTAATACTGACACAGACATTCAGACCAAGGATAGCTGGCAATATCTAATTTCTCTTTTTTCCATTCCAGAAGAAGATAACCCGCGCATTGATGAGGCCGTTGCTTGGTATTTAGCTCACCCCAAATACATTGAAACCATTCAAGCCCGCGCTGAGCCGTTTTTGTACGCCATCATTAAAGAAGTGGAAGAGAAAGGCTTGCCTGGAGAATTTGCCTTATTACCCGCTATTGAAAGTGGATTTCAACCGGATGCTTATTCGCATGCACATGCAGCGGGCTTATGGCAGTTTATTCCATCTACAGGCAAAAATTACGGCTTAAAACAAAACTGGTGGTATGACGGTCGCCGCGATATTTATGCATCAACTGAAGCAGCAACGAGTTACCTGCAAAATCTAGGCGAATTATTTGATAAGGATTGGTTGCTCGCCCTTGCCTCTTACAATGCAGGCGAAGGCAATGTTGGTCGAGCCGTTAAGCGCAATATATCCAAGGAAAAAGCCACCGATTTTTGGGCGCTAGACCTACCTACAGAAACCGAACGCTACGTACCTAAATTATTAGCATTAGCCAAAATTTTTGCTAACGCTGAATATTATGGTGTTGATTTAAAAACACTGGAACATAAACCCACATTTTCAGCCGTCAATATTGGTTCACAGCTTGACTTATCTTTAGCGGCCAAATTATCTGACACATCGCTAAATGAGCTTTTTCAATTAAATCCCGGTTATAACCGTACTTATACGCCACCGGAAGGCCCCCACCGGATATTAATTCCGATTGATAAAGTCGAAATTTTTGAGCATAATTTAGCCTCCATACCAAATCAAGAGCGCGTTCAATGGCAACACCATAAAGTCATGTCGGGCGACAGTTTAAATAGTATTGCTCGACGCTATAAAACACAGACTCAAGTAATTAGTGATGTTAATCATTTAAGCAAAAATGCAATGCCCGTAGGCACATCTCTACTTATTCCTCTCGCCCATGACAAGATAAGCAATAATCCTTTTATTCAAGCGAATCAACTTGCCCCTACTATTCAGGCAAAAACAAAAGAAAATCGACCTAAGCCGAGTAAGATTAAATACCCTAGTTATAAAGTAAAAGCAGGCGATAGCTTAACGAGTATTGCCAGAAAACTAAAAGTACGCAGCAAAGAAATTGCCCTTTGGAATAACCTTAAAGTTAATGCCCCCTTAAAACTAGGGAAAACACTACTTATTAAAAAAAACACTCAAGTAGCGCAAAAAAACGCCAAGGCAACACAAAAAAACAGCAAGGTAAAACAAAAAAGCGCCAAACGAAAGCCGGCAAATAAACCTGTACGTTACACAGTTCGTAGTGGCGACTCTTTATCAACTATTTCAGAAAAATTCAATGTACGTGTTGCTGACTTACGTAAATGGAATAAAAAGAGCTTAGGAAAAAGTTTAAAGCCAGGACAAACGCTAACAGTAGATACTACCCACCCATCGACTTAAGCAGAATTCTAAATTTCACAATATAGACTCCTGAAATGCCATTCAGGAATAACGCCCTCTACTTTTACGGAAAATGTGATAGCTTAAGCTCAACAAACAATATCGTAGCCCGCCGCCACCCCGGACACCATACGGGCTACACTTCAATTATTTCTCGCCATTGCTTATATGGATATAAAACCGCACATTATTGTCGTTACTGTACTACTTATCCAAGCCTGTGCAATGCCGGTAAATGAAATTGCTACGCCGACAGCGGTACCAGAAACATTCACACAAACTGGTAAATCAGCGCGTCAAGAACACTGGTGGCTGGCGTTTCATGATTCACAACTCAATCAACTGATCGATACTGCACTAAATAATAATTTCAATTTATTATCTGCTTATAATCGTCTCGAACAAGCACAAGCCATTGCCCAAAAAACCAGCGCAGATTTAATACCAAGTATCAGCGCTGCTTTCACTGGCCGACAAAATTACAGCGATAGTACGGATAATAGCCAATTCAGTTTAGGACTAAATGCCAGCTATGAAGTCGATCTGTGGGGACGCATACGCGCCAATAGAAACGCCTCTGATCTGGATGTGCGTGTTGCCCAAGAAAACTTAAATACCGCAGCCATTTCTTTATCGGCTGAAGTTGCTATTGCTTGGTATCGCTTAATCGAGCAACGCAGCCAATTGATCTTATTAAAACAGCAGATCAAGACCAATGAAGATAACGTTGACATCATTACTTCACGCTTTGCAGGCGGACAAGCGACAGCTGCCGACGTCTTCCAACAAAGGCAAACGCTGCAAGCCAGAATCGGCGATCAAAGCAACGTCATTGCAACGATTAAAACACTAGAATATCAACTGGCTATTCTGACAGGAAATACACCTGGAATGTTGGCTTTACCTGAACAAAATCAGCTCCCCTATTTGCCTGTACAACCACAAACGGGTTTAAGTAGCGAACTCATACAGCGCCGCCCCGACCTACGGTCTGCTTATTTTCGTGTTCAAGCCGCAGACCAACGCACCGCAGCCGCCATTGCAGATCGCTTTCCTAAACTCAGTTTATCCGCTAGTATCGATACCACCGCGCCCAATTTACAATCTTTATTTAATAACTGGATTGCAACGCTAGCAGGAAACTTAATCTTACCCGTTATTGACGGAGGACG
The DNA here is from genome assembly GCA_021736705.1 of Methylococcaceae bacterium. Lineage (GTDB taxonomy): Bacteria > Pseudomonadota > Gammaproteobacteria > Methylococcales > Methylomonadaceae > Methyloprofundus. The sequence continues at coordinate 2,986 of JAIPFI010000016.1, read as the reverse complement.
ACGAGTTGCAGAAGTTGATAGAAACCGAGCCGCAGCCACAGAAGCCTTAAATAACTACGCAACAACCGTACAACAAGCCATACAAGAAGTCGAAGATGCCTTGATTCAAGAGCAACAACAAGAGCAACTCATTATCAGTTTAGCCAAACAACACCAACTCTCTGAACAAGCCACACTACAAATTCGGCTGCGCTATATGTATGGGGCAATGGATTTTTTACGCGTACTAACCACGCAGGTAAACCAACAATCTTTAGAGCGCAGTCAAATTTTAGCCAAACGCCAATTATTAGAATATCGCATACAACTCTACCGCGCACTTGCTGGTAGCTGGGAACTCGACACACTCGCCATCAACAAGGAAAACACCGATGCTTAAGCGTCTTTTAACATGGATCCCTGCGCTAATTATTTTAGCCATCACCATCAGCTTATCGTATTACTGGCTCAGCAATAAACCCAAAGCAAAACGCGTTACCGCCGGCAAAGTTGCACCTCTAGTTCAAGTATTTCAAGCGCAAGTCATTGATTATCCAGTAACGGTGACCGCAATGGGTAATGTTATACCGGCGAAAAATGTTAATTTAACCTCACGTATCAGCGGCTTAGTCACCTCTGTTAGCCCACACTTTGTACCCGGTGAGTTCTTAAAGAAAGGCGAGCAAATTATTCAGCTTGATCCCACCGATTACGAATTATTAGTGAAACAAAAAGAAAATGATTTAGAAAAAGCAAAATTTAATTTAACGCTAGAACAAGGCCAACAAGCCATTGCGCAACGCGAATTTACCTTATTAAATACACCACTTGACGAGCAAAGTAAAAACCTAGTCTTACGCAAACCGCACCTTGCCTTAGCAAAAAGCGCCATCAAAGCGGCAGAAGCCGCACTCACGCAAGCGCGCTTAGACTTAAGTCGCACGCGCACCGTTTCACCTTTTAATGCCATCGTTTTAGAAACCAATGCGCATATCGGCTCTTGGGTTTCCACTTTCTCTACGGGAACGCCACTGGTTAAATTAGCAGGCATTGATAGCTTTTGGGTCATTGCCGCCCTGCCCATCGAAAAACTCAGTAAAATAGATATTCCCAGCATTAACAGCACTAAAGGCTCTCAAGTAACCATCACGCATAGCGCCGCTTGGGGAGCAGAAGGCTCACGCAAAGGCACAGTAAAACGCTTAAAAGCAGAACTAGAAAAATCTGGACGCTTAGCCGAACTGATTATTGAAGTTAAAGACCCATTCAGCCAGCAAGCCGAAAACAAAGGTGCGCCCGCATTAATTTTAGGCTCTTTTGTACGCGTAAAAATCACAGGCGACACACTACACAATGTCATTGCCCTACCCGACTCCGTCATACATAACGGCATGCAACTCTGGTTACTCAGCGAACAAAACACTTTAGAAATAAAAACAATGACGCCCATTTGGAAAGACGACGAACAAGTGGTTATCGATGCAGCACAATTACCCCAAAACGCGCGCATTATTAGTAGCAATCTAAGTACCCCCGTTCAAGGCATGACTTTACGCACCAAGGCAGCAAGCCATGAGTAATCAAGGTATGGACATCAGTAAACATAATGCTCTTAGCTGGATGGCAACACACCCTGTTGCTGCTAATTTAGTCATGTTTGCCTTTATACTCGGCGGCTTATTATTCTTAAACACGATGAAACAGGAAGTTTTTCCTGATTTTGTGACCGATACTATCAGTATTAATACCGTTTACACCGGCGCTAGCCCTGAAGAAATCGAACGCGGCATTGTCCTCGCCATAGAAGATGCAATTTCTGGATTAGAAGGCATTGATGAAATCAGCTCTTCGTCTCAAGAAGGCTATGCAACAGTACTGATTGATGTCATGGCGGGAGCTGACATTAATATATTAGCCCAAGATATACAGCGTGAAATTGACCGTATTACCACCTTTCCCGACGATGCCGAAGAACCCAAAATCAATGTCATGGCCAGTAAGCGGACAACGGTTTCCTTGGTTCTGTATGGCAACACTGAAGAAGCGGTATTACATGAGCTCGCTGAACGCTTTCGTGAACAACTTTTACAAGCCAACAATATCACCCAAATTGACCTAGAAGGCATTCGCCCTTTAGAAATTAGCATCGAAGTTTCTCAGGATAATTTACAGCGCTATAACATTTCTATCGCCGACATTGCAGAGCGTATTCGTAATGCCAGTTTAGAGCTACCCGGAGGCAGTATCAAAAGCACCGCAGGCGAGATTTTAATCCGCATGCAAGAGCGCAAAGATACCGGCCAGCAATTCGCACAATTACCGATTATTACTACTCCAACGGGTGGGATTGTTTTGCTCGGTGATATTGCCACTATTACCGACGGCTACGAAGATACCGATTATTCCGCCAATTACAATGGCGTTCCCGCGATCATGCTGCAAGTCTATCGCGTTGGCGACCAAACCCCGCTAGGTATTTCCGATACCGTTAAAGAACAAATAGAGTTAAGTAAAAGCACCCTACCCGCTGGCATTCATGCAGAAATTCGTTATGACGCCTCAGAAGCTTATGCGCAACGTATGGATTTACTATTACGCAATAGCGCGATGGGCTTAACGCTGGTATTTATTACCCTTGCTTTATTTTTAGAATTACGCCTCGCTTTTTGGGTGATGACCGGCATTCCCATTGCCTTTCTTGGCTCTTTTCTCATCTTACCGGCACTTGGCGTCTCATTAAATATGATCTCGCTATTTGCCTTTATTATTGCCTTAGGAATTGTCGTCGATGACGCTATTATTATTGGCGAAAACGTCTACCACTATCGGCAACAAGGTTATCCGGCTCTCACGGCTGCGATTAAGGGTGCGCAAGAAATGGCAGTACCCGTCACCTTTAGTATTTTGACCAACATAGCCACGTTTATGCCCTTGTTTTTTATGCCGGGCGAAATGGGTAAAATTTTCTTTATGATCCCCACCGTCGTTATTGTGGTCTTTTTACTCT
>JAIPFI010000015.1 GCA_021736705.1 Methylococcaceae bacterium | reverse complement strand
GCAGCCGGGAGACGCTTATCTTTTATTAGGTATGAGCCAGTATGAAACGGAACAATTATCCGCAGCTAAAGCCGCATTTCAAAAAGCTAGCCTATATCAAAAGACCAAGAAATCCGCAGAGCAATGGTTAAATTATATGGAAAATAACGATAATCAAGCATAAACTTGAGCATTCGTTATTTCATTGTCCGTTTAGCCTGTGTATTATTGAGGTGAGGGTTAGCTTCCTTCTTTATTTTGACGGCGGCTAGCTAAAAGCCTCGCTACGACATTGAAATAAACACGTCTGATTTGGCGTTGCCTCCTTGAGGAAGGTGTTTTTATGTCAGCTAAAAAACGCAGTTCATATTCATTACATTTCACTATTAGCACGTTATTTATTAGCTTTACGCTGATATTTGGTGCCGCACTCAGTTGGCAACACTACAGCAAAACCTCTGAAATTCTTATTGCCGGCGGCGATCTGGTCTTCAATCAAATCAATCGGGAACTGAGCCTCAATTTTGGCGGTTTACTTAAATCTGCCAAACAAAGCATTAGCCTGTTAGCGTTATCGCCTGTGACGCAGGCGCATTCTTTAGATGAACGGCTAAAATCGCTGAGCCGATTTAGTACCGCATTACACAATGAAGAAAAATTATCAGCTATTCAAATTGCTTACCCAAATGGCGATTATTTTATTATGCGCCCGATTAACTCTGAACTTCTACGCCTGACATTTAACACGCCGCCAAATGCGGCGTTTGTAGTCGACAATATCAGTACTGATGCACAGGGTCAGCGTAATTTAATGAGGATCTTCTATACTGAGCAATTGCTAGAGCTAAGCCGTGATCCCGTAATTAAAACAAACTATGATCCGCGTATTCGACCTTGGTATACACAAGCACTCAAGCAGTATGAAGTGAGTTCAACCTCACCGTATTTATTTTATTTTATTCGCCAGGTTGGAACAACATTAGCGCTACAAACGCCAACCAAAGGTGTTGTTATTGCCGCAGACGTAACGCTTGATCAGCTTTCTAACACGCTCACGCAAAATACGATAACGCCCAACACTAAAATCGTCGTTTTTGATAAAAATGGTAATGCGCTGGTTTATGGCAACATTAATCGCCTGATTATTGAAACCACAGACGGCACTTTTAAAATAGCCAAACTTGAAGAACTTGGCAGTGACGTACTTGCCTTTTTAAGTAAAGATTTGCAGATTGTTTCACAACCGCTTGATTTTATATTTAATCGGCAAAAGTGGCTGGGCGCAATACGCGAAATGCATATACCTGGTGGAAAAAGTTTTTTTGTACTCATGGTTTCACCGGAAAATGAATTATTAAGTACGGCGATCAAAATTCGTGATCAGTCCGTATTGCTTGCCGCCATTATTATCTTAATTGCCATCCCTATTATTTGGCTATTCGCACGACAAATATCCAAGCCTATCAGGCATTTAGCGGGCGAGGCTGGGCTGATTAGTCGCTTTGATTTTAGTAGTCCAATAACAACGCGTTCTGCTATTACTGAAGTAGAAGAGCTTGCTATCGCGATGAAAATGATGAAAAGTACCATCAGCCAATTTCTCTCACTTATTCACTCTCTAGCTGGCGAGCAAAACCTAGACGATTTATTGCAGAGTACAACGCAACAAACCACGCAAATTAGCCAAGCAGATGCGGCCTTAACTTATCTCTACGATGAACAGAGAAACTGCTTAAAACCCAGTTTTATGCACATGGGCAAGCGCGACTTTAAGCATCTTACCGACCTTCCAGAAATACCGGTCAATGACGACAATGAACTAGCGCAGGCCTTAAAGAAAAAAACAAGCAGCCAAATAGAGTTGGCTGTAGATAAACCTAACCCATTAAACCCCTTACTCGATAAACTAGAGACGCATGCGGTTAAAATTATTGCTCTGCCACTACGCAATAGAGATAAAGAAACTATCGGCCTACTGTGTCTGTTGTATAAAAAACAAGGCAATAATCAAAACAATGAAGAGCATTTAGCCTTTGTACAACAACTCTCAGATTTTGCCGCAGTTTCTTTAGAAAGTCGGCAATTGCTCATGATGCAAAAAGCCTTATTTGCCTCTTTTATTAAACTAATTGCCGATGCGATTGACTCTAAATCAGCCTATACCGGAGGCCACTGCGCCAGAGTGCCGGAAATCGCAAAACTTATTGCTCAAGCCGCCTGTAATAGCACATCCGGCTCTTTTAAGGACTTCCAGCTTAATGAGGATCAATGGGAGTCACTGCATATCGCAAGCTGGTTACATGATTGCGGCAAAGTTACCACGCCGGAATATGTGGTCGATAAATCCACTAAACTAGAAACCATCTATGATCGCATCCATGAGATCCGAATGCGCGTTGAAGTGCTAAAAAGAGATGCAGAAATTGATTATTGGCAACAAATAGCAAAAGGTCTGGAATCGGAGTCTCTAGGTCAAAAATTAGAAGCCAAACTACAACAGCTAGATCAAGACTTCGCTTTTATTGCAGAGTGTAATGAAGGCGGCGAATTTATGAGCCAGGAAAAAATCCAACGGCTTGCAGAAATTGCCGAATACACTTGGGAGAGAACCTTAGATGATCGACTCGGCGTTTCTTGGGAAGAAAGGCAGCGGCAGCAAAAAACTGCAGCTAAAGCACTTCCAGTACGAGAAAAATTATTAGCAGACAAAGCTGAGCATATTATTGAACGCGAAGCAGGCGATAAGATTCCACAGGACAACCCTTGGGGGTTTAAGCTAGACGTGCCTGAGTATAAATACAATCGCGGCGAACTTTATAATTTAAGCATTGAAAAAGGTACGTTAACCGAAGAAGAGCGCTTTAAAATCAATGACCATATAGTGCAAACAATTATCATGCTGCAAAACTTACCCTATCCCAAGTATTTAGCGGATGTACCGCTAGTAGCTGGCAGTCACCATGAAAAAATGGATGGCACAGGCTATCCAAAACGCTTAATGGGAGCAGACATGCCATTAACCGCTCGAATAATGGCGATTGCCGATATTTTTGAAGCGTTAACCGCGTCTGACCGACCGTATAAAAAGGCCAAGCCGCTTAGTGTCGCCATTCGTATTATGAGTGATATGGCAAAAAATCAGCATATCGATCCTGAGTTATTTAGCTTATTTCTAAGCAGTGGTTGTTATTTAGAATACGCGTATAAATTTCTTGATTCCGAACAAATTGATGATGTCGATATCAGTAAGGAGTAAAGCAGAGTCCATTTTAAGCTCGGAAAAATACTAGCATTGGCATGCTTTAGAAGTGCGTATGAAATAATTTTTTCATTTTAGGGCTAGTCATGATTGTTTGAAAAACGACAAGGCAAAAAAAATGCGGCTTAACTTAGTTAAGTCGCATTCAAGGAGGAGGGTAAACTCTACATCAGTTTGGAGTGCATTTAAGAGTTGCGTATATCATATCTAAGTTGATTGCAATTGAAAATGTGGCATATTGTCGCAGTCTTAGGCTATAGAATTCAGGGTTTACTCTCAAAATCGTGACTTACTTCTTGAAATTAATCACTTTATTTGCCGGATTTAAGTTTATTTCATCAATAATAATGCCCAGGCGCGCATGAATAATATAGCTAACTGCGTCGGCAACATCCTTTGCGAGCAAATGTTGGCTTATTTGTGCGCCGGGTTCAAAGTTTAATGTGTTAAAAAACTCGGTTTTAACCATACCGGGGTTAATTAAAGAAACGCGCACACTGCTTTTCGCACAATCATCTCTTAATGCCTGACTAAAACCCCGCAGAGCAAACTTACTGGCACAATAAATCGAGCCTTTGCGGCTGCCAGATAATGCGGCTTCTGAGCCTATAAAAATTAGATCAGCGAGGCTTTTGCGTTTTAATGCGGGTAGAAATGCTTTGGCGAGAAAACTTTGGCTGACAAAATTGAGGTTGATTATTTCTTGTATTTGGCTAAAGGAAAACTCTTCCAAATTGGAAAACTGGCCTTTGCCGGCACTGAAAATAATGCCATCAATTTGCGGAAACTGTTTGACTAATTGTTTTAGCTGTTCAGGTAAAGCGGTTAAATCGCTGAAATCTATCTGCACCGAACTAAAGCGCGGGTGAGCTTGCGTAAATTTTTCGCAATCTCTGGAGACGCCAATCACCTCATGCCCTTGATTTAATAAAGCGCGCGCACAAGCGCGACCTATGCCCGAACTTGCCCCCGTAATTAAAACAATACGCTTTATAAACTGCATGGAAAAAATTTGTCTTCAGGGATATAGTTGAGTAGCTCCTGTGTACAAAACTGCATCATTTCTTGTTCTAAATGGGATTTATAAGACATCATGCCATCACGCGACTCTAGCGGGCTAGCAAATAGTTTCTCTTCGGGATAAAGCTTCTGTACTTTCTTAAAGTACTTATCCGGTAAACGAAAAACACCTAAACTAACGGAGTGCAATAAATCAGGGTTAATTTTAGCAAATACCGTTTTAAATAAATTCTGATAATGGAGCTGATAATCATCTTCGTAAATAATCGGATCAAAACGTAAACCTATCGGCCAGCCTTTTTCCTGTAATTTATTCAGTGCATCTAGCCGTTTTAAGATATTAGGTGCTTTATGCTCTAATGCCGAGGCTATTTCATCGGGGGTAAAGCTAAACGCGACAATACAACGCTCAAAAGCCTCAATATCTAATAAATGGCGTATTTGTGTGCTTTTCGTGCGTAATTCCATCCATGCATTGGGCGTGGCGCGGATAACCGGTAAAAACTCTTTGGCAAAATCGGTCACTGGCTCCAAGGCCAAGCTATCGCAATCGTAGCCAGAGAAAAAGTGTACCGGTTCATCGGGTGTTTTAGCGCATAAGTGCTGAATATCGGCGAAATAATCCTCATAATTCACAAACAGCACATAATTTGCCGATTGGTACATGCCTTGTAAAAAGCAATAACGGCAATCGTACAAGCAATTCAGCATGTGCGAGAAATAATAATTCTGCTTAGCACCAATACCGTAATGCAGCGGGGCTTTGAGCATAAAGCCTTGATATTTTTCTGCAAGAATTAAAGCCGGTTGTTGTTTTTGTAGGCGAAAGTTTTGCGCTTTTGGGTTAAAGACTTCGCCATAGCGATGGCAGGTGACCTGTCGCGCTTTCGGGAAGCGGGCACAAATAGCTAACACGCGAGGGTGTTGTAGGATATTTTCTTCTATATAAATTGTATCAATCATAACTGTCTTGGGGGATTGTTTTTATATAAACTGGATTAAATTAAACAAGGAGATTTGACATGGCACTAAAATTTTATGAAAGCCCATTTCATGCCACAGAAGCAGTTGATGTGGCTAGTAATATGCTTTTGCGTGCTGACATGATCATCATGATTAGAGATATTATTCAGGAGCAAGGCTGGACACAACAGCAAGCAGCGAATGAGCTTAACATAAGCCATCCCCGCATTTCAGATATAATGAACGGCAAAATAGAAAAGTTCACTCTGGATTTTTTAGTGACGATATTTGATGCCCTTGGCTTTAAGGCTCGCTTTACTTTCGGCGATATCAATAGTGCAAATATTGATATTAGACGCATTAAAAACAAAGCCCTTTAGATTTTTAACTCATTCTTAAGCTCTTTATACCTGATTTTTTCTGTTTGACACTAGTTGGTACAAAAAGTGTAGGGTGGAATAGTACTAGCGTTTTCCACCATAAGCTGTAATCCAATGCTTAAGCGGCAAGCAAAATGTCGGAAAACGCTACGCTATTCCAACCTACGGATAGCCGGCTTACGGGTTGGTTATGTTTCTTTAGACTTCATGGCTGTAGGCTGGCTTGAACTTTGATATCGTCCATTATAATGCTCAATATCTTCATCAGTTTGAAAAACAAATAAGGAAGCAATTGCCATTCCAGGGACTAATTTATAGTAAAAATCGCTCGAATTTAAAAGCTCTAAAGTTATTTTACCTTTATATCCTGGATCAATTTGTCCATCACATATATGAGCAAATAAAAAACCTCTTGCAATTGACCCTTTGGTTTGTATAAACCCAAGGGTATTATATGGCATTGCTACTTCCTCTTGAGTACATGCTAATAATTTCCCATTTGGAGGAATAATAATATGATCTGTATTCGAGATTGTTCGAGTTGTAGTTTTCATTGTTTTTGGTGGTGTAAATGGCTCACCACCATAAGGTTCATAGTAAGTAAATTGATTATCAAGGTGAAGACATATTGAAGTAGTATCTATAACAACACTTTTCTCTCGGTTTTGAACTGCCTTATCCTCGACCATTTTTAATAATGCTTTTCTAGTTAAAACCATTACGAACCACCATAATTTACAGTAATAATTGCTGCTGCAATTGCCGACAAAACCGAAACAAGACCTGTAATTATATGAGGTGTATTATTGCTCAAAAAATCACTTATCCAACTACCTTCTCGGGGCTGTATTCTAATTGCATTTCTTGTTGAACTACCAATTATTGGTTGCTCTGTTACCCAGAATGAAATTGAACAAAATTTACTTCCTTTTTGTAGAGTAACTTTTTTGTTACCAACGTTATAAACTGGAATGTTTAAATTACCATCAAATAATGGGTCTAACTTTGTATTAGCAATAATAATACCTTTAGCCCCGATACTTCCTTTTGTACAAAGCAAACCAAAAACATTATTTGGCATTTTTAAAACTTCATTTGTTTGAATAAGAATACAAGTACTTGGATTAATAGTTATTGAGTCAGTTATTGTTCTCCAATTAACATCACCACTTTTTTGATACAAATTTCCAACACTTAAATCAACAGAGACTTGCTCTTTTGGGTCATTATTGTCTGGGTTAATAATAACGCCTCTATTTTTTAAATTTTTTGCGAGTATCAATTTATTTTCTCCTTAAATGTAACTCCTGCATTGTAAGTATTCAGACACCCACCTAGATATTTCAGAAGTTTTTCATTCCTAAAATTATCTATCAATAGCTTGGAGTAGTTTTGGGGCTGGAATATCAATTTTTTGGTGGGGTATCTGAATATTTACCCTGCATTAATGCTCAGGAAAATATAACAACTGATTATCTCGCTAACTAATATATCCAGGCTCAACCCCTAAAAGCCAAGCCTGAAAACAGCATCAAACAACGGAATAAGTAGCAACGAAAAACCTCAAACTACCCACATTTACTATCGCCACAATTCAAACAAGTCATACATCCATCCAACAACACTAAAGCCTTGGTCTGGCACTTAACACATAATTGCGCTTGCTCTGGGAAATCATTGCTATCATCCGCTTGCGCGCCATGTTTCGCTTCAAATTCTTTGCGCTTTTCGGCAAGAAATTGTTTTTGATGCGCTTCCAGTTCCATGTCTTTTAGCATGCCGATATGTTTCATATGTTGCTCAATGGCATGGCCGATTTCTGCGACTAAAGAGGGCATATAGACCCCGCCTTTTTTGAAATAGCCGCCTTTCGGGTCAAAGACGGCTTTTAACTCCTCGACCATAAAGGTAATATCGCCACCTTTACGGAAGACCGCTGAAATAACTCGGGTTAAGGCCAATACCCATTGGAAGTGCTCCATGTTTTTGGAGTTAATAAATACTTCATAAGGGCGGCGCTCTTCATGCTCGGTGCCGGCATTAAGAATCATGTCATTAATAGTGATATATAAGGCATGCTCTGATTGCGGAGTCTTAATTTTATAAGTTGAACCGAGTAGCATTTCTGGGCGCGACAGGTTTTCATGCATACTTTCCAAATCATCTTTTACTTCTTCAATGACGGCTGGCTTGTCGCTTTCCGGTGTCACTACTTTGTAGCTTACAATTTTTTTATCTATTTTTATGGTCATCGTTTTTGCCTATTTAAAATTTCCCGTAATAGCCTTCTTTCAAGGCATCAAACAAATTAGCTGCGGAATGCATTTCGCCATCGTATTCAATTTGTTGATTACCTTTTACTTCTAATACGTGCCCATCTTCAAGGGTAAATTGATAGGTGGTATTTTCTAGGTCTGATTCTTTAACTAACACCCCTTGGAAAACTTCAGGGTTGAAGCGGAACGTGGTGCAGCCTTTTAAGCCTTTGTCATAGGCGTATTGATAAATGGATTTGAAATCTTCATACGGATAGTCGGTTGGGACATTGGCTGTTTTAGAAATGGATGAATCAATCCAAACTTGCGCTGCGGCCTGTACGTCAACATGTTGTTTCGGGGTAATGGCGTCCGCCGTGATGAAATAGTCGGGTAATTGCTCGCCTGCTTTGTCGCTGTAGGGCATTGCTTTTTTATTAATTAACTGGCGATAAGCGAGTAATTCAAAAGAGAAAACATCGACTTTTTCTTTGCTTTTCTTGCCGGCGCGTATGACGTTACGTGCGTAGTGATGCGCGAAGCTAGGCTCAATACCATTGCTGGCATTATTGGCAAGCGATAAAGAAATAGTTCCCGTTGGCGCAATCGAGCTGTGATGGGTAAAGCGTGCGCCTTGTTCAATGAGTGCGGCAATTAATTCAGGTTCAACTTCAGCAATTTTTTGCATGTAGCGACTGTATTTTGCATGCAATACTTTACCGGCAATTTCATCACCGATTTTATAGCCATCAGCGACCATTTCAGGGCGTTTATGCAGCATTCTACCGGTTACGGGATACATTTTTTCTAAAGCGGGAGCTGTGCCTTTTTCTTTGGCTAATTCCAGCGCTTCTTTCCAGCCTTCAACTGCTAAGACTTTGGTTACTTCACTGGTAAAGTCTAAAGAGGCATCGTCGCCATACCTCATGCCTAGCATCGTCAAAGTGGAACCTAAGCCTAAATAACCCATGCCGTGACGACGTTTAGAGGTGATTTCTTCGCGTTGTTTTTCTAAAGGCAGGCCGTTAATTTCGACCACGTTATCCAACATGCGCGTGAAAATACGGATGGTTCTACGATAAGCATCCCAATTAAAGGCGGCGTTTTCAGTAAAAGGATCGTGTATAAAGCGCGTTAGGTTGATGGAGCCTAGAAGGCACGAACCGTAAGGCGGCAACGGTTGTTCGCCGCAGTTATGCGCATGTAAACCATTGGCATCAAAGGTGTTAATTCCCGGTACTTGGATATCAAAAACATCTTCAATTCCATCAGGAATTATGGCTTCAATTGTTGCAGTAAAACGCTCACGATTTAAATTACGTTTATAACTGGATAGTGCGCTTTTCAGTTTTAATGCTTTATTTACATCCGTAAAATTAACTAGCTCTTGAAAAGTGATTAAGTTTTCTCCGCTGATGATTAATTCATGCTGTGCTTTGATTTGGTAATCTGCGTTACCACCTTTGCCGTTAGGTAGTTGCTTTATGCCTGCTGGGCGACGGTTACGATAAATGCTGGATTTAATCCCTAAGCGTAACAACATGCGTTGCGCGACTTCTAAACGTGCTAAATCTGATTGCGCTAAACGAACACTAACGCCTTTTTCTTGTGAGCCTTGAACACTGCCATCGGCATCAAAAAAGCCTTGTAAAAATCCTTTATAAAAGTCGCTAGATGCACTTTCTATGGCCGGTGTAATCGCTTTATTGCCTACTGACATGCCTAATTTTTCTGCGAAGTGTTTAAGTCCAGCAAAGCTTAATCTATGCTCATTTCGACCTGCAATTTCAGACCAGCCAGTAAAATCGCTGCGAGTGGTAAATTCTTGGCTTGCGTTTAATACTTTGTCCATAATCGCATTAACGCCAGCATTGATTATGTCAGCATTTGAATTGACTGCTTGAGCACTTTTCCAAACAGATAAAACAGCTTTATCTTCTTTTAAAGTGCCATCGCCGATTAATAAGCCAATTAAATAACCTTGATTTTCGTTATACAAACCTTGCCAAGTATTAGCAGTTCGATGATCATTTAATAGTACTTGATCTCCTGCTTGTAATTCACTTGCTGCACACCATTGTGTTTCTTGTAAATATCGAGTTTGCGTGGTTATTTTGCGAACTTGATGATCTTCTGTTAAACGTAAGTTAAAGCCTTCTTTAGTCATTAATTTAACGACTTTTTTAGTCGCTGTTTTAAAAAATCCCTCTGCACCTGATAAATGCAATTGGCCATCGACTAAGACCTTAATTTGTTGCCCTAATAAAGAGCTGACTTGTCTAGCGCCATGCTCGGTTTGTACCCATGTATCGGCGGTCACGCAAGGATTGGTCGCTCTTATATCTTCACAAAACCAGTTGTTATTCATCTCATTCACTTTATCAATTAAGATAAAGCCGGGTTCTGCATAATCGTAAGTTGAAGACATGATGATGTCCCATAAACGACGAGCTGGTAGCGTTTTAGTGATTTTGCAAGCCACTAAGCCATCTTCATTTTCTACATAACCCAGTGAGTGTGGTAAATCGCGCCAGATAATAAGCGATGCATCAGTTAAGTCTAAGTTATCTTGTTCTAACTCTCTCTGCATAACCGGAAAAGATAGCGGCCAAGGTTTGTCTGCTTTTACGGCTTCGACAAATTCTGCGGTGATCAATAAAGATAAGTTGAATTGGCGCAAGCGACCATCTTCACGTTTGGCGCGGATAAATTCCACGACATCAGGATGGCCAATATCAAAGGTTGCCATTTGTGCGCCACGACGCCCGCCCGCTGAAGAGACGGTAAAACACATTTTGTCGTAGATATCCATAAAGGATAAGGGGCCAGAGGTATAAGCGCCAGCACCGGAAACATAAGCATCTTTAGGTCTTAGCGTAGAGAATTCATAACCAATACCGCAACCGGCTTTTAATGTAAGCCCTGCTTCGTGGACTTTGCCTAGAATGTCGTCCATAGAATCCACTATAGAGCCTGAAACAGTGCAGTTAATTGTTGATGTAGCCGGTTTATGCTCATGGGCACCTGCATTGGAAATAATCCGTCCGGCAGGAATAACGCCCTGGCGTAAAGCCCATAAAAATTCTTGGTAATATTTGTCTTGTTTAGCTTTGCCTTTTTCTACGCTAGATAGAGCTTTAGCTACACGTTGGTAAGTGCCATCTATATCTGCATCAACGGCTTCACCTGATTTAGTTTTTAAACGATATTTTGTGTCCCATATATCAAGCGATGCATCTTGCAATGCAATTTCTATGGTGTCGGTGTGAGGTTTGTTGGTCATCTATCTTCCTGTGTCTGACGCTGTTAGTTATTTTGTGTTTTTTGTTGCGGAGTTAACAAAAAATGGCGTTAATGAGCGTGAGTTCTATTTTTCGAGCCGGCAATAATAACACAATATATTGTGTTTTATAAAAATATAAATACTATATAAGGTGATTTGAGGGGCGTAGGGAGGTTAATTGGTCAAGTAGATCAAGTATTATAGGTCGCTAAAAAAAGGGGGTGGCTAAATAAGGTGATACGCAGAGTATCACCTGAGTATTTGTACTGGATCATCGTTACTGGCACAGCGCAGGTAACGGATATTTAATTTATTGGCGAGTTGCTGTAAATCTATGCAATGCTGTTGAAATTTTTCTTGATAGCTCAATGCGCGTTGCTTGTCGCTGGTATCAACTATAATATCTTTGTAAGTATCGGTAAAACGATAACGACCTTTAGAGGGGAGATGGCTTTCTAACGGGTCATAAACTAAAATCATGACCACTTCACAGTGGCGCGCTAATTTGGTTAGGTATTGTTCGGCAGCTTTATTCAAGCCGCGAAAATCGCTAATGATATAAACCAGACTGCCGGGTTTCACATGCTGACTTAAGCGGTGCATAATTCCTTCGAAATTCAGTGCAGCCTGTTCGGGCTGTTGTTGAATCAAGGCATTTAAAAAATGCAAGACTGCTCGTTTACCATTTTGTGGTTTGAGCTCTTTGCAGAAATGATCAGTGAAAATCTGCCCTCCGATGCGATCACTATGGCGTTGCGCGACCCAAGCAAGTAAGCTTGCAAGTTTAGCGGCTTGTACTGATTTAAATACGCCACGGGTAGCAAAGTGCATGGAAGCGCGGTAATCAACTGAGATAAATACCGGACGTTCACGTTCTTCACGAAAGAGTTTGGTATGTGCTTTTCCGGTGCGCGCGGTTACTCGCCAGTCTATGCTGCGAATGTCATCTCCGGGTTGATAAGGCCTTACCTCATCAAACTCCATGCCGCGTCCTTTAGTGCGCGACAAATAGCCGCCACTTTGCTGAGCACGAATGCGTGAGTGAAATAAATTTAATGTGGCGGCTGGTTTGGCGAGATTAATCAGCATTTTTAAATTAGCGCTGATAAGTTCGTTGGCATCGCTCATGGTACGGCAATGCGCGCAATAAGTTGCTGAATAAAATAGTCGCTAGTAATACCTTCTGCTTCGGCTTCATAAGATAAAATGATGCGGTGACGTAAAACATCATAGGCTAGTTCTTGTATATCTTCTGGACCGACATAATCTTTGCCGTTAAGCCATGCTTTGGCGCGTGCACACCGATCTAGTGCAATACTTGCCCGCGGGCTGGCTCCGTATTGTATCCAGCTGGCTAAGTCTTCACCATATGCGGCAGGGTTACGTGTGGCGAGGATGATTTGTAATAAATAATCCTCTAAATTATCTGCCATAAAAATATTGAGCACTTCTTGGCGAGCGATAAATAGGCTTTCTTGGCTAATGCCTTGCTCCATTTTTTGTGCTGATTTTCCGTTTTGCATTGCTTCGCTACGCGCTAAATGCAAGATGCGTTTTTCATGTTCTGGTTCTGGGTAGTCTATTTTGACATGCAGTAAAAAACGGTCTAATTGAGCTTCAGGCAGAGGGTAGGTGCCTTCTTGCTCAATTGGGTTTTGGGTGGCCATTACCAGAAAGAGTGGCGGCAATTTATAAGTTGTTCCACCGACGGTGATTTGTCGTTCCGCCATTGCCTCTAATAAAGCAGCTTGAACTTTTGCTGGTGAGCGGTTGATTTCATCAGCTAATACTAGATTATGGAACAGCGGGCCTTTTTGGAACTCAAAGCTGCCTTGCTCGGGGCGGTAGATTTCTGTGCCGGTTAGATCCGCAGGTAGTAAATCTGGGGTAAATTGCACGCGATGAAAATCGGCCTGTATGCCTTTGCTTAAAGCATTAATCGCGCGCGTTTTTGCCAATCCTGGCGCACCTTCTACCAATATATGCCCATCAGCGAGTAAGGCAATTAACATGCGTTCGACTAATATGTCTTGACCAATAATTTGCTCGTTTATCGTGTGTTTTAACTGTTGTATAGCGATAAAGCTATCGCTTGGGCTTGTATCTGACATGGTTTCTGATTAATCCTAGTGCTGTCTAATGTTGTTTGTTGTTGAATTTATTGGTGAATATAATTTTTCAAATTCTAAATTAAGACAGTAAATAAATTCAACCGTTGTTTTTTAAAATAGAGCTTCAGGTGTTATTTGTTCTGTATTAAACCTGTCGTCGGTCATTTCGGACGTTGGGGCTTTTAAAGGTACATATTGGGTTGGAATAAATTCAGTGCGGAAATATTCCCACATACTGTTTGGCGCGCCTTTTCTCGCTAACAGGCCTTCTTCGGCGTCAATAAGAACTTTGCTAATACCTTCTGGAACGATAAGTTCTTCTTCAGGTTTGTCTTTGAGAGCATAACGCATAAAATCAATCCATAGAGGCAAGGCGGCTTTTCCGCCAATTTCTAAGCGGCCAAGACTTTGTGAATTGTCACGCCCCACCCATGCAATACCGACAATATCTGGTGTAAATCCATTAAACCATGCATCTTTTTGGTCGTTGGTGGTGCCTGTTTTGCCTGCTAAATCGGTGCGTTGCAATTCTTTTGCTTTGGTAGCTGTGCCGTGCTGGACAACATCGCGTAACAGCGTATTCATTAAGAAGCTTATTTGTGGGGAAATAATTTGTGGTGCACTTTGTTCTGAGCAGTCTAAGCAAGCCGTTAAAGGTTCAGCTTGAAATAAAATTTGTCCGGCACTGGATTCTATGCGTTCAATAAAAAAGGGATTAATGAGAAATCCACCGTTAGCAAAAACAGCATACATGCGCGCCATTTGTAGGGGGGATGCGTAGCCGCTTCCTAGTGCGAGAGATAGGTTTTGCGGCAGTTGCTCTTTGGTAAAGCCGAAGCGCAATGCGGTTTCTATCGCTGTTGGAATACCAACGGATCTTAGTAAGCGCACAGATATTAGATTGCGTGAATTTGTTAATGCGTTACGAAGGCTGGTTGGGCCATAAAATTTATGACTGTAGTTTTCAGGGTGCCATTCACTTTCTTGTGTAGAATTATTGGTATTAACGATAGGCGCATCATTAATCATGCTGGCGGCAGTATAGCCATGTTCAAGCGCAGTGGTATATATAATAGGTTTAAAGCCTGAGCCTGGCTGACGTTTTGCTTGGGTTACTCGATTATATTTATTGTTAAAGTAAGCGTAACCACCAGAGAGAGCTAAAATAGCGCCTGTTTTTGGGTCTAGTGCAATGAATGCGCTTTCTGCTTGTGGGATTTGTGCCAGACGCCATTGACCATCAACTTTTCTAAGGCGAATAGTGTCCTGAAGTTTGATAATGTCCAAAAAAGAGGCTATGTTTTGCATTTTTTTGCTATGCGGGTCATATTTCGTACTCCATGGACAGTCTTTCCAGTATAGTGTGACCGCTTCCTCTTCTTGGGTTTGTGCTGTGAGCTGTGTCTTGTTAATTGCCAGTACAGTCGCGGGAATGGTGTCGCCAATTTTGTCACTAGCGTTAAGTGTTCGCGTTTGTTCTTTATTAACTTGGTAGCTATAGCGCTCAGAGTAGCTATGTAAGTTGTTGCGTAGAGCGCTAACGGCTGTATTTTGTAAATCTGACTTAATCGTTGTATAAACTTTTAGGCCCGCGCTATAGGCTGTCTCTTCGCCATAGCGATTGATAATTTCGTTACGTACCATTTCTGCTATATAAGGCGCATAGAGTTCTCTTTGTGTGATGTAGCTTTTAGCTGTAGCTGGTGCCTGAATGGCTGTGTCGTAATCTTGTTGACTAATATAGCGTAAATCGAGCATGCGTTTTAATACGTAGTTACGACGCAATAAGGCACCACTTGGGTTGGATATAGGGTTGTGGCTTGAAGGTGCTTTAGGTAGGCCGGCAATCATGCTTAATTCCGCCAATGTTAATTCAGTGAGAGGGCGGTTGTAATAGATTTCAGATGCGACCCCAACTCCGTAAGCGCGCTGGCCTAAGTAAATTTTATTGAGATACAGTTCGAGAATTTCATCTTTAGTGAATTCTTGTTCAATTTGCAAGGAAAGGATTATTTCCTTTAATTTGCGTGTATAGGTTTTTTGGTTGCTCAGTAAAAAGTTGCGCGCAACTTGCATGGTAATCGTGCTGCCGCCTTGTTTCTTTTTGCCGGTAAGGATGAGCTGTATAGCTGCGCGGGATAGTCCCGTGAAATCAATGCCATAATGAGTATAAAAACTCGCGTCTTCAGCCGCAATAAAGGCATTAATGAGTGCTTTGGGTATTTTGTCTATGGTTATGGGGGTACGCATTTTTTCGCCAAACTGTTCTATTAACAGGCCGTCTTGACTGTAAATATTTAGCGGCTGTGTGTATTGAACGTTGCGTAATACATTGATGTCAGGGAGTTCAGTAATAAGTTGTTGGTAGATAAAATAGCCAATCAATAAACCTAGGGCAGTGAAGGATAACAGTGTTATGACTGCCCATTTGATTATTTTTATTAAATGCATTGATTGTTTTCGCAAAAATTACTAAATATCAGGCATTATACTAAGTATGCCAAGTTTGTATTGATAACTTATACATGATGGCACATGTTATATTTGCTTTGTGCTTAAATTAATAGCGCTTTTCTGGTTTACAAGGTTTAAGGCGTCAAAATTAAGTGAGTTGATAGGTGCGAAATGATCATTTGAGTTTCAAAGCGAGAAAAGAAAAAATAAAACTAAGTCTATTTTCAATGTGTTATATTCATTACTTGTATTAAAGTGTTAGGTTTTTTTGTAAAGATGGTTTCAAAATATAAAAAGGTGGCTATACTTCTTGCAGGCTTGGAATGTTGTTGGTAAGTTTACTAGTCAATTCCGAAATGTTATTGTCTAAAAATAAAAGAGTTTCTACATGAAATGGTTAAATCGTAAGCATGATCATCTTCTTGGAGTCGATATTAGTACGGCTGCTATTAAATTATTAGAGCTGAGCAAGGTTGGCGCAAGATATAAGGTTGAGAGTTATGCTGTTGCTCCTTTAGCGCAAGACGCGGTAATCAATAATAATATCTCTAATGCTGAGATGATTGCCGAGACTATTAAAGCTGCATTAAAACAATCTGGAACACGATCTCGTCATGCTTGTGTAGCTATTGCCGGTTCTTCAGTCATGACTAAAATGATCACCATGTCTGCTCACTTATCGGAAGATGAAATGGAGGAGCAGATTATGGTTGAGGCAGACCAGTATATTCCTTACTCTTTAGATGAAGTTCGCTTGGATTTTGAAGTGCAAAACGTAAATCAAGCAAACCCTGATTTAGTGGATGTTTTGTTAGCTGCTTCTCGCCGTGAAAATGTTGATGAGCGTGTCGAGGTTTTGAAGCGAGCTGGCTTGGTAGCAAGCATTGTCGATGTCGAAGCATTTGCTATGGAAAATTCATTTGCTTTGCTAAGGGATCAATTGCCGAATAGCGAGGATGAGCAAACTATTGCTATTGCGGACATTGGGGCAACGATGACCACCTTGAATATTTTGCATAAAGGTCGTGTTATTTATACCCGAGAACAGGGATTTGGCGGTAAACAGTTGACAGAAGAAATTCAGCGCCGATATGGGCTTTCTTATGAGGAGGCTGGATTGGCTAAGCGGCATGGCGGTTTGCCAGATAATTATAATAGCGATGTTTTAGGGCCTTTTAAGCGTGCTTTAGTGCAGCAGGTTGCTCGGTCATTACAGTTTTTTATTTCATCTAGCGCTAATCGCAGTATAAACAGCGTAGTTTTAGCTGGAGGCTGTGCCTCCATAGTAGGGATTGATAAATTAGTTGAGCAAGAGTTGGGTTTGCCTGCTTTTGTCGCTAATCCTTTTATAAATATGGCGCTGTCTCATAAAATTAAACCACAGAGTTTAAGTAATGATGCTTCAGCAATGATGATTGCTTGTGGTTTGGCATTAAGAGGCTTTGACTCATGACTCGAATTAATTTATTGCCCTGGCGTGATGAATTACGCAAACAAAGGCAAGAGCAATTTATTATAAGTATTGCCGGTGTTGCGCTAGTCGCTGTGGTTATTTTATTTGCTATGCAGATATATTTGGATGGACGGATTGAGGAGCTGCAAGATAAAAAGCGTATTGTTCTTGCGAAAACGGCGGAGCTCAATTTAATTACCGCTAAAATTAGAGATATTCAGGCACAAAATGTAATTTTACAAAACAAGCGCGAAGCCATACAGGCTTTACAGAAAAGCCGACCTGAAATTGTTCATTTTGTTGATGAGATAGCTAAGGTGACGCCTGAAGGTGTGTTTCTTACACAGATAAAGCAAACGGATGATCAGGTAATATTGAATGGTAAAACACAATCAAACGCTCGCGTATCAGCATTTATGAGAAATGTTGAGTCATCACATTGGTTAGTTGATCCTGTTCTGAATATTATTCAGGGTACTAATGGCAGTAAGTTGAGTGACTTTACTCTATACGCTAAACAGTGGAAAAGTAAAACAGAAGACGAGGTTGAGTAATGAATCTTTCTGAAATTAATTGGGACTTAAATGAAGCAGGGGCTTGGCCTAAACCGATTAAAATTGCTGCGGGTGTCTTAGTCTTTTTGTTAATATTGGGCGGCGGGTTTTATCAGTTTACTAGCGATAAAGTAACAGAATTAGATGTCGAGGAAAAAGCGGTAGCGGACGCATTGAATGGTTATCAATATGCATGGCGTATGGCTTTAAATTTAGAATTACATCAAAAACAGTTTGAGCAAATAGAGTCATCTTTAGCTGAAATGATGAAGCTTATGCCTACTAAGGCTGAGGTTGCAAGTTTGTTAATCGATATTTCTCAAACAGGTTTATCAAGTGGTTTGGAATTTGAATTATTTAAACCAGTAGGCGAGGTAAAAAAAGGCGATGTTATAGAGTTACCTATTGATATTAAAGTTCTAGGCGAATACAGTGAGCTAGGTCTTTTTATTAGTGGGCTAGCTACTTTGCCTAGGATCGTAACGATTAAAAATTTGCAAATCATTCCAACTAAAAGTGATTCACTTTTATCTATGAATGCAGTGATTACAACCTACCGGGATGGCGGGGAAACACTAGATAAAAAGTCAAATTTGATGGATAACAGTACTTTAGTTTGTCTTGAGCGCGAAGGATTGGTAGTGCCGGGATGTACAAAACAAAGCACTGTGGATATACCTTATCCTGAGCTTGATGACAGATTAAAAGAAAAAAGAAGCAATACTACTCCGATAAATATTAAGCCTATTGAGCCTGTGCCCCCTGTCAGTAATTTTTTATTTAATCCTGATGGCTTGAGAGATCCTTTCCGGCCAATTGAAAAAAGTATAGGAAATACGGCTGAGCAACAAGTTTCTGCAAATGGAATCCAGCCCGACTTTAATCGACATAAAGAAGAGTTAGAAAGTTTTTCTTTAGACACATTGAGAATGGTTGGAACGGTAAAAATGAAGGATGTTTTGTGGGGATTGATTAAAGCTAGTGACGGTACAATTCATCGCGTCAAAAGCGGAAATTATTTGGGTGGAAATCACGGGCGTATATTACGTATTTTTCAGGATAAAATAGAAATAATGGAAATTGTTCCAGATCAACCTGGGACATGGCGTGAGAGTCAAGCAACAATAGCGCTATCTGAGTGAGTTGGGGATTAATATGAATATTAAGCAAGGTGGTTTTTGTATGAGCTTTTTAAAGCAGTGGTCGTTATTACGCGTTTTGTTGCTAAGTGCTTTATTATTAGGGTCAACCTCCTTGGTTGTGGCTGAGGGGGTTGTGCTTAGTGCGGTTGATTTTAATGCTTTGTCAGGTGATAACTTGCAGTTGTCTTTTGAAATGACAGGTAATGTTGCTAAACCCAAAGTATTTCATACCGATAATCCAGCAAGAATTGTATTAGACTTTGACGGTGTTAAAAGTGGTTTAAAACAGAAAAAAACCGTGATTAATGCTGGTGGAATCAATAGTTTTGTTGCTGTCGAGTCGGGTGATAGATTGAGAGTGGTGATTAATTTGCTTAAGCTTGTTGCTTATGATGTTAAGCAAAGTGATCACCGCGTTATTGTTACCTTAAATAGTTCTGGAAAAATGGCACGGGAAAGCCATAAACAGCTGACTGAAAAGACATTGACGCAGTTTGCTAGTTTAATTCCAGCACAAGCAATAAATAAAATTGATTTTCGTCGCGGCGATAAAGGTGAAGGACGAGTATTGATTTCTTTGTCTAATCCAAATACGGTTGTTAATACTCAGGAAAAAGCTGGGAAGATAGAGTTAAGTTTTTTAAACACAACTTTACCTGCAGCTTATGCAAAGAGAATGGATGTGCTTGATTTTGCAACTCCTGTTTCGATGATAGAAGCTAAAAAAGTAGGGTCTAAAGTTAAAATGATCATTACGCCTGCGAATGCTGATTATGAATATTCTTCTTTTCAGATGGACGGCGTATTAACTATCGAAGTTAGACCTATCACTACTGCAGCACAAGAAGAAAAGAAAAGAAATAAGTTTCCTTATATTGGCGAACGGTTATCGTTGAATTTTCAAGACATTGAAATTCGCTCGGTATTACAGATTTTAGCTGATTTTACGGATCTTAATATTTTAGCTTCTGATTCTGTTACCGGAAATCTAACGTTACGTTTAAATGATGTCCCTTGGGATCAAGCGTTAGATTTTGTTATGAAATCCAAAGGACTATCTAAACGACAAGCAGGTAATGTCATTTTGGTTGCGCCTACCGCAGAGATTCGCAAATTAGAAGAGGAAGAAATTGAGTCGCAAAAGGTTGCTAAGCGTTTGGAGCCGTTGAAAACAGAATATATTCAAATTAATTATGCAAAAGCTGAAAATTTTAGAAATATTTTGTTAGGTAATTCATCGATTAGTGCTGATGGCTGTACTGTATCGGCCGGCACTAGTAAGTCAGGTAGTGGATCGAGCGGTAGTTCAGGCAATAGCTCCATAGGATCAAGTAATAACAATAACAATAACAGCGGTGGTAATAATAATTCAAATGATGAAAGTTATTCACTTCTATCTAACAGAGGTACCGCTATTGTTGATTCGCGAACTAACACTTTAATTGTTAAGGATACAGCTAAAAATTTAGAAGAAATCAGCGAAATGATACAATTATTAGATAGGCAAGTACGTCAAGTGCTTATCGAAGCGCGCATTGTGATTGCTGAAGAGGGTTTTGCCCAGGAATTGGGGGTCAAGTTTGGTGCAGCGTATACCGGTGGAGATATTGGAATTGCTGGCTCAACCGGAGGCAATGATGGCGGTGTAGGTGATATAGTCGGGCCAATTCTTTCTAATTTGGCGGCTTCAAATCCTTACGGTGCATTAGGTATGACTTTATCTGATGGTGCAAACTATATACTTAATTTAGAAATTACTGCATTGCAGGATGATAATAAAGCTGAGTTTGTATCTAATCCAAAAGTGCTAACATCCGATCGGTGTAAGGCGACGATAGAGCAAGGAAGTGAAATTCCTTATAGTACGGTAAGCCAAAATGGTACTAATATAGAGTTTAAAGATGCTAAGATTAGTTTAGAGGTAACGCCTCAAATTACGCCGAGTGGTAGTGTTATTATGCAGCTAAAAGTAAAAAAAGATACCCCTGGAGCGTTTCAAAACGACGGACAACTTGCTCTAAGTACGCGCTCAGTTGAGACTAGCGTGCGTATTGAGGACGGTGAAACGGTTGTCCTAGGTGGTGTATTTGAAGGAGAATCAAGAAATTTAATAAGTACAGTGCCATGGTTTTCTGATTTACCTGTGGTTGGCTGGATGTTTAGAAAGACAGTTCAGTCTGATTCGAAAAAAGAATTATTAATTTTTATTACGCCGAAAGTCGTTAAAGATTCGATGAGAATGCGTTAGTAAACTTCAATTGCAACGAAAAAAGGGGCATAATGCCCCTTTTTTTATGAATAATAAAATGTTAATGAATAAAAAAAGTATATATTTAATTGGATTGATGGGCGCAGGCAAAACGACGATTGGTCGTTTACTGGCAAAGTCGCTAGGCTTGGCATTTTATGATAGCGATAAAGCTATTGAAGACATAACGGGAGTTGATATTGCGACTATTTTTGAATTTGAAGGTGAAAAAGGCTTCAGAATTAGAGAAAGTAAGATGATTAAGGAGCTTACGCAACTTGAAGATATAGTTCTAGCTACTGGTGGCGGGGTTATTTTGGATCAAGAAAATCGTGAGTATTTAAAAGAAAATGGTTTTGTTGTCTATTTGCAGTGTTCTGTTGATAGAATCGTGGATAGAACATCGCGCAACTCTCAACGTCCTTTATTAAATGTGGACAACCCAAAAGAAAAAATACAAACATTACTTAATGAAAGAGAGGATTTGTATTTATCCTGTGCTGATTTCGTTATAGATAGCGGACAAATGCAGAGCAAGCTTGCAGTTAAGGAAATTCTTAAAGAATACTCAGAAAAATATAATTAATAATGAATACAATACAGGTTCAATTGGGCGATAGAAGTTACCCTATTTATATGGGTGAAGGCAATTTGCATAGTTCTGAGCTATTGACTCAGCATATTAAGTCCAAACAAGTTTTAGTAGTAACTAACGAGACTATTGCTCCGTTGTATTTACAAAGTGTCATCACGCATTTGCAGCAATATCAAGTTGAAACTGTTATTTTGCCTGATGGTGAGCAGTATAAAACATTGGCAAGTATGGATATTATTTTCGATGCTTTATTGAGGAAACAATTTAGCCGCAATACTACTTTGATTGCTTTGGGGGGTGGTGTGATTGGTGATGTTGCTGGTTTTGCCGCTGCATGTTACCAGCGGGGTATTCCTTTTATTCAGATTCCAACAACTTTATTAGCACAAGTAGATTCTTCGGTTGGTGGAAAAACCGGTGTAAATCACGCGTTAGGTAAAAATATGATAGGTGCTTTCTATCAGCCGCAGTGTGTCATTATTGATATTAAGGTGCTGGATACATTAGATGATCGTCAGCTATCTGCAGGTATTGCTGAGGTCATTAAGTATGGGTTAATTCGAGATGCAGATTTTTTTACGTGGATTGAATCTAATATCGAAAAAATATTGGCGAGAGATCAGCAGGCATTAACTTATATTATTGAACGATCTTGTTTGAGTAAAGCAGAAATTGTTGCTGCTGATGAACGAGAATCTGGTATTCGCGCTATTTTAAATTTAGGGCATACTTTTGGGCATGCCATTGAGACTGGGGCTGGCTATGGCGCTTATTTGCATGGTGAGGCCGTTGCTATTGGCACTTGTCAGGCAGCTGATTTATCGCGGCGTATGGGATGGATTAGTGAGGTTGATGTTGCGCGTATTGTAAGTCTTTTTAAGAGGGCGGGTTTACCAACAGAGCCTCCAGTAGATTTGTCAGCAGAAGAATGCATTAAATTAATGGGCGTTGATAAAAAGAATGTGGATGGCGATATCCGCTTGATTTTACTTAAGGCCATAGGGCAAGCAAGTTTGCCAATTAGCGTTGAAAAATTATTGTTGTTAGAAACTCTAAATGAATACGGGCGTGGCAAGTGATTTTTCTAAGCATTTAGAATCTATGCAAGTAGATGGGCAGCAAGATGTAAATAATAAAGCAGTTAATTTGTTAAGTATTGAGCGCGTGCAAAAGTTAGATTTATTAGTGCATTTAATCGTCAACTTACAACAGCCTTTGATATTGCAGGGTGCACCGGGAGTGGGTAAAACAACATTACTTTCTGCCGTTGAGTCTAAGAAGACTAGCTCTACTGATATGCTTTTATTAAATCCTGCAAAGCAAGCAAGTTTTGAATCTATTCAATCTGAAATAATCGAATTTATAAAGCGTACTCGTCAATTAGAGTATCACTCATTGGTTGATGTATTGGAGGCGCATGCTCAGCAAGAGTTGCAATTAGCATTATTGATCGACGACGCGGCGTTATTGGTCTCGGGGTTAATGACTGCTTTAATTGACTATGCAAATAAATATCAAGTGTTACGCTTAGTATTTGTTTTAACGCCTGAGGAATATAAAGAAAAGAGCCACTTAGAAAAAATACAAACGCATTGTCATTTTGTCGAGTTGCCCGCTTTAAATATTCGTCAATGTGAGGCTTTTATTCGCACTTTGATAGAGCAAGAGACAAGCTTATACACACTTAAGGACATTGATATTTCATTGGTTAGTGAAATTTATCGGGAAACAAAAGGCAACCCTCATCAGATTAGTGCGATTATAAGAGCAGCAAAAAGGAGAAATTTCGCTAACATTCCTGTGTTAGTTATTATGGTTGGTGTTGTGTTTATTTGCTCAGTAATCGTGAGTGTTTTTTTGTGGCAGAAGCCTGAGCAAGATAAATTATCGTTCACAGTGAAGCCTGTTGGGTCGGCCGTTGAATTAATTAAGCAGCGGCCAGTTATGGTGATGCAACAAGAAATAGACGGTAATATCTTGCCTGAATTAGAGGTGATTGAAGTGCCCGTTGAGACGCTGTTGCCGACAGCGGTTAGTGCGTTGCCGCTAACAGAAATGCAAGAAACTCTAATAATTGAAGAGAGTACGACGCAGACAGATAGCATTAATCAATATACTGCTTTAAATCCGCAGTCAGATAAAGAGGATGATTTGGCCTCGAATAGTATTTTGGTAGCTCAGGAGAGCAAGGTAGATGTAATCAAAATTGAGCCGGAAAAGAAAGGCAAAGATTCTGTTTTAGTAAGCGATGCACAAGATGATCGGCTATGGGTATTAACTCAAAATAAACGACAATATACTCTACAGTTAATGGTTTCGATGAAAAAAGATAAATTATTGGAGGAACAGGAAAAGTACCGCCGTTTGGGAATTGAGACTTTTTACCTAGAAAAGAAGAATAAGCAATTGAAAAACTATGTGCTGTTTTTTGGTGTTTTTGTTTCTATTAATGAAGCAAAAAAGGAAATGCAAAAGTTACCTAAAGCCTTGCAACAATCCTGGCCTAGAACTTTTTCGGCAATTCAAAAAGGTTTGTAAGATACAAATATAGACGAGATGAACAATATAAGGAGTTGGAAAAATGAATGAATTAAAAAATGATAGATTTATTCGCGCTTTACTAAAAGAGCCGGTAGATAAAACGCCTATATGGATGATGCGCCAAGCTGGCCGTTATTTGCCTGAGTATCGTGAAATACGAGCACAAGCAGGTAGCTTTATGAATCTCTGTACCAATCCAGAGTTGGCGTGTGAAGTGACTTTGCAGCCTTTAGAGCGCTTTGAATTTGATGCGGCTATTTTATTTTCAGATATTTTAACTATTCCTGATGCGATGGGTTTGGGCTTGTATTTTACCGAGGGAGAAGGGCCGAAATTTGAGCGCCCTGTGCGCACAGCTGCTGATATTGATAGGCTTCCAATTCCAGACCCGGAAATGGAATTAAAATATGTTATGGATGCCGTGCGTTTAATTAGAAAAAATTTAAATGGTCGCGTGCCCTTGATAGGTTTTTCGGGAAGTCCGTGGACATTGGCTACTTATATGGTTGAAGGTAGTAGTAGCAAGACTTTTTCTAAAGTAAAGGGGTTGATGTTTGAGCAACCTCAGTTGATGCATAAAATGCTGGATAAGCTAGCTCAATCTGTTGCTTCTTATTTAAACGCGCAAATTTCAGCGGGCGCGCAAGCAGTAATGCTATTTGATACGTGGGGCGGCTCATTAGGTACAGAAGAATATATGGAATTTTCTTTGCGCTATGCCCAGCAAGTGCGAGCCTTATTAAATACCAATATTAATGGACAGAGAGTACCTACTGTATTGTTTACAAAAGGGGGGGGGCAGTGGCTTGAGGCAATGGCAGATACAGGGTATGACGCTTTAGGCTTGGATTGGCAGACAGATTTAAAATTAGCGCGCGCTCGGGTAGGTGATCGAGTTGCATTGCAGGGTAATATGGATCCAATTGCGCTTTATGCTAATCCAGAAGTTATTAAAACAAAAGTAGGTATGATATTGGAAAAATATGGCGCTGGAACAGGCCATGTATTTAATTTAGGGCACGGTATCTTGCCTGATATTAACCCTGAGCATGTTAAAACGATGGTAGATGCAGTTCACGATTTAAGTATTAAATATCACAGGTAAATGTAAATGAAACGGTTCATGTTGGTTGCGCTATTTATCTATAGTATCGGCATAAGTTATGCTCAAAGTGTGTGGAATGAAAAGACTGAGGGTGATCTGAGCAAGGATGATATGGATATTGTGGTCTACAGAAGTCCTACCTGTGGTTGCTGTGGTAAATGGTTGGCGCATTTGAATGCGCATGGTTTTGATGTGACCGATAATATTATTGATGATGTGCAGGAGATAAAAAATCAACACGGGGTTATATCGTCTTTGGCTTCATGTCATACAGCTATTGTTAATGGTTATGTTGTTGAGGGGCATGTGCCCGCAGGAGATATAAAAACTATGCTACAAAATAAAGATAATATTAAGGGGGTGGCAGTGCCGGGAATGGTGGCCGGAACCCCTGGGATGGAGGTCGGAGATCAAAGGCTACCTTTCAAAGTGATTGCTTTTGATGCGAGTGGGCAATTGAAAGTTTATAAAAATTATAATAAATATTAAAGTCAATGTTCAAGTTTTTATGGATTATTTATTTTATAAGTAAAATATTTTCTGAGTAAAAGTAAAAATTACTTATAAATTAGTGTTTTATATTAATTTGTTTCACGGAGGTTGTGGCCGAAGACTTGAGCATTAAGTTAAAGATTATCTGTTTGTGCTGACAGTGCTCATGACTAAGCATAAATACTACCTTTAAATTTTCTGAGGCAGATAGGTTCTTCATACTTAATGTTCAATATTTATAACTAATTGATTTTATGAGTATAAGTCTAATTAAAAAAATCTTTGGCGGGAAATTTGAATATCAAGTTATAGTCCAGAAATTCCGGTTACTGACCAGTTGTCTGAATCCATAACACCTTCTAAGTTAGACTCTTCCTCGTACTGTATTTGACATGCATATTTTTTGAAAAAACCAGTGCCTGATGGTGGGGTTATTTCAATTTCAGCATTAATAATGTATTTATAGTTTCCAAGTGACCAAGATTGTAATGGTTGAGATGGAAATGTAATGTTTGTTTCACTGTCAATTTTATTTCTAATTTCTTTGTTACATTGGATAAATGCATAGTTAGTCATGGATGTAGTATTTGCATATCTACTTCCTTCGTCGCCAGAATCAACTAAAAAAAGATCTGAGGATGCCACCATTTTAACTAAAGGTAAAACAGCTTCTTTTTGGAACATTATTAATCCAATAAGTGAAGCGATAAATAGGACGGGGAAAAGGAATTTTTTCATGGCTAGGTAGAATTTAAAAGTTAAAGATAAGTTATTTTAGCAGAAAAAGATGGATAGTATATTCGTAACCTTCAATTAAAATATGTATTCTCAATCACCTACAATCAGTGCAGACTAAGCTTTTTATTCAGCACTGGAGGTCATTGCTCTGATATCAAGGTCATGGGTTCTCTCATGCAAGAGTGTATTGCAGGCAGGGGTTGGTGATTTGGCTCGGGCGTCGGTGGACGTAGTGTGGCTTAACGATCATGACGGATATTGCCATCACCCCCGAAAATGAAAGATACTGTGCGGGAGGTGGTGAATTGAGGTCGATCAACCCTTTAGAGACCTGGATCCTGAAACTTAACGTGACCCACAAAACTGACTCGTACCCC
>JAIPFI010000014.1 GCA_021736705.1 Methylococcaceae bacterium | reverse complement strand
CGCGATGAATATCGCCGCGTAGCCAGATTTTTAAGGCTTGTTGTTTTAGGGCTTTGGGAGTGATGAGGAGATTAGGCATTTATTTGGGGGATTTTTTATAAAGGCTTTATTCATCATCGCCTAGCCAAAAGCTATCGGGTAAGGGTTCGTCAAAATCTTCGCTAATTTCAATTAACCCCCGGTGTTGTCCAAATTTTCTGGGTTGTTTATTTTGAGATACTGAAAGAGTTGGCGTTTGTTTGTTTTGCTGTAGATATTGAATATAAATTTGCAATGCATTTTCAATAGTTTCTTCCGCATTATAATGATGCCCTAATGTTTGCGCGGTTTTGTATAGACTCTCGTTGTTAATGGCTATGTTTATCATGGCTGTTCTCTCTTGCCTGAGGAAGTGTATAAGTGTGGTGGTTTCATTTTCTACGCATTCTCCCTTATCCTCTTATAATTTAAACGATGTAACAGGTATTCTCTATTTCATCATGGCTTGATAATGATCTGGGTATCCACATTCATCAAAGATTAACTTTAAGCCTTCTTTGAAATCTGAGTAATTAAATTCTTTAATATCAAAGATGTTTTGACCCAATGAATGAGACTCTCTATTCATATATCTATAAAATGCCTGGTATTTATCAGCGGAAAGAGCAGGCCTTTGAAAAACATTATTAAAGTCCTTTTTCTGAACAAAATTAAAAAAATATTCAATAATATTTCTCATGCAATTTGCTATAAGTGCTGGTGGAACAGACTCATCCTTGATAATTGACCAGTAAGACTGGTAATCATTCTGGATTTCTTCATATTTCATATCTATGATAGAGCTTCCAGTTGAGTTTTTTGTAATCCTATAAAGGTTTTGCATTTTTTTTCTGTTGTCTTTATTTGTATGTGTTAGTTCGTAAAAAAAATATAGGCTATGAGTTAAGACAAAGATTTGCTCATATACGTCTGAATTGAAAAAAATTCTCTTAATCAGCTGCCCAATATTAAACACGTATATATGCGATAAGCTTGAAATCGGATCATCAATAACAACAACTTTTTTCTTAGGAGATGAAGAGGCAGAACGCTGACCTTTGCATAATTCTATAAAGTATAAAAAACTTATTACCGTTTTTTCCCCCTCACTCAGTGAGTGGAAAACATTTTTATCAACATCCGCTCTGCCTATCCTATATAGATTGTCACTGTGTTTAACTACAGTGAATCCAGCAACTCCTATTTCAGACAAGCCATTATTTATATTTGTAATAGCTTCTTCAATATTTACCGTGTTTTTTCTCAGCTTTACAATACCCTCATTTATTTTTTGTATATTTCCTGAGTTCGCCTTAAGTTCAGCGTTGAAAATTTTTATTTCTTTGTTTAACCTATTTTCTGTTTCTATATAAGAAGTAAGTGTTTGATCATAATCCCAGCGCATCAAATCCCAGAATCTGTTTTTGATACTAGCAAGTGTTGCCTTTTTGTTATTCAATTTCTCATTATGGCGGTCGATAAGAGTATTTACTTCATTAATTAATTCATTGATAGTGGAAGCTATGTTCCGGCTAGACTTTAGCGATACCTGAGTGCTTGGGTTTTTAATCTTGCTTTCTATTAAGAGTTTATTTTCGCTATAAATAGACTTGATCTCTTTACTTGCAGTAGTCCATTTATGAGACAGAATAGAATCTACAACAGCGAGGCTGTCAATCTCACGCAAATTGATTTCTACTCCTGCGTCAATATAGCTATTCTTTAACCGCTCTAATAGTAAAATATCTTTTTCGTATGAATGATCAAAAACCGCTTTAATCGACTCTAGCAGGACTTGAGTAACGGTGTCTTCCTGACAAAAAGGACACGGATAACTAAGTTTTTCAGTGTTTTCTGGAACGTAGACTAACCCCGTTTTTACCCAGTCAGAATTTCCTAATGTATTTATAAATTCCGCCACTGCTCCTTCTTTACTTCCTACTATGATTTTCCCGAAAAGCTCATCATTCTCAATTTTCGTCCCAGAAAATTTAAATTTTCCAAGCCTTTCTATTTTATGGGCTTTATCACCTTGAATTGAGTCCGTCTCTTTTCTTAACCCATCAATGGTGTCCGTAGGTTTATTGGCAGGGAGATTGAGAGCCTTTAAATGATCAAATAACTTTTCTTTTCTTTTTAGATCGTCTAGGCAATATTCAAGAACTCTATCTTCACCAGTGTATTTCGTTTTTATTTCCCAAACTTTTTCAGTTGCTTTAGTTTTAGCTGCCGCCAGTTCTGCTGCAACTCTTTTTACTTTTTCATCAATCTCAGTTTTGTCTTCTTCTAACTGTTTAAATTTGTTTATTTCTTGCTCAATCTGTACTAAAACATCCTTGTTTTCTTTAGATAAAGTAAAAATCCCCTTCAATTTATCTTCTTCATAGAAGTAATCTACTAAAAATTTTTGGTTGTATACCAATACTTCACTCTCTGAATCTTCCGTTATTTTACAATCAGGATATTGAGGATCTTGAAGATTATAAAAGAAATTAGATATAGTGCTTTTACCTGAGCCATTTAGTCCGTAAATCAAAGATATTTTGTTTGTTGGTGAAATTTTTGACGGCTTTGTGTAACTTGTAACGTTTTCTATATGTATTTCGTTGATCATAAGTGCTCCCGTATTTTGAACACATAACTTTTACTAAAGCCTAGCTTAAATATTAAAAGTGGCTATTTAAGCTAGTATTTTTATGCAATTAGGCGAAAAATAAAAGCATGAAAAAAACCTCACCGCCCCTCTTTCTCCTTACGATACTCCTCAATCGTCAAATTCCGTAACATCGAATTCTTACCGCCTTCGTTATGCACTAAATTCACGCTTTTTACATAATTTTCAATCACATGGATTTTCTGTAACGGGGTGACGATTAATAATTGTAAATTAAGCTTACTAAATAGCTCCAGACCATAACGCGCGGAATCATCTGAGCCGCGACCAAAGGCTTCATCGATCATCACAAAGCGGAAGCTTTTCGATTGCGTTTCACCCCATTCCAGACCGAATTGATACGCTAGTGCAGAAGCTAAAATCGTGTAGGCCAGTTTTTCTTTTTGACCACCGGATTTACCTGCCGAATCGGAATAATATTCTTTTTCCTGATGATCTTCGCGCCAGCGTTCGGAGGCGGAAAATAAAAACCAATTACGCACATCGGTCACTTTGCGCGTCCATTTTTTATCGGCATCCACTAAACCTTCGCGGCCATTAAAGCGGTCGATTAATTTTTTCACCTGATGAAATTTACTTTCATCGTATAAATCATCTTCGCCGCCTAAAGTATCTGTTAAACAGGCGCGTAAATCCTGCTGAAAAGCTCGAATATCAGTGTCTTTACTGCGCTCAGAAATCAAGGTGATATAGGTTCCAGCATTGTAATCAATGGCATTTAAGGAGCGGTTTATTTTGGTTAGTTTATCTTCAATTTCCTGACGCTCTTTATCTAGGTTCGCCTGAAACATGGCGATTTTTTGAATCGTGCCTTCTTTGAGCATTTGATGAAAACGTTTTTCATGGCGTGGCAAATCTTCTTTTTCGAGTTTATCGAGCATTTCGCCAAACTCGAAAGCCGACTGTAAAGTGGCATCAAGATCGCGCGTTTCCAGTGGATAGTTATTTTTGTATTGCTGCATTTGGGTAATAATGCGCTCACTCAAACGTTGAATTTTAGTGCTTTCATTATTCAGCTGATTCTGAATCCATTTGCGCATGACACTGCGGTTATCATCGCTATTAGCAATACTGACACTCACATCGGGCAGAGCCTGTGGCTGCATTTGTGTGAGTTTGGGAAAGCTAAAGTCACGTTCTGTTTGAGGCAGTATCAGAACGGCCTGTTCACTAACGAGCAATTGGTTGTTATCTTCATCTAAGTGCGCTTCTAATTTACCGCCGTCTTTAGTCAGGCTGGCGAGCTTTTCTTCCTGCGCTAATAGCTGTGTTAATGTTTCTTCCAGTTGTTTTTGCAGGTGTTTTAAAATATCCGAATCTTGTTCAATCTCGCGTTTTTCCTCTAATAGCTTATCAATTTTTAAACTGAGCGTTTGCCAGTCGATTTCATCGAAGTGTTCAATATTGAGCAAATCGCGGGCTTTATCGCGCAGTTTTGTTAATAACTGTAATTGTTTGTCCAACTCGGCTAATTGCGTTAAACAAGCCGTGCCTTCACGTTGCGTCGCGGCTAAGGTTTGCTTTAAGGCCGCTATTTTCGCTTTATTATCCCAGCCTAAAATAAAGCGTGAACGGTCATTAATGGCATGACGGTCATCTTTTTCGTGGCGCGAGCCGCCGCTTTTCATTTGCCCTTGTTGAGTGATGGCTTTGGGTTGACGTCTGAATTCTTCAAGGTTTTCGGCACAATAATAATCAAAACGCTCGGCAATTTGCTTGGCTAACCAGTCATAAAACGGGCTGTCGGTTTTAATGCGTACTTTATGATATAAGGAGGCATCTGCCGGTGTGTCAAAACGTTCAGCTTGCTGCTCGTTAACTCGAAAATAAACTAAGCGTCCTTTTAAATGGGTTTTCTCAACATAATGCGCGACTTTTTGATAATGCGTTTCAGAGACCAATAAACTAAGGCCAAAGTTATTCATCACCCGCTCAATCGCGCCTTCCCACTGGCTTTCCGTTTCATCTACTTTTAACAGTTCACCAATAAACGGCAGTTCTTCGGCAGCGATACCAATGGTTTGGGCAAGTTGCTGACGAATACGTAAGTTATTTAACGGAATATTGCTCTGCCGTACCTGTAAGGATTGCAATTCTTCTTGTAGAAGCCCTGCCTGTTCATTAAATTGATTACGCGCAATGGTGACATCAATTTTTTGTTTATCAATCCCGTTTTTCTGGCTCTCAATTTGCTGTTGTTTCTGTTCTGCATGCAGGCGATTATCATGAAAACTATCGCTATCCATTGCTAGTGTTAAGTCTAATTGCGTACAAAAATCTTGGTAACGCGCGGCTTGTTGTTTTTTCTGCTGTTGTGTGGTTTCCAGGCGCTGAACTTCGGCGCGAATCATATCTAAACGCCGTCCGCCATTATCTTCAATGCTTTGCTTCAGTTGCTGCTGGCGTTCACGTGATTCGATGAGTTCCGTGTGTTGGCGCGCTAAACGCTGCTGTTGTTTTTCATACTCAATATGCCGTTTGGCAATACGTTCTTGGAGTAACTTGGTTTTATGCTGGGCAAAAAATGCATCTAAAGCATCGCGGCAGCGGGTTTTATCGGTGTGCTGTTGTTCGTAGCGTTGATGCTCGGCATAATTGCTGAGCATCGGCTTCAATAAATTGAGCTGATCTTTGGCCTTTAAAACTGCGACATGCGCACGATTGAGATTATCGAACTCACGGCAAATTGACGTAATTCGCTCTTGTACGGGCGGCTCTTCGAGCATGTGTGAACGCACAAAATCAGTCAAATTACCGACCGCTTTCATGGACACGGTTTGATACAGTAGCTCTAAAGCCTGCTCATTTTCTATGCCCAGACGGCGGCGAAATTCTGCGGAATAATCTTTAAATGACTCAAACATTTGCACCGATTGACGCCGCTTTAAGCGTTTTTTCAGATCCAGAATATCATTACCAAATTGCGAAAAATGCTCGGCAATACTTAAGGCTTCGTTACTGATTAAATAAATTCGTGCGGGTTGATTCTGGTCTTCTTTACACCAAAAAACTTGCGCCAAAGTCACATGCGCATCATAACCGGCATTATAAAAATGCCCGAGCAAGACACTGTAATTATTGGTGTCGCGCAAAGCCACTTGTTTTGCGGCTAGGTTTTCAGCATCTTTTTCACTTTTATAATGACCGCGCACATAAGAGCTTAAATTACGCTCTTTCCCTTCAGCCCCTGCAGCCTTGTTATAAGTGATTTTTTGCGTTGGCACTAGCAGCGTGGTTAAGGCATCGACGACCGTGGATTTTCCTGAGCCAATATCGCCCGTTAATAGTGAATTTTCGCCTTGCGGATTAATATGCCAGATATGTTTGTCAAAAGTCCCCCAATTGAGTAGCTCAAAACGGTGTAATCTGAAACCCGCTAACTGATTCTCCTTGCTCATATCTACTTTACTCTGCTCCAAGCGTATACTCCTGATAAATCGCTAATTTTTCTTTAAAATCCACTGTCCAATCAGCATCAACCAGTGCACTGATAATGCGTTGAATTTCCATGCTTTCATCATCGTTTTTTAATTTACGTAAAAAGCCTAATTCGGCGACTTTATTGATCGTGGCATTAATCGACGCGGTGATTTGTGCTTCGTTACTTTTTTCGGGCATAAATACCCGCATGTCATTGATAATGTCCTGACGCGAGACAATCACCCGCGTTTCCGCGCCCGAGGCATCAGCTTCGGCCATTTTTTTACGCAATAATACGCATAATAAACTCATTGGATAGCTGAGTGGGCGACGCGCAATTAAGCGCGGTAAAGGATTGGATTCTTCCTCATCAGGGATCTGCTGCACCAGCCATGCATAACCTTCGGTGTCATCAATCTGTAAATCCAGCCCGAGCACTTTGACATAATCTAAAACCTGCGTCTGTAATTCTAATAATTCGTGCCAGAGTTGCGGCTGTTGGTTGCGAAATAGAATGCCTTTAAGCAGATGGATAATAATCGGGGAAATACTCGGTTGGTGATCTTCTTCTTCGGTCATAGGTTTTGTTTATAGTTAAGCGATTGAGCGCTATTTTAACAAGAAAATAGGCTTGGAATTTAGGATTTCATGATTCCCTAATTACGCCGTCGCATCCATCAAAAATGGTGCGGTTGGTTCCACGCCCTACCCTTTTGGATATTTACGGTGTTCCTTGTGACATCTGTTATTTATACAGACCGTGTTTATTTGAGAGTTCTTGCGTTGCTTGCTCGATGGCCTTTCTCGTTGAATCAATCGCTGATTGCAGTGCGTCTTTTTCGTCTAATTCTGTGATGATCGCTTGCTTAAAGTCATCAAAATTGTCGCAGTTTTTAAGCGCATTTTTAAAAATAGCATTTTCTTGCTCAAGATTTTTTATCTGAGCGCGAAATATAATTTCCAGTTCATGCATCCTAAGGGCTAAGGTATTAAAATCGATCGTTTGCCACTTATTTAATATCTTTCTTTCATATTCAATTTCAGCGGTCGCCAGATTAACTTCGCTCTTGTCGTAGGCTTCTTCCTCCCAATGCGTGCTAGACGGTGCTTGTGACTCTTTAGGGTTGTGCTGGGCGATAGCCTCTAATTCGCTTTTGTTTTTTGGATCGGCTAGATAATCATCTAAAGCTTTTATCGCCCACGCAGGACAACGCCGACTACTGGGCTTGTCAAGATCAATAAGCCACGACTGAATGGTTCTAGCAGAAACGTTTTTTTGCGTAATGCTAGAAATAACGCCAGCTACCCTACCCTTTTCCCCAAAAAAATGATCCTGTATCAAGGATCTTAATTTGCCGCGGCGTGAATCTGCCTCCATGTGCTGCCATAAGTCATCTTTTAAAGTGATTAACTCCTTATTCGTCCATTTTTTGCCATCGCCTATAGGCAATATTTCTATATCATCCGCTGTTTGAATTTGTTTAGATTTATAGTGAATGCTGAAGTCCGTGTCTGACTCAAGCTGTTTTGCCGTTGTGTTCGGATAAAAATATAACCAAGCCATTATAGTCTCCATTTTAAGGTGCGCACGATGTGCGTCTTATTTGTGCGCGCACAGTGTGCTGTATAATTGTACGTGCACGTCGTGCGCAAATCAATAGAGCGCTAGCACGCACAGAGGAATGAACCGCACAAGCGCAAACGGTGCGGTTCATTCCTTATCACGTCAAACACAATAGGCATGCCCATTAGTGCGTCACATTGACTAAGAACGGCGGGTAAAAATAACACTGGGCATGCGTACCGATTTTGCTAAACCCGCTTCATTTTTCCAGACAATCTGAACTTCTTTTTGCGCGTCAATTAACGCATGGGCGTTGTCTTGGCAGGCAAGGTTCATATAGGCGATTAATTCACTCAGTCCTTTTTCTAGGGGATGATGCGCGCATAACTCCTGCAAAGTAATTTGTGCCTGATTTTGCAGGGCTTTATTGATGCGCGCTTGCAACATTTCGGTATCAACATAATGCTGGGTATACAATAAATCGCTGTTAAATTTTGCCGCGCCAGAGGTTAATTTTGCTTCGGAAATAATTGGCCGGCTGGGTGGTCGGAATAGGGTGCGTGATACCGATAATTCAATGTGCGCCTTGGTGTCATCTAAATGGGTGAAATTATTTTCTTTCGGTGGGTTTTGTTTAATGTTGATCGCTGATTTTTCAATCTCGTGAATAATTGACATGATGCGTTTGTTTTCCAGCCAGACTTGATCATCTAAATAACGACGTAGTTGTTCAACCAGACTAGAACTGGTGCGCTGGACTTTTTCACCCGCTTCCAGCAAATGATATTTCATTTTCGGCAATAACTCATCCGGCTGACAGCTTTGCACTTCATCTAAGGCGAGCACTTTTTGAATCAAATCATTAAATTCTTCCTGTTTGGCGGGTGACATTAATAAGCCCCAAAACGCTTGAAAACTTTTGCCTTGATCAGAATCACCGATGTCGTCTTGTTCGCCAAAAATATCATCCAGTAAATCACCTTTGTTTTTATTGCTGGTGGTGATTTTTTCACGCGTGCTACGATCAAGCTGACGGAAATTTTCTTCCACCTGACGAAAATCCATTAATAAACTGCGAGCGGTTTCTTCCAATTGATAAAAGCGTTCTTTGACCTGGCGTGGATCATAGCTGATGACTTTACCTTGTTGTAAGCGTGCGATTTCAGCCTCAATCTCGGCTTTTTGCGCTTCTAATTCGGCGATGCGTTGCTGTGGGTCGGTTTGGGTGGTTTGTAAAATAGTCGCCAATAACTCAAACACCGTTAATAAGCGTGATTCTGTGCCGATAAATTGTTTTTGTTCTAAGCTGCGTAACCATTCAATGGATTTTTCGCTGGACGGGGTTAAATCAAACTCAGGTTCGTCGCTGTTTTCAGCATAATATTTACGCAAAAAAGCATTCTCGCCACTTGCCCAATCGGTTAAATAGGCTTTAGCCGTTTTTGGGTATTTATTGCGGTGAATTTGGCGCAGGTGAAATAAGGTATCTTCCAGTTTTTCGGTCAGCTCGCTTTGTTTTAAAGAGCGACTATTGGGCTGGATAAAGACGCGATAAAAAAAGCTGATAATCAGCGGGGCATTATCGGCACAAAGTAAGCGCCAAGTGGGATGTTGGCGTAATTTTAGTAGGTAATCGTGTTCCATAGAGGGCTAAGTGATGGCTTTTATAGAAGGAAGAACAAATTTTGAACTCAGAAGCTTGAATGATAAAATCAAGCGCTATTTTTACTCTATCATAAAAACACATGACTCAGTCCAGTCCTCCTAAGAAAATCACCCTGATCAGGCTGTCGGCGATAGGTGATGTGTTGATGTTATTACCTGCGGTACGTTTACTTAAAAGGCACTATCCAGACACGCAAATTGATTGGTTGATTGATAGGCCGATTGCGAGTTTGTTGGCGCAGGTGTCAGAAGTGAATGTGGTGCCGGTTGATAAACCCAAATCCCTGCGCGCTTATTGGCAATTTAGACGGCAGTGGCGACATCAAAACATCGGGCAACTGATTAGTTTTCAAACCAGTGTCGTGAGTAATTTGGTGATGATGCTGTTGCCGGCAGAGCATAAAACCGGCTTTGGTTTGCCTTATTCGCGCGAGGGGCATCACTTATTTACTGATACTGCGCATAATTTACCCGAGCATTTGCATCAGGTTGAAATTTTCTTTGAGCTAGCGAAAAAATTTGCGGGTATTGATGAGGATTTGACGATAAGCGCTGCAGATTTATCCCTGCCGGTTAGTGTTAGCGATAGGGCTTGGGCAAGCCAGCAATTGCAAGCCAATAGTCAATGGATTGCGATTAATCCGCGCGCTTCCACACAAGAAAAAACCTGGTCGATTGAGCGCTATATCAGGCTTATAAATGACTTGCACACACATTATCCCGATCAAGCGATTGTCTTAACGGGTGGGCCTAGTGCGGAGGAAATTGCGGTTGGCGCTCAGATTGAACAGGGAAGCGAAGCCAGGTGTCTTAATTTAATTGGCAAAACCACCTTAACCCAACTAGCCGCTGTGCTTAAACACGTTAGCTTAGTGATTTCGCCTGATACGGGGCCTTTACATCTGGCTAATGCTGTCGCTACGCCAGTGGTTGGGCTTTATGCCGTGACTCGACCTGAGTATATTGGTCCCTACCATCAATTGCAAAACTGTCTTAATGCTTATCCGCAAGCGGCTGAAAAATATATGCACAAGCCTGCCGATCAATTAGTTTGGCAAAAAAAAATTCCCAGCCTAGAAGCCATGCAGTTAATTTCAGTTGAACAGGTTTTAGATAAAATACAGACATTAAAACGATGAAAATATTAATTTTTGCACCCTCTTGGGTGGGTGATATGGTCATGGCGCAAACCTTGTTTAAGGTGCTGCACCAACAATATACGACGTTGATATTAGATGTGATTTCCCCGCCTTGGCCTTATGATTTATTGCAGCGCATGCCGGAAGTGACGCAGCATTATAAAATTGAGCTTGAGCGTGGCAAATTAGGCTGGCAAGCGCGTCGCCAACTTGCCGATAAACTCAAAAGCAATCAGTATGATTTAGCCATCACTATGCCAGTCACCTGGAAATCTGCTTTAATCGGTTATTGGTGTGGTGTGCCAAAACGAACTGGGTTTTTAGGCGAAATGCGTTATGGCTTGCTAAATGATAGGCGACGCTTAGATAAGGAATCGCTGCCGTATATGGTGCAGCGCTATGTTTATTTAGGGCTAGAAGCTGATGCCCGGATTCCCGCTTTAAGTGAAATTCCTCAGCCAAAATTAAGTATTGATGAAAAAAATGTTGAATTGTGGCGACAAAAATTAGCATTGAACAACAAGAAGCCTTTGGTGGCGCTTATGCCTGGCGCTGAATTTGGCCCCGCAAAGCGCTGGCCTACGGAAAACTATGCCGAAATTGCTAAGGATTTAATTCAGCAAGGATGTACGGTGATGCTTTTAGGTTCGCCTAAAGACTTTGCTACGGCAAAAGAAATAGAGCAGAAAAGTGGCTGTGAGTTACACAATCTCTGTGGCAAAACCAGTTTGTTAGACGCAGTGGATTTACTTGCTTGCGCTAACTTAGCGATTAGCAATGATTCTGGCTTAATGCATATTGCGGCGGCTGTAGGTATCCCGCAAATAGCCATTTATCGTAGTTCGACACCGGAATTCACGCCACCTCTTAATGATAAGGCGATTGTCTTGCAGGCGGAATTTAATAATCCTACTGTGGATAGGGTTAAATTAAGGACTTTAGAGGGGGTCGATGGGTTTATTGATGTTTCTGTCGACACGGTAAAACTGGCCATTCAATTAGTTTTGTAAGGAGCCAAATTTTTGGGCACTAATACTAACACGGAGCGATTGCGCATTGCCGTTATCATTCGCCATTACAGTCGAATTGGTGGCGCTGAGCGTTATTGTGTTGAGCTGACTGAGCGGTTAGCCGCGCAACATGAGGTGCACGTCTTTTGCCAAGCAATAGAAATGGAGCAGCCTGTTAATATTACATTTCATGCTATTTCTAAATGGCTAGATAAGCCGCGTTATATTAATCAATTATTATTTTCGCTATGGACGCGGCAAGCGACAGAAGGGCGGTTTGATATTGTTCACTCTCATGACATGGTCACGCATGCTGATATTTATACTTTGCATGTGCCTTGTGTATTGAGTCGATATACAGATAGTATGGGATTTAAAAAAATTCTACGTTATTTCAATACGTTAATTAGCCCAAGAATGCTCGTCTATTTATGGCTAGAAAAGCATCAGATATGCCCGATAAATAACCGACAAATTATTGTTGTTTCAGAGTTTTTAGAAAAAAATATTCTGCGTAATTATCCAGAAATTGAAAATAATATTAGTATTGCCTACCCAGGTATTCAAATAAAGAGTACGCCAGAAACGCAATTAATAAGTCGTCATAAACAACGCGATTTATTGGGAATTGCAGAGAATGAGTTGGTTATTTTATTTGTCGCCAATGATTATAAAAGCAAAGGATTGCTAGTTCTTTTAGAGGCAATTAAAAAAATAAATAAAACGAACCTGCATTTAATTGTTGCAGGTAATGATGATCCTGCAAAGTTCACTGATTTAGTGACCAAACTAAAGCTTAGTCAGCAAGTGCATTTTATCGGGACATGTGAGGATATGAATAGTTTGTATCCCGCGGCTGATATTTTAGTACATCCTACTTTGGCCGATACTTATGCAATGGTGGTTTTAGAGGCAATGGCGCATGGTATTCCTGTTGTGGTTAGTGGTGCGCAATATTGTGGGTTTTCTGAGCATTTAAGCTCAAATGAGGCGTTATTAATTGCTAATCCAAAAGACGCTTCGGAAATTGCTGGACATATAAAGACTTTATTGGCTGACACTGATCTACGCCATCGTTTGGCAGAAAAGGGTAGGGCTAAAGCCGCATCAATAAGCTGGGATGACACCATGGAGCAAACGCTGAAGGCCTATAATAAAGCCTTGGTATGCATTAAACATGCCTAAAAAATTAGTTGTTGTTCTGTTTTTACTGGCATTTATTCCTGTTGTTATTTATTTCTCATTGGCAGCAAAATATAAATATAAGGTCGCTCAAGATTATCAATACGCACTTAATAGCAGTGTACATACCGAAATAACAACGCAACTGAAAGGAGGAGTATTCTCATTTAGTAGCCCTAATCAGTGGGATACGGGATTTATTCGCGTGCGAGTTAAAGCAGCAATAACGGGGTATTTTGCAGAACCCTTTATTGAAATCCTATCGGGAAGCACTGTTTCAGTCTTAAGCTTGGAACGTGGCGTTGATGGCGAGCGTTATATTAACCTGCCCACAGTCAACACTCAAACACCTGCAAAGATTCAACTTATAGCGCATCACCTAAGCATTGAAGACCAGCAAGTAAGTCTCTTTTTATTTAGTAATCCTCGTGTCCATCAGCAAGCTAAAATTCTGATTATCTCACCGCACCCAGATGATGCTGAAATTGCCGCCTTTGGTTTATATAGCCAGCATAATACCCTAATCGTAACGCTAACTGCGGGGGAAGCAGGCCCACATCGTTACGATGATATTTATCCTGATGTACAGCAACAGCATCAGACTAAAGGTAAGCTGCGGGTCTGGGATAGTATTACTGTGCCGATGTTGGGTGGCGTGTTACCTGAGCGAGCGATTAATCTAGGCTATTTTGATAATACCTTGGCGCAAATGTATGTGCAGCCAAATAGTCCTGTTCATTCTCTCCATTCGGGCAGTAGCAATGTTAACGATTTTCGCCGGCAAAATGTATCCAAGCTGGTGCCGGTGACAAACGGAGTTGCCACTTGGACTGCCCTTGTTAGTGACTTAAAACAAATTATCCAGAATTTTAGTCCAGATATTATTGTTAGTCCTTATCCTGCTTTAGACTGGCATTTGGATCATAAATTGGCCACTCAGGCGGTGCTTGATGCGCTGCAACAACTCAACTTACAACAAGGTCAGTTGTTCCTTTATACCAATCATTTGAGCTTTAATAATTATTTTCCTTATGGTGCTCAAGGTGAGCTAGCGCCTATTCCGCCTGACTTTACGCAATCACTTTATTTTGACAGTCTGTATTCTTTTGCTCCCACTAATCCGCAAGCAAAGATTTTTGCACTGGATGCGATGCACGACTTACGTCCTGATACGACTTGGCTAGAACCTTCGGGTGCTTTCAAGTTATGGATGAAAGCAATGAGCAATAAATTTCTGTTAAGAGATCAAAGTTATTTTAGAAGAGCGGTGCGCGCGAATGAGCTATTTTTGGTGGTCAATTTTTCTAGTTTATATCAGGAAAAGGTTATAAAGCGCTTAAAGGGGACAGAAGAATAAAAATATCGGCTAAATTCCCGTAAAATAGACCCTAGCGTTTTTGTTATT
Organism: Methylococcaceae bacterium; assembly: GCA_021736705.1. GTDB lineage: Bacteria > Pseudomonadota > Gammaproteobacteria > Methylococcales > Methylomonadaceae > Methyloprofundus. Next base: position 14,511 of record JAIPFI010000014.1, on the reverse strand, counting down.
TTTACTTTAGCACTTCTTTACCATTAAGCCCTGTCTTGCTCAGTTGCTGAGTAAGGCGCCGTTAGGATATTTTCATGCTGTTTAATTCATATATTTTTATTTTTATATTTTTGCCGATAGTGCTTTTTGGCTTTTATGCTATTGGAGCAAGAAGTCATCATCGAGCCGCTATTGCTTGGTTGGTCGCGGCCTCATTATTTTTTTATGGGTGGTGGAACCCTGCTTATTTAAGTATTATTCTCATTTCCATGCTGTTTAATTATGCCGTGGGTGCGGTACTCTCAGGGAAGGATAAATCAAAATTATTACTTGCATTAAGTATTTCAATTAATTTATTGGTTTTAGCTTATTATAAGTATTTTAATTTCTTTATTGAAAATATAAATAACTTAGGTAGTACTGATTTTAATTTTGAAAAAATAGTTTTACCCTTGGCTATTTCCTTTTTTACCTTTCAACAAGTCGCTTATTTAATCGATGCGTATCGAGGGGAAACACGGGAATATAATTTTTTAAGTTATTGTTTATTTGTTACTTTCTTTCCGCAATTAATCGCTGGACCTATCGTGCATCACCGTGAAATGTTGCCGCAATTTGCGAAGGAAACATTATATAAAATTAATTATCGACATTTAGTTATTGGATTAAGTATTTTTACATTGGGCTTTTTTAAGAAATCAGTATTAGCTGACGGGACAAGCGAATATGTTAATTTATCATTTAACTTAGCTGAAACAAGCACCGCTATTACTTTCTTTGCTGCTTGGGCGGGCTCATTATGTTATGCCTTTCAATTATATTTTGATTTCTCTGGCTATTCTGATATGGCAATTGGCTTGGCGCGAATGTTTGGCATTGTGTTGCCGATGAATTTTAATTCCCCTTATAAATCGCAAAATATTACTTTGTTTTGGCGGCGCTGGCATATGACATTGTCACGATTTTTACGTGACTATTTATATATTCCTTTAGGAGGAAATCGTAAAGGAAAAACACGGCAATTAATTAACCTTATGCTTACGATGGTATTAGGTGGTTTTTGGCACGGTGCCGGTTGGAATTTTGCGCTATGGGGATTCTTGCATGGTGCTTTTTTAATTATGCATAATAGTTGGATGAAATTAAGCCAGATATTCGGTGTTAAAATGCCGCGCTTTATTGCCTGGTGGCTTACTTTTAGCGCGGTATTATTTGCTTGGGTGCCTTTTAGGGCAACAAGTTTAGACGGTGCTTTCAATTTATGGCGCGGTATGTTGGGTATTAATGGCTGGTTTTTACCGCAGTGGATGGGCAATTATGCAGGCTATTTTGAGCAATGGGCGATGGAGCATCATATCGTTTTTGTCGGTATTTTTCATCAAGTCGGCTCGGTTAAACTCATGGATGTTCTTTGGTTTGTTATGTTATTTATCATTGCTTTTTATCTGCCAAATACACAGCAATTTATGCAACGGTATCATCCTGTTTTTGAATCGTCTCAACATTATAAAATACCCGCATTAAAATTATACTGGCGGCCTAGTTTAGCGTGGTCAATGATGATTGCCTTTTTGTTTGTATACGCGACTCTGTCTCTAACTCGGATCAGCGAATTCCTATATTTTCAGTTTTAATAGATCGGAATAATTAATGAATTACTCTTTTTTTCTGTATGGCAGGCGATTTATCATTGTTAGCGTTTTTTTATTGTTAGCCGCCATTGCTTTTTGTTATTACGTTGATCCTTTTTCTGTCTATGGTCGTGCGTATATAAAGAATGGCATACAAGTGAATAGCCCCGGTTTTACTGGGCAACTTAAAATGGGCAAGGCGATTGCCATTAAGCAGCGTAAGCCAGAAGTTATCATCTTAGGCTCTTCACGTAGTGCTTTTGGTTTTTCTGCGCAATCTGCTGAAAAATATTTAGCCACAACAAATATCTATAATCTTTCTTATCCGGGGATTAATATTTATGAAAACTTGCGTTATTTACAACATGCCGTTGCATTAAGCCCTATCAAAAAAGTGTTTATCGGCTTGGATTTTTATCAATTTCATGGCGGTAGACCTCCAGAAAAAACCTTTAGTGAAGAGCGCTTAGCGGTTGATGTTAATAACCAACCATCAGCGAGTGCGAGTAAAGATCTAATTTCAACCTTATTATCTGGGGATGCTGTTTTTTACAGCATTAAAGTGGCGACAGGGCTATGTAATTGGGATGATGTGTATTTGCCGAATGGCTTTAAGAGTCAGGATCATGAAGGCGGCTGGTCAGGTAAATTTGTCGATAGTGAAGAAGCTTATGTAGACGGCACTTACACTATCCCGACTTTTACCTTCACCACACTGGATAAGAAAAATACGACCTTTGATTTTTTCAGAAAAATCGTCCAATTGGCGCATGAGAAACAGATAGATTTACGTTTTTTTATTTCACCTTCGCATGCAAGGCAGTGGGAAGTGATTGGACAACTGGGCTTATGGGATCAATGGGAATATTGGAAGCGTGAAATGTTAGCGATTACCGAGCAAGAAGCTAGGAAGTATTCTCAGGAGGCTTATCCCATTTATGATTTTTCAGGATACAGTCTTTATTCGACTGAAGCTGTGCCTCGTTCAGCGGATCAGGGAATGCGTTGGTATTCTGAGTCTTCTCATTACAGGCAAGCACTAGGCGATATTATTTTGGATAAAATGATTAATTCTGTTGATGATGCATTTGGCCGAATTCTAAGTCATCAAAATATTGATGAACATTTAAAATCTTTAAAAAATCTGAGAGAAAAATATATTGCCGAGCATGAGCAAGATATTGCTGATATAAAAGCACTGATTGATGCACGTAAAAGATATTGATTTTTAAAAGGGTGCTTATTTATGGAATCTGACAAGAGTCTTATTATTAACTTTCTCTCTTGGAGTTTGGGCTTAATGCCACTGCTGGTATTAACCTTGCATATTGGCATTCATATTGCTTCGATTGCTTTACTTATATTATCGCTTTTTATTTTATTTAGGAAAGAAGGAAAAATCCAAAGGCTTAGATTAATAGATAAATTTTTTGTTGTTGCATTGTGTGTTTTGCCCATTGTTATTGCATTTGATTGTTTACTCCGAGGTGCTTCTTTTCGTTATTTAGACTATCCATTGCGCTTTATTTTTGCCCTGCCTATTTTTTTCGCTCTGCGCCGTGTGACAGTCAATATGCTGCCTTTTATTTATGGCATTGCCATAGGTGCTATAGGCGCAGGGTGTATTGCACTTTATCAACACCTTTATCTAGGGATAGATAGAGTTTATGGAACCGTTCATATTATTCCTTTTGGGCATATTGCTCTTCAGCTTGGCTTGTTATCTTTTGCTGCATTAATTATGTATCGAGACTTTACTATAAAGCTTATTTTAATGTGTTTAATCGCTGGAGGATTGGGAATAATTGGCGCGATTCTATCCGGAACTCGGGGAACATGGCTGGTAATTATTCCTATTTTGATTATTTGGTTTATTTATATTCAAATAAAAATAAAAGCAAAAATATTAATTATTTTAAGTGTTTTTTTTAGTCTAATATTTTTATACAACGCTAATCATTATATTCATCAACGAATAGCGCAGGGAGTTGAAGAGTCTGCTGACTATTTTCAAGAGCAGGAAAATAATACCTCGGTAGGCTTGCGCCTTGAAATGTGGAAAGGCTCTGTTCTTATTTTCCAGGATAAGCCTTTGCTTGGCGTAGGAATGAGTCATTATCGCTCGGCAATGGAGGAGAAAAATAGGCAAGGCTTTATTCATCTGCCCAAGATATTTGATCAAGCTCATAATGCTTATTTACATTATCTGGCGACCTTGGGAATTATAGGCTTATTCTCTTATTTATTATTATTAGGAGGCGCGGGATATTATTTTATTTTTAGTTTAAAAGTAGCGGTGTCCTCCGAAATGCGCTTTGCGGGTATTGCCGGTTTAGTTCTAGTGACAAGCTATATGACCTATGATTTAACGGGTTTTTCTTTTGGGCATCAACATTCTTTAATGTTTTTAGTCATTATGATGGTGAGTTTTGCGGGCATTACAAGTTCTAGTTATACCGGTAAGTGATAACTCTTTATTGCTTCATTGGATCTTATATTTTTGATTTAACTTATTTTCTACTCTTTTGACATGATAAAAAACAAATCAAGTTTTAACGTTTATGCACGCCTACTTAAGTACGTGATGCCTTTTATTAAGTTCTTTATAGTCAGTGTGCTTGGCTTTATTATTGTAGCCGTTGCCCAGCCTTTATTCGCTGAACTGGTTAAATTAATTATTGAAACCATCGAACATGGAAACAAAGCCGATAATAAGTTTTTACCTGTTTATATTATGGTGTTGGTTTTATTTAGAAGTGCGGGGGCTTTTTTTGGTAATTATTTTTTAGCCAAAGTATCGGTTAATGTTGTACATAAACTTCGACAAGAAATTTTTAATCACTACACACAGCTTTCCATAGCGTATTTTGATGCACAGAATAGCGGACATTTAATTTCTTTAATTACTTATAATGTTGCAGAAGTCACGCGCGCCGTGACTGATTCGGTGAAGATTTTTATTAGAGAAGGTTTGACGACGATTGGTTTATTAGGTTATCTGCTTTGGCTTAACTGGCAGTTAACATTAATATTTTTTGTTATTGCACCTTTTATCGCCATTTCAATCACAACCGTCAGTAAAAAAATAAGATCCTTAAGTAAAAACGTGCAAGATTCCATGGGTGATATGACGCATATTACCTCGGAGCTGGTCATGGGAAGTCGCGTCGTTAAATGTTTTGGCGGCTCGGATTATGAAGTTAAGCGATTTAAAAAGGTTAGTTTTTTTAATAAACAGCAGTCTCAAAAAGTTGCCTTAGTCGCTGCGATTCAAAATCCTATTATGCAGCTATTAGTTGCCTCTGCTTTGTCCGTTTTGCTTTTCTTGGCTTTGACTATTATGGATACAGCAAGTACGGGTGATTTTGTGGCTTATTTATTAGCGGCATTTATGATTCCCAGGCCTATCCAGCTATTAGCTCATGCTAATAATGATATTCAAAAAGGTATAGCGGCCGCAGCCGATATTTTTAATGCATTAGACGTAGAACCTGAAAATGATCAGGGTACTATTGATAAGGCGGCGGGGAAGGGCGTTTTAAGTTTTGAGAATATTTCATTTAGTTATTCAAACTCAAAAAAACTTGCACTAAAAAATATTAATTTAACTATTGAAGCGGGGCAGACTGTTGCTATTGTTGGTGTTTCAGGTAGTGGAAAAACGACGTTAACCAATTTAATTCCGCGTTTTTATGATTATTCTCAGGGGCGTATTTTAGTTGATGGCATTGAAATCAAGCAATACACCTTGAGTTGCTTAAGAGATCAGATTGCTTTAGTAACGCAAAATATTACTTTATTCAATGATACCGTTTTTAATAATATTGCCTACGGTGTTTTGGGTGATATTGATGAAGCACTGGTATTAAAGGCTGCGGAAGATGCTTATGCGACCGAATTTATTGAGGCATTACCGCATGGCATGCAAACTGAAATCGGTGAGCATGGTATACAGTTATCTGGTGGACAAAGGCAGCGCTTAGCTATTGCACGAGCTTTATTAAAAAACGCGCCTATTTTAATTCTTGATGAAGCTACGTCTGCTTTAGATACGCAGTCTGAGCGTTATATTCAAAAGGCTTTAGAGCATGTGATGGCGCATAGAACGACGATTGTTATTGCACATCGCTTATCAACCATAGAAAAAGCGGATGTCATTTTGGTGATGGAGCAAGGCGAGATTATTGAACGCGGATCACATGCCGCATTAATCACTAAGCAAGGTGCTTATGCTCAATTGCACGCGATGCAGTTTACTGAGAGTGATAGCATTACTTGATGAAGACAGAGCTGGTGTGCAAGGTAATGAAGAGGCTTTTTTTAGCTTAGATCCGCGGGTTTAATCATAAACAAATGAGGAATCGTTACTTGCTCAGGGACTTGTATACTGCCTCGCCAAGCGGGCTAAACCAGCACAAAAATAAAAACGGGCGATGAATGAAGGCTAGCCCGGCAAGTTTAGCCAATGTAGCACTGCCAAGTCGTTAAAGGACTGGCAGTGCTTTCGGATAGTATTCCTAAAGTGCGTCACACCTAATTATTTGTTCCGCCTTAAAATGGAAGACCTAAATCGGCATGAGAAAATGGGCAGCTACTTTACTCCTTTGAGGTGCCTGTGCCCCGAGCATCTTTTGCGCCTTGGGCAAATTTGGCTTTCAATTTCTTGAAGGCTGACCATAAGGTCGTGTCCATGACCACTTGATTGCCGATGGAAACAATGACGCGTGTTAACTCAGGTATCTTGGTTTGATTTGCAATCATGTAGATAGGCTGCACGTATAAGATTGAATTATCTCCCATAGGTAAAATAACCATCCGTCCTTTTGCAACGGTCGAGCCATGTTGATCCCACAAAGTAAACTGTTCTGAAATTTCAGGGGTTTGATGAATCAGCGCCTCAACTTGAGCGGGTCCATTGACTTGGATGTCTTTGCCGAATTTATAGATGGTTATATTTGGCTTGTAATCTTTATTATTACAAGTTCCCGTATCTAAAGTGCCTGCAATGCCGATCATACTTAAGTTGCTTCGGTTAATCGGTGTCATGGGGTTAATCATAACGAACTCTTCTCTATCCTTACAGCGGCCAAAATCCATGGTTTGATAATAAGGCATAACCGATTCGTTGTTTACTTTAGCAAACTGCCATGTTTCCGCTTGTTCATAAAATAAGGCGGGATCTGTTTGATGATATTTGGAGTAAACCATCATTTGCATGAAATAGAGTTCGCGCGGGTAACGTAAATGCTCGCGTAATTCGTCTGGCATACTATCTAAATGATTAAACACGCCCGGGTAAGCAATGCGATAAGCATTAATAATCGGGTCTTTCGCATCCGAAATATAATATTTCACTGAGCCATTGTAGGCATCTACAACCACTTTTACCGAGTTACGAATATAGTTAAAATTTTCTGTGCTCGCTAAAAAGTTATCATTAGCAAATTTAGACACTGGATATTTATCAGACAAGGTATAAGCATCTTGAATCCAATAAAACCGGTCTTTGGTGACGACTAAATAAGGGTCTTTATCTAGGTGCAAGAAAGGCGTCAGGGTATTGATTCTGTCAATAATATTACGATGTAATAAAATCTTGCTTTGCTTAGAAATATTAGAGGAAAAGAAAATCTTTTCTTCTCCTAAGTGAAAAGAAAATAATAATTTTCTAAACATAGACGCAATGGGTACACCTGCTTGACCTTGATAAGCCTGATTAGCGCTTTTATCTGAACCCGCTAAGCCCATCACATCTAAATCATTAGGGACAATGGCATAATTATATTTCTCTTGTCCAAAATAAATATCTGGCGTTTTAACAGAAAAACCGACATTGGACTGCATGTTTAGATCACGTAAATACCATAAAATTGGCTTTCCTGCATCTTGCGCTGCGGGCGTCACTACTGCGCCATAGCCATGGGTATAGCGTAAATGAATGTTTTCCCAATTTTTGGCGGCAGCAGGTAATTTATCGGTGTTTAGTTCGCGGGCAGATAGGTTAACTTGTTGAATATGATCATTTAAGTAGTAGCGATCTTCGTCTACCCCCTGAAAACTATAATAAGGTCGAATGCCTTGCAACTGTTTGTAGACGTCTGATAAATACTCTCGATCCCAAACAGGGATGTTTTCAAAGCGCTTCAAAGTACCCCATATTTCTATGTCTCTAGTTGCATCAAGCTTCACTTTATAATCAACAATATTAATGTTTTTTAAATCATAGGCATCGAGCGTTGCCTTAATATTGTTTTCCATAAACTGTCCTTCCGTTAAAACGGGATTAGGACGGACAATAAAAGCATTAATGAAACTGGGGATAAATGGTGTATTTTGTAAGCCGAGAGCGAATAAAAAAGTACCAATACTGATAAAGATAGGGACGGTAGAACGATGTTGTGGAGAAAAAATATAAATAACAATAGCAACAAAGGTTGCCACAATAGCAATAATACTGAGCCAGATCAGTGGCAATTCATAGCGTAACTCGACAAAACCCGGCCCAAAAAACACCGGTTCATGCGAATTGATATACAGTAAAGAGAATCTATCGAGTGCTAAGCCCCAACTGACAAATAAGACAATAAAGCCAATTAAAATCGTTAAATGAATTTTTGCACCTAGCGGATATTCTTTATTTTGATTAGGTACAAAAACATGCTCTAGCCAATACAGTGCGGTCACTAGGAAAAACAGAATAATAGACGTATTCAGTAGTTCTTGCTGAATCAGCATATAAACAGGATATGAGAATAAGTAAAAGCTTACGTCAAGTCCGTAAACAGGCTCAGTTATGCCAGCTGAACTACCAAAAAAATATAATAAAGCAGACTCCCATTGGTTGTAGAAAGGAATGGCAATGACAATCGCTAAAAGTAAAGACAGCGGTGTATAAATCTTTACTGAGCCATACATAAAAATATCGGCAAACGTTTGAAAACGTTGTCGTTTATCAGCACTGACCAGTATTTCATCTGGAGGATTTAAGCCTAAATAGCGTGAGGCTATCCAGAAGTGAAAAAAGAAAATACTGAAAAATATCAGGGTCACACCACCGGAGAAAATAAATCGGTAGAGCAGTCTTAGCCAAAAATAGCCCTCAAAATTAAGCGAGCGAAACCACCAGAGATCGACAAAGAATTCGACAAAGATAAAAGAGAATAAAACATAGATGATGACAGCTAATACTGACAGCCCTATTAAAAAAGCGGGTAGCAATTTCCAGTTCCGCATGGAAGCCTCTTAAAATTAAAAAAAGTTATAAGTTATTATAGCAATAACACGAACATTGCATTTTTCATTTAAATGATTATCTAAGCTAACATGCAACAAATAACTTTAATTATGCTTTATAGGAAGCAAAATCAAATAATATTCGAAGCACCGTCAGTCCTTTGATGACTGGCAGTGTTATATCAACTGGCTGCCCTTTTAAAGAGATATTCTATATTTCGTAGGGCGCGGCTTTAGCCTGCCAATACTATGCCTCGACTTTAAAAGGCGGGCTAAAGCCGCGCCCGACAGCTATCAATATGTCTAGCTTTAAAATGATGGTTCACCAATAACAATCGGGTTTTATTAAATGTCTGTTTCATCGTTTCTATGCTTATTCCCTTCGTAACTAATTTTACACAGTCAAATCATTATCTTTAGAGCTAATTTGACGTTGTTTTTGCTTCCACTGTCTATGCTCTAACATAATATCTAGTACTTCTTGTGGGTCATCGGTCACTTTAATGTAGTCCAAATCTTCAGGTGAAATGGTTTCATATTGCACTAATGTGGTTTTAATCCAGTTAACTAAACCAGCCCAGAAGTCACTGCCGAATAGAATTAACGGTAAAGGGTAGATTTTATGGGTTTGCATTAAGGTTAAAGATTCAAAAAATTCATCTAAAGTGCCAAAGCCGCCGGGCATACAAACATAGCCAATGGAGTAGCGGACAAACATAACTTTGCGTACAAAAAAATAGCGAAAATCTAAGGATACTGATTGATAAGGGTTGGGCGATTGTTCTTGGGGTAGTTCGATATTAAGCCCTACAGATCTATGATGATTGAGAAATGCTCCTTTATTAGCCGCTTCCATTATGCCAGCCCCGCCACCGGTAATAATGGTAAAGCCATTTTCAGACAGTAATTTAGCGATTTCAGTTGTTTTTATGTAATACGGATTATTGGGTCTTAAGCGCGCTGAACCAAAAATGGAAATACCATCACAAACACCGGATAAACGATCAAAGCCTTCGGTAAATTCGCTAATAATACGAAAGATACGCCAGGACTGATCCCCTTTTAAATCATCAATAATATTGGTGGAGTCATAATGGATATTGGCGCAATAATTCATTTTTATGCCTATTTTTTAAGGTTATGCTGTAACACATACTCACTTAACTTACGCATACTCTCACCTTGTATGTTAGGAAAACCAGGCATGGTTAAGCTACCCGCATTGACTTTATGAGCTATATATCGAGCGTTGATATTTTTGGGGTTAATAGACCAATAATACATTTCGGGGTTTTCAGGTTCACCCGAATGACAATCCGCACATGCTTCCAAATAGATGGTTTTAGCAGATGAAGTCGGCCTGGGAGTGTAGTCATCTGAGCATGCTGTCAAACTTAAAATAAGTATAAATAAACTTAATTTTTTACGCTGCATAGCTTTTCCTCTTTAATTTTTTGCTGAATAAATGATTTTACCTGCTTGTATTGTATGAACAACTTTACCTTGCATTGTTTCTTGCCAAAATGGAGTGTTTTGTCCACGACTTTGCCATGTTTCAGCGTTTATTTGCCAGTGTTCGCTAGTGTTAAATATGCACATATCAGCAACATTATTGAGTGCTAAATGTCCTGTATTCATACCTAAAATTCGAGCAGGTTCGGAGCTTAATTTTGCGATACCTTGAGTCAAGGTTAAGGTTTTTTGTGCGACCAAACGCAGCATTAACGGTAATACCGTTTCTAATGTCGAGATACCTGGTTCCGTTTCTGGAAAGGCACCTAATTTTGCATCGACATCGTGTGGCTGGTGGTCGCTGCAAATACTATCAATTGTGCCATTTTTTATGCCAGCTAGTAGGGCGTCTCTGTCGTGAATATTACGTAACGGTGGAATAACATGATAATGGCTATCATAAGGTCGCATGTCTGCATCGGTTAAATGTAATTGATGCATAGCGACATCGGCAGTAACAGGTAAGCCAGTAGTTTTAGCTTTGGCAATTAGATCAACCGAACGCGCACAGCTTAAACCTCGAAAATGGACACGGCAGCCTGTTTGTTCTATTAATTCTATGCATTGCATTAAAGCAATCGTCTCTGCGGCAACCGGTATGCCTGGTAAACCATAGCGGCTGGCCATCGCACCTTCGTGCGCGCAGCCATTATTACTTAATGAGGCTTCTTGCGGGCAATAGATTAATAATAAATCATAGGTTGCCGCATATTCCATCGCACGGCGTAATACTAATAAATTTTGCAATGCATGGTGGACATTACTGACAGCAATACAGCCTGCTTTTTTTAAGGCGTGCATGGCACTGAGTTCAGTGCCTGCTAATTTTTGGGTTAATGCTGCAATAGGGTATATATGTGGGTAGCCGCATTTCTCGGCTTTATCCTCAATTAATTCCACAATGGCGGGAGAATCCATCGCAGGGTTAGTATCGGGCGGTATGCAAAGACTGGTAAAACCAGCACTTGCAGCGGCTTTGGTTTCTGATTTCATGGTTGCTTTATGGCTTTGCCCGGGTTCGCGTAAGCGCGCACTCAAATCGACAAAACCCGGACAAACAATATGCCCTTGTGCATTAAGGCTGGTATCGGCACTAAATCCATCAGGAGCTTGCATAATGCCGACAATTTTACCATCAGCAATATATAGGGAGCCTTGTTGATCAAGCTTATTTTTGGGGTCAATAATATGCCCATTTACAATTTCAATACGCATTACTCTGCACCTCTATTGCCATTCATCGTCATAGTCAAAACGGCCATGCGCACAGCAATACCATTGCTAACTTGTTGTAAAATAACTGACTGAGGTCCATCGGCTACACTAGACGCAATTTCAACGCCACGATTTATCGGGCCGGGGTGCATAACAATGGCATCTTTATTGGCAATTTTTAGCTTTTCATCGGATAAACCAAAGCATTTAAAAAATTCACTTTCACTGGGCAAAAACGCGCTATTCATGCGCTCTTTTTGTAAGCGCAGCATAATAATGACATCGATATTTTTTAAGCCAGCTTTCAGATCATAATAAACAGAGACACCTAAATCTTCGACTTGTGCTGGTAATAAGCTCTTGGGTGCAATAACGCGAATTTCTTCAGCTCCCAGCATATTTAAAGCCAGTATCTGCGAGCGTGCGACGCGTGAGTGTAAAATATCGCCAACGATAGCAATCCGTAAACCGGCAAATTGTTTTTTCACGCGGCGAATGGTAAACATATCCAGCATCGCCTGTGTTGGATGTTCGTGTTGACCATCTCCCGCATTAATGACATTGATATGTGGCGCGGTATGTTGCGCAATAAAATGGGCGGCACCACTCAGCGAATGGCGTACAACAAACATATCGACCTGCATCGCTTCCATATTGCGAATGGTATCTAATAAACTTTCACCTTTTGAGGTCGCAGAGGTAGCAATATTCATGCTTAATACGTCAGCGGAAAGGCGCGTAGCTGCCAGCTCAAACGTGGCACGCGTGCGCGTGCTGTTTTCAAAAAATAAATTAACAATGGTTTTGCCGCGCAGCAAGGGGAATTTTTTGATGTTTTGTTCGGAAGCATCCGCAAAAGATTCTGCCGTATCTAAAATCTCGGTGAGTAAGTCGCTATTTAGGCCTTCAATACTTAAAAAATGACGTAATTTACCTTGCGCATTTAATTGTAAATTTTCAATGGCGGGCATACTCTCTCCTTTCGGTAACGATATCTAATGGCTCGGGTCCCGTTAGTTTTATGCGTTGCCCATCAGCCAGCGAAACTTGCGCGCCAACACAATCAGGGCGAATAGGCACTTGTCTGCCATCACGTTCAATTAAGATGCCTAAAATAACTTGGTTAGGTCGGCCAAAGTCAAAAATTTCATTCAAGGCCGCGCGTATGGTTCTGCCCGTATGAAACACATCGTCAATCAAAATAATATCACGGCCTTCAATGATCAAGGGTAGTGTGCTTTGTTTGACTTTTGGATGCATGCCAATCTGAGAAAAATCATCTCGATAAAAAGAAATATCCAATAATGCCAAAGGCTCTTTAATGTTTAACCAATGATGAATCTTTTCAGCAACCCAAGCACCGCCAGTATGAATGCCGATAACAATAGGGTCGGTAATGTGGCGTTGCTCTATTAGCTCAATGAGGGATGACTCTAATTGATTTAATAAAACGGGGATTTTTAGATGTTCAATAGTCATTTTTTATTGTTGTTGGTTTAACCAAGATTGAAGAATTAATTGTGCAGCCAATTGATCTTGAACTTCCCAGAGTTTGCTGGCATTCACGTGCAGGTCATCATACAGCATTTGTTTTGCTTCAAAAGTAGATAAAGCCTCGTCTATTTGAAAGACAGGCAGATTATAGCGACCATTTAATTGGCGGCAGAATTTTAACATTCTGGGAGTAATGATGTTATCACTGCCATCAGCCTGACGCGATACGCCTACGACTAAGCCGGCGGGATGCCATTCGTTAATTAATATGCCAATTTTGTCCCAGTCAGGTGTTTGGTTGAGCGAGCGAATGGTATTTAGCGGGCTGGCAGTTTTAGTTATTAATTGACCCACAGCCGTGCCTATTTTTTTGTTGCCAAAATCAAAGCCTAGATAGGTTTCTGAGTTTAAATGCGCGAGTATAGGGTCTTGTTTATGCATGACCCGTTTGTGTACTTAATAGGTTAATATCTAGCCCCATTTTATGCGCGGCAGCATTCCAGCGCTGGCTGATCGGCGTATCAAACACAACGCTTTCATCATAATGCGTATTGAGCCAGGCATTTTCTTTTATTTCTCTTTCCAGTTGCTCTTCTCCCCAGCCCGCATAGCCGAGAGCAATTAAAAACTTGTGCGGACCTTTATTCATTGCAATGGCTTTTAAAATATCGCGTGATGTTGTTAGAGATAGGGTATCTGAAACGGTGATAGTTGATTCCCAATGCTCTTCTGAAGTTTGATGCAAAACAAAGCCACGTTCCTGTTGCACTGGCCCGCCAGCAAAAACAGGAATGTTGGCTATTTTTTTATCTGCAACAGCGATATCCATTTGTTCTAAAATATCACCCAATTTCATTTCTAGCGGGTGATTAATAACCAAGCCTAAAGCACCTTCACTGTTGTGCTGACAAATAAAGGTCACGCCATGAAAAAAGTTGGGGTCTTTTAAATTAGGCATTGCAATAAGCAATTGATTTTTAAAGGAACTAATTTCTTGCATAAACCTTTATTTTCCTAAAGTAGTTATTTATCAGAGTAATTATAACGCTTATGACGCGACATAAGATGACAATACAATGTTTTAAGGGGGCTTGATAGTCTTTATTGTGTTTTTAATAAAGCCTGATGTTAATGCGGCGTTACTAAATCCCGTGCGCCAGCTCAGGTAAGTCATCGCGCAAGCCCATCGCATAGCGATTAAAATAATTTTTTAACCAAGCGCTATGGTTTACCCAGCTCATACCTGTGCCACGTAATTGGCGAAACGCTTCATTGTCAGTCGTGTACATTTTATTAATGATATCCATACTACTCATCATTGCCAAGTTATCGCCTTTGCGCCAGCGTTCATATTGACGCAAGGTTTTATGACTACCAATCGGTCTACCTGCTTGATCAGCCTTAATGATTAATTCTGCAATCGCTGCAGCATCTAATAAACCGGCAT
>JAIPFI010000013.1 GCA_021736705.1 Methylococcaceae bacterium | reverse complement strand
ATTATACGATTATGCGGCTGTGTGTGCAGATTTTCTCGATTTTATTCGTTAGGAATTAGATTTAATGCCTGGTAAACCGCTTGTTTGCGTATCTGCTCTCTATTGCCGCTAAAATGCACTAATATCACTTTAGCGGGGTGATTTCTTTTTTGCCATGCGATATAGACGCTGCCAATCGGTTTTTCTAAAGAGCCTCCTGTTGGGCCCGCGATGCCAGTAATGGCAATAGCATAGTCTGCTTCGCTACGCCGTAACGCGCCATCAGTCATTTGCATTGCCACTTCGGCACTCACTGCCCCGAATTGCGCTAAAGTTTCAGGTTTAACGTCTAGCATATCTATTTTGGATTGATTGCTATAAGTAATAAAGCCTCGATCAAACCAAGCTGAACTTCCCGCTATGCTAGTAATGTATTGAGCTAAGCAACCACCAGTACAGGATTCTGCTGTGACTATGCGGGCGTGGTTTTTTTGTAGATATTGACTTAGATTTTCTGCGGCTTGAATAAGGTTTATATCTGCGTTCATAGGCTGATTAAGAGATTAATATTAGGACAAGGTTAATAGTTTGTTAAAATTGATCCATACAATTTTAGTGGATAAATTAAGAAATACATGAAAGATATTGATTGGAATGACTATTCGGTAGAAACGCAGGCGATCAGAGCAGGGCAACAGCGCACTCATGAGGGAGAGCATAGTGTGCCTATTTTTATGACTTCGAGTTATGTGTTTGATAGTGCGGAAGCAGCCTCATTACGCTTTACAGGGCAAGATCCAGGGAATATATATTCGCGCTTTACCAACCCTACCGTAGATACCTTTCAAAAGCGTTTAGCTTTAATGGAGCAAGGTGAACGTTGTTTGGCTTTCGCTTCCGGAATGGCGGCGATTATGGCGGTCGGTATGAGTTTACTTAAGTCTGGTGATCATGTGGTTTGTTCGCGCAGTGTCTTTGGTAATACTGTCTTAACTTTTCAGAATTACTTTGGCAAATTTGGCGTCGAGACTAGCTTTGTTGAATTAGCTAATCTTGAAGCATGGGAAGCGGCGATACAGTCGAATACGCAGTTTTTATTTGTTGAAACGCCATCGAATCCAATGATGGAATTGGTTGATATTCGCGCTTTAGCAGAGATTGCCCATAAAAAGGGTTGTTTATTAGTTGTCGATAATGTGTTTTGTACGCCGATTATGCAACAGCCGATTGTATTGGGTGCCGATATCGTAGTCCATTCAGCGACTAAATATATTGACGGTCAAGGTCGAGCGGTGGGTGGAGCAGTTATAGCTAGTGATGAAATTATTGAAAAATACATTTATCCTTATTTAAGAACAGGTGGCGCAACCATGAGTGCTTTTAATGCCTGGATATTCTTGTCAGGATTAGAAACGCTGGCGGTCAGAATGAAAGCGCATTGCGATAGCGCATTTGAATTAGCAAAATGGCTGGAAGCACAGCCCGCTGTAGAAAAAGTCCATTATCCCGGCCTTGAATCACATGCGCAGCATGAGCTTGCCAAGCAGCAGCAAAGTCATTTTGGTGCAGTGGTTAGTTTTGAATTAAAAGGTGGCAAGGATCAAGCGTGGAAATTAATTAATGGCACAAAAATGTTGTCGATTACCGCTAATTTGGGCGATGTAAAGAGCACGATCACTCATCCTGCGAGTACGACACATGGTCGTTTAGCGCCTGAAGCCAGATTAGCCGCCGGCATTAAGGATAGCTTAGTACGTATTTCGGTAGGCTTGGAAAATGTTGAGGATATTAAGAAGGATTTGTTGTCCGGCTTAGATAATGGATAAGAAATAATTGATGTAGATGGGGCTTTTAGCGACGACTTTTTTCTCTCGCAGCTAAAAGCCCCACCCATTTTTCTATTAAGTAATAACCGTTGGCTCAATACGTCCGGTACGTTTTTTTATCTCACAAAATTGTTCGGCAAGATCAATTAATTCAGCAAGCGCATTTTGTGGATCTTGATTGTGTTTGCTGGCATCAGCTTCATATTTTTCCACATAAATACGTAAGGTTGCACCAACCGTACCAGTGCCTGATAAGCGAAAAATAATTCGCGAGCCATCTTCAAAACCAATGCGTATCCCTTGCTGAGCACTAACGCTGTGATCAACAGGATCGGTATAGCTGAATTCATCGGCATATTTCACAGTGTACACCCCAAATGATTGAGCTTTGAGAGTGGCTAATTGATTACGTAAATGATCCATAATGTCATTAGCGATGTCACTTTCTACGGCTTCATAATCATGACGGCTATAGATATCGCGGCCATATTCTTGCCAGTGTTCGTTGACAATTTGCTGAACGGACTGGGATTTCTTGGCAATAATGTTTAGCCAAAATAATACCGCCCATAAGCCATCTTTTTCGCGTACATGATTGGAACCGGTACCGAAGCTTTCTTCGCCACATAAAGTGATTTTATCGGCATCTAATAAATTACCGAAAAATTTCCAGCCGGTAGGTGTTTCAAAACAAGGCAGTTGCATTTTTGCCGCGACTCGGTCAACCGCTTGACTGGTTGGCATGGAGCGAGCAACCCCGCTAATACCAGAGGCATAGCCGGGTACCAGGTGAGCATTGGCCGCTATAATCGCTAAACTGTCGCTAGGGGTGACAAAAATGTTACTACCTAAAATCATATTGCGATCGCCATCACCATCCGATGCTGCTGCGAAGTCCGGTGCATCAGGCGTAAACATAAGATCTGCAAGCTCTTTGGCGTGAGCTAGATTGGGGTCAGGGTGATGTCCGCCAAAATCCTCTAAAGGTATTTCATTAATAACCGAGCCTGCTGGCGCGCCTAAGATGTCTTGTAAAATACGCGTGGCATAAGGGCCGGTAATCGCGTGCATCGCATCAAAACGTAGGGTTAATTTGCCTGAGCTAATGACTTGTTTGAGTAAGTTAAAATCAAAAAGTGAACGCATTAATTCGGCATAATCATCAACCGGATCAATAATGCGTATGTTAATATTTTCTATCTGTTGCTCGCCAATGTTATCTAGGTCTATATCAGGTAAGTCTGCGCTTTTATATTCTGTAATCGTTTTGCTGTAGGCGAAAAAGGCATCGGTGTATTGTTCGGGGGCAGGGCCACCGTTACTGATATTGTATTTAATGCCAAAATCTTCATCAGGACCGCCCGGGTTGTGGCTGGCTGAAAGAATTAAACCGCCTAAGGTTTTATATTTTCTGATCAAGTGTGAGGCGGCTGGGGTTGATAACAAACCACCTTGGCCGATAATAAAATCGGTAAAACCATTGGCGACTGCGATTTTTAAGATGATTTGTATCGCATCGCGGTTGAAATAGCGCCCATCACCACCAATAACCAGTGTTTTATTATCGCTTGCGTCTAATGAAGAGAAGATAGATTGTACGAAATTAGCTAAATAATGTGCTTGCTGGAATGCTTTGACTTTTTTTCTAAGGCCAGAAGTGCCTGGTTTTTGGTCAGCATAAGCTTGAGTTTGAATCGTATTTATTTGCATCATAAAACCCTGTAAGATGAAGATTTAATTTTTAAGTATACATCAGCAATTTAATCATTTATGCGACATTTATTCTTTTTTTTCTGTTGGCTCTTTTTTGCTAACAGTTATGCACAAGATGCGGTCTGGTTATTAGTAGATACGCAGAAAAAAAACATTCAGGTAAAGCAAGGAGATCGCACTTTAGAAGTATTTGAGCAAATCTCTTTAGGCAGAAATGGCGTGGGATATAAACAAAAGTCAGGCGATAATATCACCCCTTTGGGAAGTTATAAAATTGCTTCGGCTAATGATAAAAGTCATTTCCGGAAATTTTTTGGACTGAATTATCCTTCAGTGTATGACGCTGAATTAGCTTTACAAGCCAATAGAATTTCCTATTCAGATTATAAGTCAATTACTCGCGCGCATCGTATGAATCGAATTCCGCCGCAAAACACCCGCTTAGGTGGACAGGTAGGTATTCATGGCGTGGGTGGAGGTAATGAAAACATTCAAGGGCTTTTTGATTGGACGCGAGGCTGTGTCGCTGTTTCTAATGAGCAAATTGATCAATTAGCCAAATGGATGCATGTAGGAACGCGAGTGGAAATAAAATAAATTGGCAGAAAATTTAAAACGCGATAAAATAAACCTCGGTTTATGATTTTGGGTGTTTTTTAGTTTCAGTTAATCTGGGCTAATGAATGAGCAAGTAGTTAAATTTTTTTTTTTTAGGATAATATAAATGATTAAATTATTGAAAGTTTCTGCGGTTGTTTTAGGTGCAAGTTTAATGGTAGGTTGTGCGAGTACTTCTGATCTTGCTAAAGTTCAAGGTGATGTTAAACAACTTCAAGCTGATTTGAATACAGTTAAAGTACAAACAGCATCTATCTCTTCTAAAGCAGATCAAGCGGCTCGTGATGCAAGTGATGCAGCAGCAAATGCTGCTGCTGCAACAGCTGCTGCTAACCGTGCTGCGGATACTGCTGCTGAAACAAACCAAAAATTAGATCGTATGCTTAACAAAGCAATGATGAAATAATTTTAGCGTCTAGTTTTTGCTATAAAGAGAAAGCCGGTTATTTATAACCGGCTTTTTTTTGCTTAAAATTTAGCGATTTTAGATTTGCGGATCTGCGGCTTCAGAGCGTGTAAAAATTTTAACGGGTAAGCCTTTTTGCTCTATTAACGCATTTCTTAGTGCTTCACCATCAATGATAGGTAATTTTCCTGCGTTGTTTTGTTCAATTAAGTCTAAAGCAATGTCCAGTAAATTATCTGCTTGGTGGGTTTCTAAGGGCGGGTGTACTTCTATATAAAGTGCATTTTCAAACCAGCCTACTTTAACTGGTTGATTGACAATTTGTACGGGTGTGCCAACCTTGAGGATGGGGAAAAACTTTTCAATATCCTCAGGATACATGCGTATGCAGCCATGACTGACTCGCATACCTACGCCGTAAGCTTTATTGGTGCTGTGTATTAGATAGCCCGGAATACCTAAGCGTATAGCAAATAAGCCTAAAGGATTGTTAGGCCCCGCTGCAACAACATTGGGTAAAGGATCACCTTTTGCTGCATGCTCTCTTTTGATCGATTCGGGTGGCGTCCAGGTTGGATTTTTTTGTTTAGCGATAATTGTGGTTCGTCCTAATGGTGTTTCCCAGTCTTGTCGGCCAATACTCATTGGGTAAGTAGTGACAGAATGTGTCGCGCCTTTTTCAGTTTTTGGGAAATAATACATGCGAAATTCAGGTAAATTGATTACTAAACCTGAACGCGTTGCCTTGGGTAATAGGCGCTCGCTTTGTAACTGAACTTTTGTGCCTACTTTCGGTAACCAACGGTCTACTTCAGGATTTAAGCGCATAATTTCATTTTGACCTAAGTCAAAACGGCGTGCTATATCCAATAAGTCATCGCCCTCGGTCGCAATAGTTTGTTTATTAGAGCCTTCGTCAAATTCGCGGATCAAACTATCCCCTGGATTGCTAGGCAAAACAAAGGATAAGCTCAGTGCCGCAGGACTAGCCATGATAAGCACGCTAGTGAGTGCTATATGTTTTATGAATGATTTATGCATTAGTTGATATTTTCGCCGCCAAATAACTCTAAAAGGCGCGGTAGAAAGGCGCTCAGTTCTTGAGACATAATTGTAAAATCGACATCAAATTGCTCTTCTGCTCCATTGCTTTCAGTATCAGCAACTTGATCTTGAATCAGTTCCAAGAATTTTAAGCGTTTGATAGATAGATTTTCATCGACGATAAAAGATAAACGATCAGACCAGCTAATCGCTAATTTAATGACTTGCTTACCGGTATCTAAATGATTTTTTATTTCAGGTGCGGCAAGGTCATGGCGTTTACAGCGAATAATGCCACCCGCTTCTTCTGGGGAGCGTAATTCACACTCATCTTCAATTAATACGTCAGCAGGTGTTTCATTTGTTAGTAACCATTGAGTCATGGTGCTAACTGGCTTTTCTTTTGTACTAACAGGTACTAAGGGTAAAGAGCCTAGGTTTTTACGTAAATAACTGATTAAATCTTCCGCTTTTTTTGCTGAGGCTGCATCGACAACTAACCATCCGCCTTTAGGGTCAATATAAGCAAAAGTTTTTTTAGAAAATGAAAAAGCGCGTGGTAAAAGTTCGAAGATGATTTCGTCTTTAATATCGGTACGCTCTTTTTTAGACAGTTTGCGTGCTTCTTGATCTTCTTTGTCGGAAATTTTGTCAGCAACCATTTCATTGATTACGCTGCTCGGTAATACTTTTTCTTCTTTAGTCGCGCATAGCATTATAAAGCTATTTGACTGATGAATAAGCTGGTCTGAACTACGTCCTAAAGGTGATGTCCAGCCATAGCTGAATTCTTCATGTCCAGCACAAGGCTTAAAGCGCATGCTGTCCATTTTTTCTTCAAGCTCAGCCGGGGATAAAGTAAAGGCTTCGGTTAAGCGATAAATCGCAAGATTTTTAAACCACATAGTTAAAATAATAAATAAAATAAAAGGAGGAAAGAGTGTGTAATGTGTTTGCTTTTATCGGTAAAAGAGTTCTGTATACTATTTTTTAGATAAGGTATTAGAGTCTCGAGAAAAGAATAAGCATTATCGCAAAAAATAAGGCTAAAATCAGTAATTATTGAAAGTGATTAAGGTGTAATGATCGGTTTTGATCAAGGGAATAAATGGTAATGATTCAAAGCTTTAATGTGTTAGGTAACGCTCAGGCGCGCACGCTTATTTTAGGTAGTGTGCCCAGTGTTGCCTCTTTAGCCGAACAACAATATTATGCGCATCCTAGGAATGCCTTTTGGCCTATTATTGCCGCGCTTTTTAATCAAGGCATGAACTTGGATTATCAGCAGGGACAGCAAATACTGATAGAGCAAAATATTGCGGTTTGGGATGTGTTAAAATCTTGCGCAAGACAAGGTAGCTTGGATTCGGCGATTGAGAAAAGCTCGATTACGGCCAATGATTTTGTTGGTTTTTTTGAGGTCTATAAAGGCGTTGAGCGAGTGTTTTTTAATGGTAGTACGGCTGAAAGACTTTATAAAGCACATGTGTGGCGAGCATTGCCGATAGCAAAAAAAACGCTAAGTTACACCAAATTACCTTCGACTAGCCCTGCTTTTGCGGCAATGAGTTATACCGCTAAATTAGCTGCATGGGCGGTGATAAAAGAAATGGCCGGATAAAGGCTGTTACTATACCTCTTAACTTTTACATAATGAGTGAACGATGAAAATAAGTTTTTTGGCCTCGCATGGTGGTAGTTCTGCCAGGCAAATTATTACTGCGATTAAAGAGCGGAAATTAAAAGGTTTTGAAATAGGGGTATTGATAACCAATAATAAAACAACAGCTATCTATCCTTGGTGTTTGGAAAATGGCATTGAAGTATTGCATATTAGCGGTAAAACTCATCCAGAGAACGAAGATGAAGCAATTAAAGATGCGTTAGCTTCAGTAGGCACTGATATTGTGGTTTTGTCAGGCTATATGAAAAAAATTGGCGCGCAAACTTTGCGCGAATTTAATAATAAAATACTTAATATTCATCCTTCACTTTTGCCTAAGCATGGCGGTCATAAAATGTATGGCGATTTTGTTCATGCAGCAGTATTAGAGGCAGGTGAATCAGTAAGTGGCGCATCGGTGCAAGTGATTGATGCCGGTTACGATACCGGGCCTGTTTTATTGCAGCAGGAAGTGCCTGTTTTAGTCGATGATAGCGTAGAAAGCTTAGGTGTGCGGGTGAGGGCGGTCGAAGGTGAATTATATATAAATGCCCTGAGAAAGTGGCAAGCTAATAATTTTTCTGTTTGATCGCTATGACAGATAAATCAAGAGTAAGTATTCAAGAGAGTAGTATGGTTGTGGATTTAGGCAAAAGTAAGCGCTTGGCCGCTATGCGCCAGGCCATAGAGTCGGAGGTTAATATTGGGCTGATTAAACCTAAGGTAAAGCCTAATCTGAATAAAAATGAAACGGCAATACAGCAAGCTAGAGAGTTAGTTGCCCAGAAAATAACTGAAATTAAAGCGACTTATCCGCAAGGTCGGCAGAATAAATTATTTTCCTTGCGCTATGGTGCTGAAGATAAACTTAGTCAGATGTCTTTAAAACAATTATTTGCTTTATTGAAAGTCACTGAGAATTTGGCGAAAGATATTTCTGAAGTGAAATTTTTAGAAAGCAGTGAATAACAGAGTTTTTTTTGCTATGTATTTGTTATTTGTAGATGTGAGTTCATTCACATCTACAAACAAATAAGAGCTGCTTAATTTATGCGTATTGTTTAAGTTATTAGGGTATCAGTGGATATGGATTTCGCGTGATTTACTCTTATCAGCTCTGAGCAGCGTATATTCCTCCTGATCAAATTTTCTAGGTTTTCCATCTGCGTCAAACGGGAGCAGCGTACCCTCATCAAGAATGCTATATTTACTGACGCTTGAGTCCTTATTCGATACTAAGGTAACTAGGCGCGATTCGTCATCCCACGTATACTTTCCTTTATCATAATATTCTTTGATCGATTCCTGAGCATACTGAGTAACCAATAGATAATTATGTTTATTTTTTAAGGATAGTGTCATTTTAATGCCCGCACAATGTCCGCATGGTAAGTAACCATAATAAACACCACGGAATTTCTGGCTCTCGTCAATGAGGGTTTTATGGGCAGAATGATCTATGCCTTTGGTTATTTCTCGCGCTTTTTGAACAGCTTCCATCGCTTGTTTGTCAGACTGAGCCATGGCGGGATTCGTAGCGATAAAAAAAGTGCTGAGTAATAGCAAATTTAGCGTTTGTTTTAATGGATTTGTTAATACTTTCATTGTGTTTTTACTTTTAATAATAAGAGACGCGATGTTTACATTTGAATGAGTAGACGAATACTTCTGTAAGATTCATTAATACTATTGTAAATCAACTTGCAGCATCCTATCTATTACTCGATTCATAGTGAATTTCATGCAAAGATAGGGTGATGGTTATACTTTAAGGTTTAACTTATTGATTTTATTGTTGTTGCTTTCCAGTAAAGCTTCCCATTCTTTGAGTGGAACGGGTTTTGAACATAAATAGCCTTGAAATATTTGACAGTCTTCTGCCCGTAGCAAAGCTAATTCTTCTTCGGTTTCTACTCCTTCAGCAATCGTATGTAAGTTCAGGCCTTTTGCCATAGCAATAATGGCACGCACGATAGCGATATTTCCAGGGTCGTCTAAGCCATTACGAATAAACATTTGATCGATTTTTAATGTATCGAGTGGAAAGCTATTGAGATAACTTAAATTTGAATAACCTGTTCCAAAATCATCAATAGAAATACGAATGCCTAAGGCTTGTAATTGTTGTAAAGTATAAATTGCATCTGATGAACGATGCATTAAACAGCCTTCTGTGAGTTCTAATTCAATTTGTGATAGGTCAGTTAATTGATGATGCGTTATACGAGCAATCAGTTTATCGGCAAAATCAGCTTGAGCGAACTGTATGGCTGAGACGTTAATGGCAATATATTGGCAGTCGAAACGCTGTAAAAATCGAGTGCTTTCCCAGTTTTTAAGATATTGGAAAGCTTTATCAAGTACCCAGTCGCCTAATTCAATAATAAAGCCGGTTTCTTCTGCGATAGGTATAAAATCAGCAGGAGATACCCAGCCTAAATGGCTGTTATGCCAACGTAATAAACATTCACCGCCCACAATACGCTGTGATTCAATATTGACTTGTGGCTGGATATAAAGTTCAAATTCATCGCGTTCAATTGCTTTTTGTAATTCACTTTGTACGGTGAAACGGCGTATTTCTTTATCTTCTAAAGAGGCATGAAACAATTCATAACGATTTCGGCCTTTATCTTTTGCTGCGTGCATGGCGATATTGGCTTGCTTGAATAACTGTTCGGCCGAGATGTTATCACTATAAAATGCAATTCCTATACTGCAAAAATTATTAATTTCATGTGTTTCATAGAGTAGAGGCTCCGATATTTTGGCGAGTACATTTTTGGCGGCTATCTCGACATCCTTTCTGTATTGCTCGGCATCAAATGATAAGCCTGTTAAGAGCCAAACAAATTCATCACTCGTATAACGTGCAATAGTATCAACATCACGACTGAATTGTGTTAATCGGTCAGCTACTTGCGTTAATACAAAGTCACCGACTTTATGGCCTAAGGAATCATTAATCGTTTTAAAGCGATCTAAATCAATTAATAACAGTGCACAATTAAACTGCCCCCGTTTGGCATGGGAAATGGACTGTTTTATTCTATCGGTTAATAATTGGCGATTGGCCAAGCCGGTTAATGGGTCATAAAACGCCAAGTTATCAATCTTCTTTTCTTGTGCTTTTTGTTGTGTTAAATCAAAAAAAGAGCCAATGTAATGGCTATTATTATTGTGTTGGTCTTTAATGCTGCTAATACGTAGCCACTCAGGAAATATTTCATTATTTTTGCGTTTATTCCATATTTCACCCTGCCATTTTCCGGTTTTCTTTATTTGTCGCCACATTTCTTGATAAAACGCAGTGCTTTGTTGCTGTGACTGTAACAGGCTCATATTCTGCCCAATAACTTCATTAGCTTGATAGCCGGTAATCACTGTAAATTGGTGATTAACGTTAATGATAACGCCATCTGTCTTGGTAATGACAATCGCATCTGAGCTATTAGCGAATACTTCAGCCGCTAATCGAGTTTCTTGTGCGTGCTCTTGTGCTTGTCTTGAGGCATTGCTGGCACGTACCATGTAGCGTACATGATGCGCGAGAACAGGCCAGTTGACTGGCTTGGTAATAAAGTCTGAAGCACCTGCTTGATAAGACTGTTGGATAGAGTCAAGATCATCAAGACCGGTCATCATTAAAATAGGGATATGTAGGGCGCTCGTGTATAACTGGCGAATCTGACGACAAGTTTCAATACCATTAATCCCCGGCATATTAATATCCAGTAAAATAATATCGGGCATTTGTTGAGCAACAAGAGCCAATGCTTGCTCACCCGTTTCGGCTTGCTCTACAATAAATCCGTGTGCGACTAAGGATTCGGTAACTAATAGTCGAATTGCCGGATCATCATCGACAACTAATAAGTAAGTGGGTTTATCTTTTAGAGTCTCTATCATACGATTTCTGATTTTAAGGCGGCTAGCGTTATATTAAGTTCATTTTCAATGCGGTTAATCACAGGCTGCAGCACATTAATGTTCAAGTCAGCCGATTGAGATTCTAATTGTGCGCAACTAGCGGTTAATTGTAGAGCGCCTAAATTGGCGCTAGCTGACTTTAAGCTATGTGCTATTGCTTTTATTTTGTCCCAGTCTTCCATTTCAGCGGCTGACTGTAATGCCATCATTTGTTGTGGTGCGCTTTCTAAGTATAGCTGAATGATTTTGTTTAAAATTGTTGGTGAATTGCTTAATTGACTAATGCGCGCGAGTGCTTTTTTATCTAAAACAGTAGAATGTTCAGGTATTACCAGATTGTGCGAAGGGGTTATATTTTGTATCAGTACGGATTGCTTGTCTGCTAACCAGTATTTCAAAATGTGAATTAAATCACGCTGCTCAAAAGGTTTGCTAATACAATCATCCATACCTGCTGCAAGGCAACGCTCACGAATTCCTGCCACGGCATCTGCAGTTAAAGCAATGACAGGACAACGAGGTCGTTGCGTAATAAGCTCAATATTTCTCAATTGTTGGGTCGCCTGGTAACCGTCAAGAACTGGCATCTGGCAATCCATAAAGATTAAGTCAAAATTGTCCTCCTGAATCAGTTGTACGGCAATAGCACCGTTATCAGCAACGACAACAGTACATTGCAGCGCGAGGAGCATTTCTTTGGCAAGTTCTTGATTTACCCAGTTATCTTCGACCACTAAAAGGCGAGCATCTGGGAAAATAATCTTTGATATTGATAGTGGCTGAATGCTCTGAAATCCCATGCTTTTAATGCTTAAGCAGGTGTTGGCTAATATTTCCAGGTGATAAGGTTGCGCTAAGAAATGTAGATTTGGCGCTTGTTCTAAATCAATATTTTGTCCCCAAATGATGCAGCGTAAGTTAGATAAATTAGTGTTCTTCGCTATCTCATCCACTATATATTGTACAAAGGGAATGTTACCTTCATTGCTTTCTATAATGATGGAATGCCAATCTTTATGTTGAATGTGTGCGCTGAGTAATGTGTTGAGTGGTTCGGCCTGTGTATGCAGTTGACATTGAGCGCCATACACAGTGAGTTGATTAATTAGAATTCTGCTTTTAGTGGTATTTTGCGCGACAAGTAAAATCCGCTGATTAATGAGCGGTAAGGCTTTGATATTGCTAATGGCTTTTTGTTTTTCAAACTCAAGATTAAAGCTAAAGCAAGCCCCTTTGTTTAATTCACTCGTTAGCTTTATGTTGCTGTGCATTAATTCGATTAATTGCTTGCAAATAGTCAGTCCTAAGCCGGTGCCTTCAAACTTTCGCGTCGGGGAGTCATCAACTTGTGTAAATTGCTTAAAAATTTGTTGCTGCTGAGTATCGGATAAGCCTATGCCGCTATCTGAGACGCTAAATTGATAGCTTACAGTCGCCTCGCTTTCACTTACTAGCTGTACCGATAAAAGTACTTCTCCTTGCTCGGTAAATTTAAATGCATTCGCTAATAAGTTAATCAAGACCTGGCTTAACTGTGCTTGTGCACCGATGATTAAGGTACTGGCATTGGGTAAAAAATCAATACAGAAAGTGAGTCCTTTTTCTTTAGCTTGGGCGCTAAATAAGTCAGCTAAATGGTTGAGCGTGTTTTGTAAGTTGAAGCTTTCTGGGTGTAATTGTAGTTCACCCGCTTCGATTTTAGAAAAATCTAAAATTTGATTAATTAAGCTTAATAAGGCCTTTCCTGATTGATTAATGAGTTTTATTTTATGTTGTTGTTCTGAATTTAAAGGTGACTCTAAAACCAATTCGGTGAAACCTAAAATGGCATTCATTGGCGTGCGAATTTCATGGCTCATATTGGCTAGAAATTGTGATTTGGCTTTATTCGCTATTTCTGCTTGCTCAGCTAAGCCAAAGGCGTACTCGGTCGATAATTCTAATTCTTGTGTGCGTTCTGCTATTTTTCTTGTTAAGTCTTGCTGCTGCTGCGCCTGTTGTGCTTGATAGCTTCTTAGATGATCCATCATGAAACTAAAGGCCGTATTTAATTCGGTGATTTCTTTGCTGCCATAAATATTAGTGATGTGTGATAAGTCACCTTCTGCAATAGAATGTGCTTGAGACGCTAGTATTTCTATAGGTTTTGTGATGCGCTTGGTTAATTTAATAACAAAGAGCAAGCCGAGGCCTGTACTTAGAATTAAAATGACAAAGGCGCTCATTAAGGATTTGCCGATATATGCGTAAAACTGATCTAAGCGAATTCCATATTCAATAAAACCAATTAATTCATTATTTGAGTCCATCCAGTGCAATAATAAATCTTCTTCAGTTGCTTGAATAGTGCCTTCAACAGGTATCAAAAAACGCAGCGTGTTATAGTCTGAAAAATGCCACAAAATATCTATTAGTCCAGGGAGTTCAGTGCTATTGTTTTCAGGGCTATTGTTTTCAGTGCTTTGTTGCTTGTTGTTATAATAACGCTCAGCCAATAATGTTTTATCCGCCTTTAAAAAGCGTACATAAGCCAAGCTTTGAATGCGACTTAATTTCTTGGCTAGTTGCTGTAATTCATCGACATTTTGAGTGTAAATACCTAGCTCACTACTTAACGCCAGCATGTCGGCAAAAGTATGACTTCTAGCAATCAGTTTTTGGTAGCTGTCTGTTATTGTTAAATAACTATTGACCATCGTTGTTATTACCACAACACAGAATATGATGAGGCCTACCAAATGCGTTAGTTGTTGGCCTATTGTTTTATTAATATTCGCTTTAGAAGACAATGAACGCCCCCTTTTTGAGGCTAGCCGGTAAGTCGATTTTCATATGCTCAAAAGTGCGTTCATTGATTGAGTAATAGACTTTTTCGGGTATTGAGATAGCAATATTTTTAGCCTTAACTCCTTGTGCCAATAATTGTAATTTGTCATTACATTGCCTGCCTATGTCACTATAGTCGCGATCCAGAGCATATAAGGCTCCGGCTTTAGTCCATTGCTCGGAAACACCAATTAAGGGGATACGGTTTCTAAATGAATACAATAATAGCTGTTTAGCACTTTGGGGATTTAAAAAAGAGGTATCTGGAAAACTCCATAAGACATCTATTTGTTGGGATAAATGTTTTAAGGTATCAACTAAATCTAAAGTAGAACTGACGCTATAAGGGTGGATAGTGACAGCGTATTGACCGGCAAGGCGTTGCAGTTGCTGAACTTCAGTCTGATTTTTTTCAGGGTTATAAAAAACCGCTAAATGGTTTTTGTGCGGAGCTATTTTCTTGAGCCATTCGAGTTGCAATTTTACGGGGAAATTTAAAACAATGGCTGTGGCGTTAGGAACATTTTTAACCAAACTATCATCGACAATTAAAGCAGCGCATATCGGGGTGCGGGAGAAATTCTTGACAGCAAAGCGCGTTGCCGCACTCCCTAAACTAAGCAAAGCAAGAGGGGATTCTGCCTTGATTTTTGCTAACAGTGCCGTGTCATTATCGGTCGTTTCTTGATCAATAATATGTATTGATAACTTAATCGGCTTTTGTTGATTTTGTGCATGAAGCACCATTGCATCAAGTACTTGCTGGTATATCTTGCTATTACTGCTAATCAGAGCGCTAACAGGAAAAGCAGGCTCCGCATAAGCGGAAAGCAGCGTTAAATAAAGCGTGAGAAAAAGAGTAACGTGGCGCATCAAAACTCGTAATTGATTTTGACGCGGAATAAGCGCCCATTCTGGAGCACGGTATCACTCGCTAAAATACTGGAAGAGGGATCAGAATAAACCGTGCCAAATACGTTATATAGGGTCGCTGAAAACTCCAATCCTTCAATAAAATTTTGCGAGAAAAGTGTTAAATTAGTAACAAAATAACCCGGCACGGAGTCGCTTAGCGTTCTTCGGTCGCTGGTATATTGCATTTCCATGCCTGCGAATACTTGATCTTGCCATACCGGCGCAATCACATTTAATTTAGCTAAATGTTGTGGTGAATTTTCAGGCTCGCTATTATCGCCTTTAATCTCAGAGTGCTGAAAAGAATAACTCATGCCTGTTTTCCAGCCATTAGCCCATTGACCTAATAGCTCTAATTCAACACCATAGGTGGAAATATTGTCGGTGTTTGAATAAACACGAGGATCAATACTTGTGCCAATTCCTGTTAACTCGGTTAAATTAGTTGCTTGATTAAAGAAGGGTGAGACACTTACCTCCATATTGTCATTAATTTTTTGTGCTAAAACCAGTTCATAGGTACTCATCTTTTCTGATTTTAGATCCTTGCTGCTCACCCAAGTATCCGTAAATTCATAATTCTGCTCAAAGACGCTAGGTGCTCGAAACGATTGACCGTAAAGGAATTTAAGCGTGGTACCTTCAATAGGTGTGTAGATAAGTGCTGCTTTAGGACTAAATGCGCCACCACTAAACTTATACTCATCGTAACGGAAGCCGGCATTCAGTACTAAATTACTAAGAATATGGTATTCATCTTGTATGAAAATCCCCCAGATACCACTTGTTATCTCAGTGTTAGCATATTCTATATAAGCAGGTGATTCATCATAGCCGCGCATAGACTGTTGGAAGTTATAACGATATTCTCCGCCAACGGTCAGATAATGATTGGCGATTTTTTTACCAAATTGCAGTTCTGTGCCTACCCACTGGCCATAAAACATATCTTTATATAATGCATCTGGGTTTTGATAGCCATTAGCCCCATCAAAATGATAATAATCGTAATAGACGCGCGCCATAATATCGACCTTATCGGTATATGAATGTTCATATTTCAGGTCAAAAAAAGCACGCTGATCAATGTAGCGAGTGCGCGGATCATTTAAGGCGGTACCGGAAACAGGCACGGGAATTTGTTTGCTTCGAGAAACAAAATTTGCACTGCTGGTAAAATCCGCATAACTAAATTTAGCTGAGCCACGTTCAGCCTGATCGCCATCGCGGTTAATTGCGTTATCCATGCCATTAATCGGCAAGTTATTCATGCCTTCGCTTTGGTAATGAGAGCCAGAGAGATAGAACTCCGCACCATTGTCTAGTTTTTTTCCATAACGCGCTTTACCTTCATAAGTCCCTTGAGTCCCTACTGATCCTGTGATGCCTGTTCCTTCTATATCGCGGCCTCGTTTAGTAATTACATTCAAAACCCCGAACATCGCATTGCTACCATATAAAGACGATGCGGGGCCGCGTACTAATTCAACGCGTTTAATATCATCAATATCAACTAGAAACTCGGTACCTATCGCACTGTAATCAACTATATTTTCATTGGTGCGGTGGCCATCGACCAGAACTAATAAGCGCGTATTGTAATCCCCAGGGCGGTTAAATCCACGTACTCCGACGCGTTGATAGGCACGAGAATCAGTCGTAAAAATACCTTTTAAACTATTTAAAACATCAGCTAAGGTGCGATAACCGTATTTTTTAATATCATCATCAGTGACGACACTGATTGAAGCGGGCGCTTCGGTGATGGGTTGCTCATGTCGAGACGCGCTGTAAACAGAAGGAATATCAGCAAAAATAGCGGCTTCGTCATCTAAAATAGCCGTGTTAAATTCAGCTTCTTCAGCTGTTGATGTTTCACTGTTACCTAGCAGCAGGCACAATAAAAAAAAATTATATCGGTTTTGTGGGAGCATAATTTTATTTATTAATGTGTATTTTAAGATACAGACATACGTTTAGACATACATGGTTTTTAGGTGTTTTTTTTACAGAATTAAAAGCATTTTACGCTTTTATTATTGCCATTTCTGTGCGCTGTTACCGAAAATTACTCATGCATCATGATATTTTTGACAAAATAAGTCGGAGTTGACGGTGGAGATAAGGAGATAAAGTATAAATTAATTAAACGAAATACTTCGGTTTTTATTTTCAACAGCCGCATCTATAGCGTGTGATTATTTCTTGTTGTAGGTGCGACTTTAAGTCCTGATATTCGTGGCTAGAAGCCACTCCTACAGAAGTATATTATTTCATTTTCATTCTTAAATGCTCAAAAATGCTCAAAAACAATCGCCAAATTCAATCATTAATTGCTGGCAGTTGAACCATATTTTTGGGTAATAATAGCGAATAATAAAGCGGAGCAGATATTCATAATATACCGTGATGGTTATAAAACGTGCGGCACTTGCCCATGGTCGTGTGGCCTTATTGTTTGAACAACGCCAGACGGCGACAGTCCACCATAGGATGGGTATAGCAAAGATAATATGCATCGTTACCCAGCTGGCAATGGTGTAACTTGCATTAGCTACACGATAATCAATGTAAAATAAGACGCTGTTTAAAATGATATAAAAAGGTAGCAAGGCTTGTATTAAAGGAAGTCTACCTAACCATGCTGATAGTAAATACATGTAAATGCTAGTATCAGAGGGGATGTCAATCGCGTAGTCTGTATTAGGTGCTGAGCTGGGGGTTAACAAATACACGATATAGGCCGTGGCTAGTAATATCAGGATGACTTCCCATGGGTTGATTAAGTGTGTAAAAGTGAAAAGTGCGGTTAAAACATTGATTAACATAGAGGTATTTTTGATTTAGTAGAGGGAGGAAAAAGAAGGGGGGTGGCAAAAAAGTTTTTAACATCAATGTATGCTAATCTAAGCTTTTTATCAATAGAGGGTATTTTGATGCAAGTGCGTGTTAAATGGGTTGATGGGATGATGTTTCTGGGGGAGTCTGAAAGTGGCCATGCCGTTGTAATGGATGGTCCACCTGAGTTAGGCGGTAATAATATGGGGGTGCGTCCCATGGAAATGTTGTTGCTGGGGATGGGCGGCTGCACATCTATTGATGTGATGCAGATTTTGCAAAAAGGGCGCAATAATGTCACCGATTGTGTTGCTGAGATTAGTGCTGAGCGCGCAGATACCATTCCCAAGGTATTCACTAAAATTCATGTGCACTTTGTAGTGACAGGGAAAGAATTAAAAGAGGCGACTGTAGAGCGTGCGATTAAGTTGTCTGCTGAGAAATATTGTTCTGCTTCTTTGATGCTGCAAAAAGCGGTAGAAATTACGCATGATTTTGAGATTGTGGATACTGAGTAATCATTGAATGAAGGGTAGGATGCACTTCAGTCGGCTAGTGTTAAAGAGAATGACGGACTGAAATCTGTCCTGTGATGCAAAAAAAGCCCGTCTTTTGTAAATATCAACAGACGGGCTTTTTTGTGCTTATTTCAACTGTTGATAATACTCAGCTAACTGTTTAATTTCAGTATCACTTAGCTGTGCTGCAATAACACGCATACGACTATAAATATCATTATGACGTGTGCCATTTTTATAATCTAGGAGTGTATTTTTAGTATATTCCGCTTGCTGTCCCGCGAGAGCAGGAGTATCCATTTTTTGACCTGCACCATCAGAACCATGACAAACAAAACAAGGCGGTAAGATTTTTTTACCATTGCCTTTATCAACCAAGCTTATTGCTTTGCTAATATCTTCTTGTGACGCGTTGTTTTGCGCAGCCGGTAATGATTGGAACCAAGCTGCTAAATCGGCACGATCTTTTTCGCTAAGACTTTCTGCAATAGGTGACATCATCGGATTTTGACGCTTACCATCCGCGTAATCATTTAACTGCTTATAGGTATAATTTGCAGTTTGTCCGGCTAAAGAAGGAAACATAGCCATCGTACTAATGCCTTTTTCGCCATGACAGCTGACACAAGATTGTGCTAATTGCTCACCCTTGACTAAGTCTCCTGCTTTTACAAAATTGAGTGTCTCAGGTATCCACACCATATTTGATGCTGGTTCAGCCGAAACAAAAGCGGGGGCAATATATAAAATTAAAGGTAGTAGGCGTTTCATGTTTAATATCCCCATGCACTTGAGCCGTAAGTGTCCATAAAAAAGAATTGTAAAATCGGCACACCAAAACTAATTAGCATTAAGACCGCAATTACTTTATTCCACAATTTAAAATCATTTAAATACTCAGGCAAGTCTTTTACTTCATGTAAAGGCTCTGCGTACTCGACTTCACCGGCAAAAATTTCTGTCGTTGCGCCAAATTGTGTTTTTACTAAGATGTAAAAAAACAGGCAAGCAGAGATTAATAAGATTAAGCCACCGAGAATCATTAAAATTTCATACGGTTCCCAAGACATAGTCAGCAAATTATTGTATTGCACGCTAGAAATACGTCTGGGCTGGCCTAATAAACCGAGAACATGCCAAGGTGTCGTCATGATGCTCATACCGATAAACCACGTCCAAAGCTGTACTAAAGCTAATGAATTGGAAGCTAAAGGTTTCTTGCTTAAAATTGGCCATAAATAATAGGCAATCGCAAAATACATAATGACGGTAGTGCCCGCAAAGATCAGGTGAAAATGACCCGGTACCCATGCGGTATTATGGATCATCGCATTCATGGCATAACTGGCATTGACGATACCACCAAAACCACCAAAGATAAGCATGACTAGGGATAGAATTACTGCGAGGGTCATAGGATTAGACCACGGTAAGCTACCAATCCAGCCGAATAAACCTTTGCCACCACGTAAACGACCTGCAATTTCTAAAGAGGCAATAACAGTGAAACCGGTGACTAAAGTAGGTAAGGCGACAATAAAGGTACCTACACCATGTAGTAACTTCCAACCTTTTGCTTGCTCTGGATCCATGTATAAATGATGAAAACCAATCGGTAAAGCAAAGACCACTAAGACGATAAAAGCCATACGTGCCGCTTCTTCACTGAATAAATAGCTACCTGCTTGCTTGGGTACAAAGACATAAAATGCGGTGTAAGCAGGAATTAACCAGAAATAGACAATCGGATGTAAAGTCCAGGCGAATAAGGTTCTGGCTAGTCCGGGATCAACCGTATCCATTAAGCCTAAAGCTAAAGGAATTAATTGAAATAAAACTTCTGTAGCGACACCTGCGCTGGTCCATAACCATAAAAGTGCATTGGCTGTGGTCGCAAACATGGCTAAAGGCACTGTTTTACCTGGGTTATCTTTCTTCCATTGGTAAAACATGACGATCATAATGACACACCAAACCCATGAGCCTATAACCAGTAAAGTTGCACCAATATAAAACGCGACATGTGCTTGTACAGGCGGATAAAACGTATAGAGTACGGAAGCTAAACCACTGAGCAAAGGTACTGCCGCCATAACGACACCTGTTAATGCTATACCAAAACCTGTCCAAGCTAATTTAGGATTCCATATCGGTACGTTGAGTGAGTTGCTTGCGGTGTAATAACCAAAACCCATAATGAAAAAGGTGGTTAATACAAAGGCCATCAAGACACCATGCGTACTAACAGAAGCGAAATACACACTAATAGAAGTGAGTGATTCAAACAGCCCACTGCGTTCTAAAACTTGAAATTCACCCATAAAACAGGCAACGATAAACGCTGCAAACGCCACCCACATGTGACTCAGGGCTAGATTTTTTGCTGATGTATCATTCATTGTTACTTTCCTCGTCTGCTGTCGTGTCGGACGTAGTATTTTGTTCAGCTATGCTAGCATCCCACTCTTCTTTATCAATCACAAAGGCTTTACTCCACATATGATCATGACCTAAACCACAATATTCATTACAGAGTATTGGATATTCGCCAGGGCGTGGGAAAGAGCTTTCTACTTGCGCAACATAACCCGGAACAATCATGGTACTCATGTTAGTCATGGGCATATGAACGCCATGTAAAACATCCATACTTACCCAGCGAAAGGTCACTTTTGTTTCTGCAGGAAGTACTATTTGTTTAGGAAAGAAGGCATAACGACCGGCAACCATACGTACGGTAATATCGCCATTTTCTTCAATGTGAACACCTAAATTATCTTCAGCAAACTCTTCGCTTAAATGAATCTTACGAGAATCGATAGTTTCCACATTACTTGGCGCATTTACGCCATGAAGTAAAGCATCTACCATAATAATAGAGATAAATAAGGAAACCATGCCAAGGGAGATAAGCACCCATTTTTTTTCTAAGGGATCAATGTGCATATTTCACCTTAATTAATCATGCCACGGGATAGAAATACCCCGTAATATAAAAATAACCAAGCGGCAACCATTCCACCGCCCACTGATAACATTAATACCCAGGTGCCTATGGGGGGGCTTTCGAGTATTTTTTTGCGTTCTTCATTACTTATTTTATTCATATTGAACCTCTCTGATTGTTGAAAATAGCTTAAAAATAGGGGGTATGCCTTATTAACATATTTAATGTAAGGATACACTAATGTACTGTACGGGGCAAAAGGCTTAGGGGTTTTAGTCTGTGCTAGTTGCCGATGTTAGAGCTAATTATGCTAGACTAAAATTCAATGTAATCATTAACCTAAGATTTTTTTAATTAAGAGCGGTTATTATGCGCATTTTTTAACTTATTGTATTTACTTTGGAGAAACAAATATGCCTTTTATAAAATTACGTAGTAATGTCATTATTGATAGTGCTAAAACAATAAGCATAATGAGTGATTTGTCAAAATTACTCGCACATGAAACAAGTAAACCAGAACGTTATGTCATGGTTGATGTAAAAGGTGACAGAAATATGATGTTTGGCGGCAGTACAGAGCCTTTGGCTTTTCTTGAATGTAAAAGCATTGGTTTATCGCCAGCACAAGCGAAGTCATTATCAAAGTCGATTAGTGAATTATTAAGTACACACCTGCAACTCAGTGCTGAGCGTATTTATATAGAGTTTAGTCATTGTCCAGCAGAATACTGGGGCTGGAATGGCTCGACTTTTGGTTAGATTGTTTGGTTTTTTATTTAAGACTTAAGGGTCAAAGAGGACTATAAATTTAAGACGGGACAGGGTGCTTCAAAATATGAGGCCGGCGTGCAATAGCTAAAGAAACTGTGAAAGTATTTTTTGTCGGTAGGGCTGAGGAACGAAGCTACCAACTTAAGGTGGGACAGAAATTTTGAAAACAGAAGTCAGGAGTGCAATAGCTTTAGCTATTGCTGTTTCGGAAATAGCGGCTATGAACTTAAGGCGGGACATTATATATTGGTAGGGCGCGGCTTCAGCCCGCCAATGCCCATCATCTATTCTAAAGGCGGGCTGAAGCCGCGCCCTACGGTTTTCAATATGTCCCGTGTTAAAATGATAGCCGAAATAGCTAAAGCGTGTCACTCCAGTGATTTGTCCCGCTTTAAATGCGTAGCCGGGAATTGCCTCTACCCAGAAAGGGTCGGCCTAAGGTTGTTATTGACCCCTTGAAATTACTGGGTGTCTCGGTTTAGACGGGAAGCCCAATCGATAGTTAATAATTTTGTTTCTGGCTTAATCCTTTTATTTGAGGGTACCCTAAAAGTGGGTGATTTTATTGAAATAGAATCCGGTGTGACGGGCTTGGTTAAAGGTATTAATGTGCGCAGTACTTTGATTAATACCAATGATAATGTTGATATTATCGTGCCCAATTCGGTCTTGGTGGGTAATCGTGTCACCAATTGGACATTACGCGAGGCCAATCGTCGCATTCATGTGCCATTTGGCGTTGCCTATGGTACAGATAAGGAGTTGGTTAAAAAAGCGGTATTGGAAGCAGCTGCGAGAGTCAAATACACGCACACTTTCAAGCGTGCCGAATCAGTGCAGTGTTGGTTAGTTAATTTTGGTGAAAGCAGTCTTGATTTTGAATTGGTCGTTTGGATTAATCAAGATGCCGTTAGGCGTCCCGGAGCCGTTCATGCGGCTTATATGTGGGAAATAGAAACTAGCCTAACAGAATATGGTATTGAAATTCCTTATCCGCAACGGGATTTACATATACGCTCTTCTGCAGTGGGCTCGGCGATTTAACTATTTGTGGGTGTCGTTGTGTTTACCAGAATAAATACTAAGTGAATGAATCAATGTCTTCAATACATAAAATGCAAGAATCAAAAGTGAGTATTGGTTTAGTTAATCCTAAAAATCCTGACAATGTCGGCTCGGTCATGCGTGCCGCGGGTAATTATCGAGTAGATAGTGTTTTCTTTACCGGAACGCGTTATCTGCGGGCATTAGAATTTCAAACGCAGCCAGTGAATACTGAACGACAGGTCGGACGGAATATTCCTCTTTCAAAAGTAGCTTGCTTGCTCAATGATGCGCCTCAGGGTATGCAGATAGTGTGCATTGAATTTGCAGAGAATGCGATTTCTTTGCCTGAATACCAACATCCAGAGCAGGCGTTTTATATTTTTGGTTCAGAGGATGGCTCTATCAGCCAAGAAATAATAGATAAGGCGAATGCGGTTGTTTATGTGCCTACGGTTGGCTGTATGAATCTAGCGGCAACAGTCAATGTGGTACTGTATGATCGTTTGGCGAAGTCTGCTCAAAGAGTTGAAAGTAATGAGTTAATTCGCGCCAGCCGAGATAGAAATAATAATTTGAAGGTGGCCTTGTAAAAGACGAGTCATTTATAAATAGAATTATCTGAGCATTTTGCTTTTGGCAAAGCTTTTTGATTAAGCAGGATTATTGCTATCAATAAAAACACAATCTAAATGCAGTTGTCTTTGTACTTGCTGCATGAGGGCTAAGACACCGAAAATTTCGGTGGCATAATGCCCGCCGGCAAACATGTGTATGCCATTTTCTTGGCTTTCATGCCAATCATGTTCAGATATTTCTCCTGTAATATAAGCATCAAGTCCCGCTTGTTTGGCTAATATCCAATCACTGTTCGCACCGCCAGTAATAATGCCCACGGATTCAATGATTTGTTCTTCATCGGGGCTGGCGAGAATGATGTCATGGTTGAGTAAGGTATTTAATTTCAGCCCCAGTTCTTTTGCTGAAATAGGTTCGTTGAGCATGCCTTCTATACCGGTAGGGCAACCTTTATAATTGCCGAATGGGCTTTGTTGCTGACAGCCAATTAAATTACCTAAAACAGCGGCATTGCCTATTTCGGGATGAGCGTCTAAAGGCAGATGGTAAGCAAATAAATTAATATTGTTTTGCACTAAAGGAAAAATGCGTTTGGCAATATGTCCTGTTATTGGTCTTGCGCCATGAAAATGCCAAAATAAACCATGGTGTACTACCAGAGTATCGGCGCCTATTTCAGCGGCTTGGGTAATCGAATCACGTGTTGCTGATACGGCGAAGGCAATTTTTTTAATATTGTCTGCGCCTTCAACTTGTAGTCCATTCGGGCAGTAATCTTTGAACTTTGAGACGTTGAGTAGCTCATTGAAATAGTGGTCTAGTTTGCTTCTATTCATTATTTAGTTTCTCGAACTGAGTCCACAAGGTCTTAAAGGTGTCGGTAATGGAGGGAGCATTGCTGGCTACGCGCTGTGCTATGTCTTTTAAATCAAACCATTGACCATCATCAATTTCATCAGCTTCCAGAATAAAAGGGCCATTATGTTGACAGCGGTACACTTGAACAAATTCCATGCCTGTTTCTGGCAGTGCAGGCAGCTTGAATAAAAAGGTGAGTGTTGCATCGACGCATACGCCGAGTTCTTCGATAGTTTCGCGGTGCGCACAGGCAGCGTAGCTTTCACCGGCATCAACATGTCCGGCGGCTGAAGTATCCCAAAGTCCGGCATTGACATCTTTAGTCATTGAGCGTTTTTGTAAAAAAATCTGATTTTTATCATTAAATACTAGGATATGCACGGCTCTATGCCGTAAACCGAGTTTATGGACTTCTTTGCGCGCTCTGTTTTCGATAAAGTTGTCATGCTCATCAACAACAGCAATAAGTTCGTGATTCATAGGTCTCCAAGCAAGCAGCTAGTAAGAAAGTCTTTAGCCTTGTTTGCTAATAGGGTATTCTAAATCAATCATAAAAGAGTGTGGTAAAAATATGGCAAGACGTAGTGAACATAGTCAAGAAGAAATAAAGAAAATGATACTGGAAGCGGCGGAGGATATTGTTCAAGAATACGGTTTTTCGGCGCTAAAAGTACGTAAAATTGCAGCAGATATAGGTTATACCGTGGGTAGTATTTATATGGTTTTTACGGGAATGGATGATTTAATCATGCATATAAAAGCGCGTACGTGGCGAAAACTAAGAATTTGTCTTGAGCAGGAAAGGACAGAGCAAATTACGGTGCAGGGTGTTGAAGATATGGCGCTTGTCTATTTTGACTTTACCGTTTGCAATAAAGGCTTATGGTCTATGCTGTTTGAGCATCAACTACCTATTGGTAAGGTGGCTCCTGAATTTTATATGGCAGAGTATCAACAACTTGTCGTGAGTGTTGCTCTACTTTTAAAGGAGCTTGATATTCAGTGCTCTGACGCACAGTTACATCAAGCTGCGCAAATTTTATTAAGCAGTATGCAAGGCGTGTGTATGCAGTTAGCCATACAAGAAGGAACAAGGGAAAATATTGAGTTAGCCAAGGCGCAAATAGTGTTTTTGGTTAATTGTCTTATGC
Source organism: Methylococcaceae bacterium (assembly GCA_021736705.1). GTDB lineage: Bacteria > Pseudomonadota > Gammaproteobacteria > Methylococcales > Methylomonadaceae > Methyloprofundus. Next base: position 3,848 of record JAIPFI010000013.1, on the reverse strand, counting down.
GTGGCTGGATTAACGGAGTAAATTAAAGTGCATTTATCTGCTGAACAAGAAAAAGCACCCTTGGCGGTGCAGCGTAAAGAGCTGGTGTCGTGGGCATTATATGATTTTGCCAATTCGGGTTACACCACCGTTATTATGACGACAATTTATAGCGCCTATTTTGTTGGTGTTATTGCCGCAAATATGCAGGATACATCGCCAGGATTACCTACGTTGTTATGGTCTATTGCTATTGGATTTGCAAATTTTGTGGTCATGATTGCTGGGCCAATGATCGGAGCTTTAGCGGATCATCGGGCGAGAAAAAAAAGGTATTTATTGATTTCTAGTGTTGGTTGTATGTTGGCTACTGCATTATTGGCCTTTGTTGGGCCTGGTGAAGTGGTCTTATCCATGCTTTTAGTGACTCTCTCGGCGATTATGTTTTCTCAGGGAGAGAACTTAATCGCCGCTTTTTTACCGGAGTTAGTCGCAAAAGAAAAAATGGGTAGAATGTCCGGTTATGGCTGGTGTGTAGGTTATTTTGGCGGCTTATTAACACTAGGTTTTTGTTTGTGGATTATCCAATGGGGCCAGGCACAAGGTATGGCTGATACCGATATTGTTCCGATGACCATAGGGGTGACGGCAATTATTTTTGCTTTAACCGCGAGCCCCACTTTTATATGGCTTCGTGAACGTGCTATTGCTCAGCCTAAGGAAGAGGGTATTTCGTATTTTCGTTCTAGTTTTAACCGAATTAAACATACATTTAAACATGCAGCTCATTTTAAGGACTTATTTCGTTTTTTGCTGACTTTGGCGGTCTATCAGTCAGGCGTGAGCACTGTTATTGTTTTGGCAGCTATTTATGCTCAGGAAGTCATGGGCTTTGGCCGTCAGGAGTTGATTGTCTTAATTATGGTCGTCAATGTAACGGCGGCAGTAGGGGCTTTTGCCTGTGGGCATCTGCAAGATAAGATTGGCTCTGTTACTACCCTGGCCATTACTTTGGTGTTATGGATTCTCGCTATTTTGACCGCTTATTTTGCTGATTTACCGGAGCATATGTGGATTGCCGGAAATCTCATTGGTCTTGCAATGGGCTCTAGTCAGTCGGTAGGTCGCGCTTTAGTGAGTAAATTTACGCCAGCGGATCGTGCAGGTGAGTTTTTGGGGTTGTGGGGTGTTGTTATTCGTTTATCTGCGATTGTTGGGCCTTTGAGTTATGGTGTGGTGAATTTTCTTAGCCAAGGAGATCATCGTATGGCCTTATTGTCGACCTTATCATTTTTTGTGGTTGGTTTGCTATTGTTAGCGCGAGTTGATGAACATCGCGGCAAACTTGCGGCTAGTTAATGGCGTCAGACTCTCGTTTGCTGCTTATGAGAGGAATGGCTTGTTTTAAAACATTATTTTAGTTTGATTGGTAATTTATGAATACTTTAGGTGATTACCAAATTCGCCGTAGCACTCGCGCTAAGCGAGCAAGAATTATTGTTACTGCGGAAAAAATAGAAGTGGTTGCGCCTTTACGTATGCCAGAAAAGCAAATTCGACAGTTTGTCGCTGCTAAACAAGCATGGCTGGAGTCGGCAAAAAATAAAGTGCAAAAGCATGTCGAGAGTATTGTGCGTTTATCACCGCTTGAATATACGGAAGGAGCCTTGATTCCTTATCAAGGCGAGTATTATGTATTGGCGCTGAAAGTCAGTCAGGAAAGGAAAATATTAATTTCTTTTGAGCAGGGTTTCGTTGTTAGTGTGCCTGAGAGTTTTTCTAAATTAACTTCAGAAGATTTAAATGTACGAATTCAGCAGGCATTCATTCATTGGATGATGCAGATGGCGGCTCAGCAAAGCAGGCACTATATAGAAAGATATGCCGCGCTGTATCATCTACATCCACGTTCAATTGTCATTAAAACGCAAAAAAGTCGCTGGGGAAGTTGTGGCATACATAATGATATTAACCTGAACTGGCTGTTGATTTTGGCACCTGCCGCAGTATTGGAGTATGTTGTCATACATGAGTTATGTCATATTCAAGAGCGTAATCATTCGGCCGCTTTTTGGCTTTTGGTGGCTAAACATTGCCCAGATTATAAGAGCAGCCGTCAGTGGCTTAAACAACATGGGGCGAGCTTGATGTTGGGGTTGTAGATTTTGACCATCTGGTTAAACTTTGAAACCAAGCAAATACTATTACAATAAGTCATTTGCTGTGGCGTGGCGCGTTTGGGGTTTGGCGTCAGCCGTAATTCATAATACAATGCATGGATTTTTAATTGTAAAAGAAACGCTATGACGAAACTAAAATGTGCTGTGATTGGAACTGGGTATTTGGGTAAATTCCACGCGGAAAAATACGCTTCACTCCCTGATTGTGAGTTAGTTGCTGTTGTTGATATTAATGAACAGGCGGCTAAAGACGTTGCGCAAAAGCATGGTGCGGAAGCCTTAACGGATTATCAGTCTTTATTAGGTAAGGTTGATGCAGTCAGTATTGTGGTGCCTACGACTTTACATCATCAGGTATCTAAAGATTTTTTAAATGCCGGTGCGCATGTTTTAGTTGAAAAACCGATTACCGTGACGGTCGAAGAAGCGGATGAGCTGATTGCTATCGCTAAAGAAAAAAATCTTATTTTACAAGTTGGTCATTTAGAGCGCTTTAACCCTGCGGTGATGGGTTTGGGTAAATTAGAAGATAAGCCTTTATTTATTGAGTCGCATCGCTTATCGCCCTTTAATCCGCGCGCGAATGATGTCAGTGTCGTTTTAGATCTTATGATTCATGATATTGATATTATTCTGGCTATTGTTGATTCCGAAGTTGAGCGTATGGAAGCCAGTGGTACTGCGGTATTAACTAAAGGCACTGATATTGCTAATGCGCGGTTAACGTTTAAAAATGGCTGTGTTGCTAATGTCACTGCTAGTCGTATTAGTATGAAAATGGAGCGTAAAATGCGTATGTTCCGCCCGAATTCATATATTTCAATTGATTTTCAAAATCGCGTATTAACGAAGCATTTTGCAGGTACTAAAGAAATGTTTCCCGGCGTACCGGAAATTGAAACGGAAAAATCTGTGTTTGAAAATGGCGATGCTTTATTGGAAGAAATTAAGCACTTTGTGGATTGCATCCATACTGGCAATACGCCGGATGTCTCTGGTGAAGCTGGCCGTCGTGCTTTGGCTACTGCGATTGAAATCACTAAATTACTTCAATAGTATTGTTTAGGTTATCAATACTTGTAATATCGTCTGTCATTAGGCGAAACACTCACATAAAATTTAAAGGTAGTAACGATTATGATCCCAATGGTAAACCTGAAAGCCCAGTATGTAGAAATCAAAGAAGAAATTGAACAGGGCTTGGCGCAAACAATAGAAAATTGTTCTTTTATATTAGGCCCTAATGTTCAAGGTTTTGAAAAAGAAGCGGCTGAGTATTTAGGTGTTAAGCATGCCATTGGTGTCGCCTCAGGGACAGATGCTTTGCATTTGGCATTATTAGCGGAAGGAATTGGTGAGGGTGATGAAGTGATTACCAGTGCCTTTACTTTTATTGCCACGGCAGAAGCTATTTGTTATGTGGGTGCTAAACCGGTTTTTGTTGATGTAGACCCCAAAACATTCAATATTACTGCAGAAGCGATTGAAGCGGCCATTACACCTAAAACTAAAGCGGTTATGCCGGTGCATTTATTTGGTCAGCCAGTCGATATGGCTTCGATTAAAGCGGTCTGTGATAAGCATAACTTGAAATTAGTTGAAGATTGCGCACAGTCTTTTGGCGCGTCAATTGACGGTAAACAAACTGGGAGTATCGGTGATTCAGCTGGATTTAGCTTTTTCCCCAGT
>JAIPFI010000012.1 GCA_021736705.1 Methylococcaceae bacterium | reverse complement strand
GTTGAGGCCTCTTTTTTGGATAATATTGGTTGGTGGTACAAGCAATATTTTACCATTTTTGAGGCTTCATTTTCTTTTATTTCAATTGGTTATGGGTGTTGTTTTGTATTTTTTGAACTCCGAAACTTTAGTTATTAAAAAGGCTTTAAAGCACCACCGTCTCTTTTTATATCTATAGCCTTACTTATTCTCTATTTTTAGCTTATGCCATCACATTCATTAAATCTACCCAAAGTTGCTGCCGCCATTGTAACGTACAATCATCGCGACCCTGTTTTAAAGCTTATCGCTTCATTAGAACAGCAAAAAATCCCTACTTTTGTCACTGAAAACAAGGGAGCGGATGGTGCGGCAGAGGCAATTCGCAGCCAATTTCCTCAGGTATCTCTATTAGCTAGCTCTGCTAATTTAGGCGGTTGTGGTGGTTTTAACTGCGCAGCGCTGGCCGCTTTATCGAGTGGCTGTGAGTATTTGATTTTTATTGATGATGACGCCTTTCCTGAGGCTGATTGCATTGCTCAGTTGACTGACTTTTTAGATGCCCACCCTGATTATATTTTTGCGGCTCCGAGCATTTATATTTCCTCGCAGCCAGATACACTTCAAGAAGCTGGGGGAGGCGTTAATTTTAGTCGCAGTAACCCTATTGAGGCTTGGTATCGTTTTCAGGATAACCCTGATTTACCGCCCGTTTTAGATATTGACTATGCAAGTGCTTGTTGTCTCATGGTGCGTGCTGATGCGTTACGTGAAATGGGCGTACTGGATTGGGCATATTTTATTTTTAGTGACGATGTCGATCTCTGTTTACGTTTGCGTAAAACTTTTAATAAAAAAGGCGCTTGCCTTACTGGCGCTAAAGCCTTTCATGATTTCCCTTGGGCAAAGCCTTTTGCGCCCATGCGTTTATATTTTTTCCAGCGCAATGGTTTACGTTTAATTGCCAATCATCAACAAGGTAAAGGCGAGCTAAAGTCTTTGTTTATTGCCTTAATGCGTTTGCATCGTCGTATTTTTTATAGTGCCTTAATTGGTGATGATGAAATTAAACAAACCTTAACTAGCGCGTTCAAAGATGCTTGGCGAGGACATTTTGGCAACTGGAGTTCATGGGTGGTCTTTGCTAAAGATCGTATGCAATTAGATGCGCATTTTTTTGCCCAACACGCGATAAAACGAATTTTAATTGATATTACGATTGAAGATTTTGAACCTGCTATTTTACAATCGCTCAAAACCTTACAGAGTACAGCAACCATTGATATATTATGCGATGAACATCGTGTCACTGAGCATCAGGCAAATAAAAACTATACTCAAGTCTTTGCGCGTAAAGTTGGCTTTATTAAACCCTTACATATTTTGCCACGCTTATTACAACAAAAATATGATTTAGTGATTACCGACGCGAATATGGAAGCTAGACGCCCAAGTGCTATGTGCGGCAAACACGCGGCCATTTTTCATAACGATGCTTTATATTTAGCACCGAGCCGCCCTTATATTGCTGCCATTGCGCATTTAGTCTCCTTACCTATTGGGCTATTGGCGGCTTTTTTAACGATTAATCACTTCCGCAATCCGTTTCCAGCAGGCACGCCCCCAGATGAAGCCGCCGATTTACTAAATACTATTGGTATAGATCCTAAGATAGGCCAACCTTATGCCAGATTAAAACCCAATGACTGATGTTTATTGCCCTCCTATTATGCCAGTAGCGCTAGGTGCCGGCGAACTAAGTGGCGGCTATCGCGCTTGGTGCGAGGAACGTGAAAAACAGGCGCCGCACAATTATACCGTCCATCGCCATAGCCATTTACTGTTTTCCATTGTTGTTCCCGTTCATAATCCGCCTGCGCAGTGGTTACAAGACTGCATAAATTCGGTACGTAGTCAGTTTTTTGCCGATTGGGAACTTATCTTAGCCGACGATGCCTCCTCTCAAGAAACTATTGATTTACTATATAAAAACCAAGCATTGGATGCACGCATCAAAATCAGCTTAAATAGCCAACAATCTGGAATTTCTGCAACGACTAATAGAGCAGCACATTTAGCTAATGGGGATTTTCTAGTATTTTTAGATCATGATGATCTTTTAGATCCTTATGCCTTATCTGCCTTTGCTCAGCAGTTACAAAAAAACACCGCTACTGATATTATTTATGCGGATGAAGATCGTTTTGACGTGGATTACCGGCGCATACACCCAGGATTTAAACCTAAGTTTTCCGTAGAAAAGTTACTTTGTACGAACTATATACACCATCCTGTGGTCATGCGCCGCTCACTCTTTGAGCGACTTGGCGGATTTAATAGTCAATATGATGGCTCTCAAGATTATGATTTATTACTTAGAGCGATTGAGCATACTGCACAAATAAAACATATTCCTGATGTGCTTTATCATATGCGCTTGCACAGTGGCTCATTAGCGTCTGGAGCGGCAGCAAAACCAGATGCCCATGATAAAGGTATTGCGGCAGTGCAAGCTTATTTGCAGCGCCAAAAATTGCCAGCCCTTATCAAAGCAACACCTTTTGAGGGCTGTCATAATCTAAGTTACCCGCTAACACAACGCCCTAAGACATCCATTCTTCTTTTAGCCGATTCCAATGCAATACGGGATGATATTGAAGGATGTTGGCGACAACATGAAAATGACGAAATTTTAATCTGTACCGAGATCAAGCATTCAATTCCTGAGCGATTAAATGCCTTGGCGACTAAAGCGCAAGGCGAAATCTTAATTTTTGCCGACGGCCAGCTACAACCAGAGCCTGAGTGTATCACTGAGTTATTAGGTCATTGCATCCGTGAGAATATAGGTCTAGTCACTGGAAAAATCGCTTATAGCGATAATAAATTACATAGCTGCGGCTTAACACTAGGGATACGTGGCTCTGCCGGGCACTGGCATTATGCGTGTCATGCTGATGATCTAGGTTATGGCGGTTGGTTGGGCATTAATCATGAGGTTTCCGCTGTCCCATGGCAATTAATGGCGGTTAAAAAAGCGTTATTTATGCGCGCAGGATTATTTGATTGCGGCTATATCACTAAAGGCTTTGACGTCCATTTTGCATTGCAATTAGCGAACGACAAAACACTGTCTCATTTAACTACTCCGCTAGCAAAAGCGAAATTCCCTTTTCCTTGCTCTCATCAAGACGAGATATGGCTTGAGCAAGATTTTAAGCGCTTATGGCTCTTCTGGAAAAACACGCTTAATCAGTCGGATCCTTTTTATCATCCGAATTTAACCATTTATGACGAATCTATCAGTTTTATCAGCCCTTATGAGTTAAGGTGTAAAAATCTGGGCTTTTTTAATGCCTACGATAATTTAAGCTATCAATTATTATGGCAATGCTTTAACGCCTGAATTCAAGTAAAAAAGCCCTATTAAAAACAACTACGTCAACAGGACATGATTTATGCATAAACGACTTCTGATAAGCGTACTGCTAACTAGCACGCTAACACCTGCATTTTCCGCGCCTTATAGCATTAATGCCTTTCAAGCTACGCCTAATATCGATGGCATAATTAATGAGTTAGAGTGGCCTAAGCAGCAAGCAGCAAACCTAAGTCGTGCCTTTCATGATCAACGTAGCATTAAATTATATTATGCGCATGATGCTAATTACCTCTACCTTGCCGCTGATGTTGAAGACCAGCAGCTTTGGGCCGATGGTTCCGGTAACGGCACGGGAAATATTTGGGAAAATTCCAATGATGATTCTATTGAATGGTATTTTGATTTAAATCTATCCAAAGAAAACCATTTGCAAAGCACGGATCGCTTTCTCGCTTTAAATATCGGTAATTTTACCGACCCAGTTAATGGTAACGGCATTGTCTCGCGCCGTAGCTTTAATGCCGGCACGGGAGATGGTGGAGCAACTGGGGTTTTAGATCCGCACACCTTAGATGGCATTCGTTACCAGGTAAGCTATCGTGGCACGGTTAATAATCCATCTGATATTGACGAGGGCTATAGCATAGAAGTCGCTATTCCTTGGTCATTATTACCCAATACCAGCCATAAGGACGGTGATAGTATTGGCATTAATGCGATTGTTATTTCTGATGACAGCGGTAATCATCGTGATTTTGCCGACAACAGAAGTATTGATTCGGCTCAATTGCGTTTTACTTTACCCATTCTCACCGATGAGTATGTGGAATTAAAGCACAGCGAACAGCACAGCTCTCAATCGGGTTTAAGTGGACCTTCCGCCTATACGAGATTGCAATTTCAAACACACAATGACACACAAGCACCCAGCGCGGTTGCTAATTTTGTTGCGGCACATCCACGCCCCTATTCCGTTAGATTACAGTGGAATAATCCAGGGGATAATCTTGGCGCAGGTATGGCTTCGGGTTTTGATGTGCGCTACTCCACTCAACCCATTACCGCTGAGAACTTTCAACAAGCCAGCCAATGGCCGTTTAATAAACAAGCAAACTTTGATTTTTTTGCTACGACAAATATTCGAGTCATGGGTTTACTGCCCGATACTCGCTATTATTTTGCAGTACGCGCTTATGATGAGGCCAATAATTTTGGCTCTATTGCTTACTCAGAACCTTTATCCACGCTCTCTATTGCCGCTTTAAATAGTGCAATTCCTGCTGATAAATATCAAGGTCTATCTGCTATAGCGCCTGGTGGACGCTATTTTATGAAAGAAAATGGCCAACCTTTAATTCCTATTGGTACGCAATATTTACATCAAGATGATGCTATTCGCTACTTGTACAATGACAACATCTGGACTGGCAATAAATGCCATAATTTTACAAACAATCCAGAAGCAAAACAGAAAATAAGTGACTATATGGCTAAATTAAAAGCCAATGGCATTACGGTTATGCGTTTATTTTTAGAAGACCTTTCATTAAATGTGCCCAATAATGCAGCCTTTAACCAGCAAAACTGTGCTTATTGGTTAGAAAGTCCACGCGGTACATTCAACACCAAAATGGCTGATTTTATTATTGATGTTTTACGTCTGAGTGCTGAAAACGGTATTTATGTATTAATTAGCCCTTTTGATACTTTTTTCTATGATGAATATCTACCTCGTACAGCTTGGCATACCAGTCAAGGCGGCTCACTGAGTGACATCAACAATTTCTACACTAATTCTGACGTGCTCGCCATGGCTAAAGACCGTTGGAGCTGGGTCATCAATACCATCAATAGTAGCGGCTATGCCGATGCGGTATTTGCTTATGAAATCTTGAATGAATGGGATTCATTTGAATGGACTCGTCCAGATAATGATGCTAATAAAGATGCCCAAATTCGTCAAAAATTTATTACCGAGTTAGCTGCACACGTACGCAGCCTAGATGATGAGCATTTACTGGTTTCCAGCTCAACAGCCTTAGATCCTCGCGGGGCTTTAGCTAGCTTTATTTATGATAGCCCTGTTTTTGATGCAGTATTACCCCACCTTTATCTGCCAAATAACCGCGAGCCTTGGAATAACCCCGCATCTGAAATAGGTACTGCTGTGGTCAAAGAGCAGTCAAATATCCTTTCTTGGTGGACGACTAACCAAGCCAGTGCGAAGCCTGTGTTAAACGGTGAGTGGGGGCCTTCTGATGCTTGGCTACCTAACCCTAATCAACCGGGTTATTTTTTCGCTTTTACTCAAGCAGACGATGAGCTATTAACCCGTAAACTTTGGTTTACTGAACTTGCAGGTGGCGCTGCCGGACCTGGTATTCGCATGCCCGGCGGTGTTCGTAGCGGGTCTGAATTAGGCCTACATTTATCAGAAATCATGTTTAACACAGCAAGTACCCTGAGTGCTTTTGTTAGCAAAGGCATTGATTTTACTGACTTTACCGGAACGAATCTGCAAAAATCCGTGTCCGTCACTAATAGCTCGGCCGCATTAGTGGTCACGGGAAGCAGTGATGCTAAGCAAGGCTTGGTTTATATTCACCAAGATAGTAATAAAAGCGCAGGCAACATCAGCAATGCTCAGCTCAATATTGGCTCTTTATTGGGCGGTGCAGCGAGACAAGCCGAATTCTGGAGTACTGCTCCCAATCAAACGCAGGCGCAACATGTTGTTATGGCTAAAACAGCAAATTTAGCAACACCTAATGACAGTAACTTTAGCATTCCAGACTTTAATGATGACTGGATGGTTAAATTTTCCGAACAGTACAGCACGCGCTTAATCACTTGGCGAGAACAGGGGCAACAAGTTCTTGCTTTAGCGCATGAAAATATGGCTAAAGCCGGGGCAGTTGATGTTTATATTGTGTATATTTTCAATGGCGAAGCATTCTCTTTAATCAGAAATGCACAAGGCCAACTAACGTCCGTTTCAGGATTGGCCGCGTGGCAAGCTAATGTGTCACTTAACAATGAAATATCTGAATTCATTAGGCTACCTATTTCCGGCAGCACAAATATTGATGTCTATATTGCCACTCTCGGTGCAGGGACGCCAGTCGAAAGTCTTAATTTTAAAACGCTACAATTACTAACGCTGCATTTTTAATGGCGACACGCCCGAGAAAAACCGAACCTGTGTTTGCAAAGACGCAGGTTCTTGAGTACCTACAAAAACCAAACAACTAACCTTAGCGCCATACAATAAATGGAATTATTACTTTTATGACTATATCCTCAATAATTAGCCACAAAACTGAAACTGCCCTAGCGTCATCACCTATCTGCTGCGTATTAAATGCAGCACAACGAAATGATTTGCCTTTAAACTGGCGCAATTTTCTCGCTCAACAAACCATGCATATTGAGCTTGTTCCTAAAGAGAACAGTTTTTTTTTAGATTTTGCGCATTTAAATGAGCGCACGCCTTGTAGCTCAGCGAACTTATTAGAACAAATGACTTGGGCGCTATTAGCACACCCTGAATATGACAGGGTAATCTGGCCATTATTTAGTTCTATTAATATAAAATTACCCCTGCAATTATTAGCGCTTGATATTCACGCGCAAGCAGCGACTATTCAACAAGGATTTATTAGTCTTAGTCGTGCGACTATAGATTTAGAAGCGCATACATCGTATAAAACACTCTGCTTTTCGCACGCGTTAATCGCAAGCGAAACGATTAACGAGCCTGCCCCGCTCTCTTTCTCACGCACACTAAAAAATAAACTTTCCCTAGAACAAAAGTTATTTTTAAAACGTAAAGCCGATGCTTTACGCGAGTTATTGTCTTTCCCGAGAAAAAATAAAACCACCGTAAATAAAAACACGCTTGCCCTTGGAAAATCATGGTCTGCTGAATTTATACGCCCTGAACTTCATTTAAACGCAGAAGTAATTAATCATAAGCAGCGCATTCCGGTATTAATTGCTACACATTGGCTAGAACTCGGCGGCGCGGAAAAATTTGCTATCGATTTAATTAAATCTCTCCCTAAAGAGCGTTATGCAATTTATGTCACCACCGACATTCCTTCGTTTAATCACTGGAGTTGTGACATTCTCGGTCAGGTTGAAGCTATTTTCCACTTACCTAGTTTTTTACCTCACTCAATGATGACAATTTTCTATGAATACTTAATTCGTAGTCGGCAGATTCGCCTTATGCATCTTCATCATGCGGCTCAAGCGTACGAAGCTCTGTATCATATACGTCGATTTCATCCACAGTTACAAATTTTAGATTCATTGCATATTATCGAACTACCCCCTAATGAAGGCGGCTATGTTGAAGCTTCAGCGCGAAATTTTGAAGCGTTTATTAATCATCATCATGTCATCAGTTATTATTTAAAAAATTTTCTCATGCAACGCTGGCGCATTCCGGAGAAAAAAATTTCAGTGACCTATCTTAATGTTGATAGCGACTATTTTAATCCTGAATTAATAGAAAAAGGGCAGATGAGACACACCCTAAATATCCCTGAAAACGCCTGCGTTGTCGGCTTTATCGGACGTTTTAGCACGCAAAAACAGCCCTTAGAATTTATTAAATCAGCCCAGCTATTACAGCAACGCTGGCAAGCAACACAACAAACTCAGCCGCTTATTTTTGTCATGACAGGCAGTGGCTTATTAGAGTTAGAGATTAAAAAAGCCATCCAAGGCGCATCGGGTACAAGCATTCTATTGCACCCGCAAGTGAGTGATACTCGTCCCATTTATCAAGACTGTGATGTCCTTATGATGCCGTCGGCTAATGAAGGCCTGGCCTTAGTCAGCTATGAAGCAATGGCAATGCAAACCCCAATATTTTTCACCGATGTAGGTGCCCAGAACGAATTATTGCCAGCAGAATTCCTAATTACCAATACCTCGCCGCTTGCCCCAAAATTTGCTGATGCTATTTGGCCGTATCTTATTGATGCTGAAAAAAGACAGCAAGCTGGTATAAAAATGCGCAATTATATAGGTGAAAACCATCATCACCAGCAAACTTATACTGAGCTACTTGCCTTGTATCAACAATTATTAAACGGTGAATAATGAACCTTTTTCGTAAACTATTTTTACGCCTTAGTGATCCCTTATTAAAACAATGTCTTTGGCACCGTAGCTACAACCTAAACACAGGCACATCAACGAGCCCTGCCTGGTTAAATAAATTAATGTACTGCGACTGTGCTTATACAGCACAAGCTTATCAAAGCAGTGATTCCAACTATACGCATTATCTATGGAAGCATAGCTTTTTAAGCTGTATAGAAAAACGCCAACGGCAACGAAGCATTAAATATTGGTCGTACCAGCCATTAATAAGCATACAACTTGCAGTCTTTAAAGTGGACATAGGACAACTCCACGCTTGTTTGGATTCTGTCGCTAGACAACTTTATCCGCACTGGCAACTCTGCATTATAGAAGATGGTAGCCAGATGCCCACAATCAGAGAAACGCTAACAGCCTTTAAAAATCGCTTTCCCGAGCAAGTTAAATTAGTTTTTCGCGATGATAATCAAGGCATTACCGCTACCAGCCAAGAGGCGTTTATGCTAAGCGAGGGGGAGTATATTGCTTTACTTGATCATGATGATTACTTAGCGCCTGAAGCGCTATATGAGGTTGTCAAACTACTCAATCAACAGCCTGACACTGATTGGATTTATTCTGATAATGACAAACTTGATAGTTCCGGATTACGTTGTTGCTTACACGCAAAACCCGCTTGGTCGCCAGAATTACTTCTAACTTATAATTATATTCTGCATTTATCCGTTATTCGGCGTAGCTTAATAGAACGGGCGGGGGGCTTTCGAGCAGGGTTTGAGGGGTCTCAAGACCATGATTTATATCTACGTTTAGCGGAACTCAGCTCTAAAATAAAACATATTCCACGCGTCTTATATTCATGGCGTCAATCAGCTGACTCGGTTGCTCTAAATCCTGAAAATAAAAGCTATGCTTATGATGCTGCCTTACGTGCTTTAAATGCAGCGCTTGTAAGACGCGGTGAAAATGGTTTAGCAAGTCACCCTAAGCATTCGTGGCTAGGTAGCTATCAAATTATTAGGGTCATTGAACAGCCAAGTATTGATGTTATTTTGCTCAGCACAGAAAATACTGAACTGCCCATTTTAAACAGCCTTAAACGACAATCAGGTATTGCTATCACATCGCAGTCATGGCTTACGCAGGCCGAAAATGCAGGCAATGAATTACAAGCACTTATTAATAAGTGTCAATCGACTTATGTTTTACTGCTTTCGCCTTTAGTGGAGTTTACCGATGCTCAGCAACTATTTAATCTTGCCACGCATTTAGCTCCTTCAGGTATTGCTTTAAGCACGGCAAAGATTAATCATCAAAATAATCAAGTCGATCACTGCGGCTTGGCTTATCAGCAAGGATTGTTACGTTACCCATTGCGGGGTTGGGCTAAGGATTTGGATGGCATGGGCGCTTATGGTGCATTACCCAGAAATATTTCCTTGAGCTCACCCTTAATAAATTTAATTAAAACGACGACTCTCCAGCAGGTTTTAGATAATCTCAGCAATTATACCAGTGTGGCAGCGTGGTTTTTAGCGCTTGCATTCGAACTAAAAAACCTTCAGCAACGTCTCGTTGTCGATGGTGGAATTTCTTTATTATATACGCCAACAGAACCTTATCAATTAACCTTACCTGATCTTGACAAGGCTCTGTTACAACATAATTACCCCGTTTTTTTTACTACTGACGATTCTTTATATCATCAGCAAATGTAACGCCTCATTATTCACTAGAGAATGCTTATAAAGAGCCATCATTCCCGAAGTTTAATCAGTTAATAAGCATAGGCTTGAGCAGGAATGACAATCTGAAAAAACGGCCTATCCCTTTACTAATGAACATTTATTTAAGAATGTGCATGAAATAATTGATTTATCTTAGGAGTTCAGGCGCCTTCCTTCGCCATGCAAACTGCCTGCGCTCCGACAAAAGAAGTTATCCAAGTTATTTTGGCTCATTCCTTAGCCATCAGTTAACTGATTGTTCCGGTTCTTTCGACTCTTCTTCCCAAGGTTTGAGTCTATGATCCATAGAATTATTTCGCTCCACTTCAGTTTGAATTGCCATGCCATCATAGCCCCTTAATGTCTGACCAGAACCCGGAGTAAATTCATCCTTATCATAATAGATGCCAGTCAGTTTTCGTTTAAATTCATCGGTTACTTTACGTGCATCAAACTCATTAACCACGACTCTCGGTGTAATAACAACAATTAACTCGCTTTTGTCTATCTTTTTTCCTTGCGTACCAAATAACCATCCCACATAAGGAATATCTTTTAGAAAAGGTACACCAGTATTAGAAAGCGTATGTGTTTCAGAAATTAATCCGCCTAAAATTACGCTTTCGCCATTGACTACGGCAACGGTACTTTTTATCTCTCTTTTTAAAATAGCGGGCGAATCAATATTAGAGGCTGTATTTTGTTGTGGCGTATTCACGCTTTGCTCTATCTCTAAAACAACCACACCTGTCGCATTAACACGCGGCTTTATGTTTAGAATAACCCCTGTATCAACCATTTGAATTGGGCTGGTTTGGATAGGGTTAATGCCTCCGCCATTAGTATTGGTTGACTCAGAGGTTCTGATAGGAACCTGATCCCCCACCTTAATACTCGCATCCTGGTTATTAAGTACCATTAGCGAAGGCGCAGACAAAACGTTAATTTTGTTATCTTCAGCTAAAGCATTAAACACCATGCGAATGTCATCTGTGCCCCGCGTCAAGCCATAGGATAAACCGCCGGATGCAGCCGCTGTGGCTCCCGTCGCCGCTAGGCCTATAAGCCCAACACCTTCCAGTCCGTCAGGCCCACTATTTTTAAATAGCCATTTAACGCCATATTCCAGATTTTCCGTTAAGTTAACAGCGACAATAGTGGCATCTAATAGCACCTGCAAAGGCATCACATCCAGATGTTGGATGACTTTACTTATCATTCGGTATTGCTGCGGCTCTGCCATAATAATTAAAGCATTATTAGGTTCATCGGCAATAATGCTTACTCCCTCCAAAGCCGCATTGCCTTGCGTAGCATTTGATCCCGCTCGCGCGGTGTTAGTGTTAGTTTTAGTGGTCGTTTTATTACTGATACTTGCAACTGTTTGCCCGGGCGCAACCGAAGGTGGCCGACTCGCGCTCGTTGATCCACCATTGATAACAGACATTAACGTTGCCGCTAAGTCTGTTGCATCGACATGCTGCACCCTATATACGATCACTCCGCCCTCACCAATGACACCATTTTGCTTATCTAGCCTATCAATCCATTTCTCGGCTTCTCTTAAATAAGCCTTTTGTTGAGTAATGACTAAAATCGCATTCAAGTGTTTAATGCTGATAAAGCGCAACATTCCAGCCAGCGGGGTTTTCTCTCCTTTATTAAAAATTTTCTCAATATCCGCAACCGTACTTTCAACTTCTGTATTTTCCAGAGGATATAATCCAAATGACATACCGGCAATAAAATTGACATCAAAGGTATTGACCAGATCAATTATTTTCTCTAGTTCGTCATGCGTGCCTGCTACTAATAATAGGTTGCGTGCCGGGTCGACTTTAATAATAGCCTGACTAGGCACTACGGGGGTAATAATCTCTGCCATATCGGTGGCACCGACATAACTAAGCGGTATTATTTTTATTTGATAGCCTGAACCTATTTTTTTACTATTTAATAAAGAACTGTCAGCAACATGAAGTCCGCTCGCATCGGGTTCAATTCTGTATACTCCATCACGTTTAATCATGACAGCGCCATTGACACGCAAAAGCATTTCCAGTGTAGGCAGGAGGTCTTTTCTCTGTAAAGGCTTAGTGGTTTGCAAGGTGACGCTACCGGTCACCTTGGGGCTCAGCATATAGTTCTCCGTCAACATATCACTAAGAATTATTTTACAAACCTCGCCAATATCAGCGGCATCAAAATTGATTGAATATTTACCTTCTTTGTCGGCTTGAATCGCTGATTTGTTAATGCCTTCCCCTGTAAACTGACCGCTGCCAATAAAGGTCTGAGACACTTTATTGGGCATATCTGCACTTACTTTATCGTTATTATCTAATTGTGAAAATATCACTTCTTGTGCAGCAATATCTTGCTCACCACTTAACGACTCGGGCGTATCATCTTGCTTGAGTCTTTCATCAATCGGTATTTTAATGCCTAATTTCGGTCCTAAATGAATTTTATCTAAAGTTTCACAAGCAGTTAAAGAGAGACTACTCATAACTAACAGGCTGATAAAGTTAATGCGATTGCTGGAAGAATTCATTCTTACTTTTTAGTTGTTTGATTAAAAGGGTTAGACCTGCGCTGTTTTTCTTTTACAGGATTTGCTATACGTGGCTTAGATAAAAGAAGCTCTTTATTCTCAGTACCCGACACAATAATAACGCGATCATATTGTATGTCTTTGAGTAACCAGCCATTGAGTTCATCACCCAGAGCAAGCCGTTTAAATTTGTCTTCATGAGATTTAGCTTTCGGATCTTGAAATAAAGCAAAAACGCCTTCTGGTGTATTAATAATACCCACTAAATCTATGCTGATATTATCAAGCACTTTCGGTGCTTCGTCCGTTAATGCTTCCTCTGTATCATCAATAAGGATAGGTTTCCGGCCTTTAAAAAACAAAGGTCGCTGCACAATATCTGGATAATCATCTAGGGTTTTACCACTAAACTGATAACTTGGAATAGCCCGCATATTAAAGTCAGCACTAGGAACATTGTGCAACTCATCTAATTTCTGAGCGCGATAATTTTTCCCTAAATTAATTTGCACTGCAATCAATAATAAAAATATAGCACTTAAAATTAAAAATAAAGCCGTTAGCATGTACTCCCATTTGATACGCCTCATTACATTTCCTTCTTCATGTAACCAGAGACATCAAACATAATGGTGACTGTGCCACTTTCGGCAGCGGCTACCATTTTTCTCGCAAATCGCCTTGCGCTGGGGACGATGGTGATTTGATCAATATTCATTAACGGCTTTTCAATATCAATTTCATATAATAGACTGCGTAGCATTTCCATATTTCCGACCACTTTGACTTTAACTGCAATAGACACCAAGCCATTTTCCTCTTTATCCGGCAATACCTGAATACTACTTATCTCGCCTCCAGCCGCATCAACTATTTCTTTAATTCGTTTTTGTAGTTCGGCTGCGGCCAATGATGGCGTTTCTTGTGTATAAAAATATCCCAACGCATTAATTTCTTTACGACTTTGCTCAATAGCGCTTAACACTTGGTCACGACTGGATATTATGCGTTCATAACGTTTAATACGAAACATTAAGCTGTCAATATCGTCCATCGTTTTATTAATGGCGCCATACCAAGGGATAAAGATAGCTGCCGCAATAAGAACCACAATACTAAATAATAGCCCTACCGCTAACCCTCGTTGTTGCTTGTTATTCAGTTTTTGCATTCGTTTGTTCTTTGGTAACTTCTGTTGATATTTGAAAGCGCTCTAAACCACTACTCATATCTTTTGTAACGGGTGATGTGAATTTAACATTATAAAAGATTGGCATTTGTTCTAAAGACGCAATAAGACTGGAAGCATTCCCAGATTGACCCGTGATCTGTAATGTTTTATTGATGTAATACATCTGCGACACCCAAGTATCATCATTCAATATTTTACTCACCGTATTAATAACTTCAATCATAGAGGGCGCGGTGTTTTTATTATCAATCACTTGTTGAGTTGAGCTATACAGGTAATCTATCGCTTTTTTAGAGTCCTCTATCTCTAATGCACTTGTTTCTGCATGACGCGCATGTTGTTTGAGCTTTTCCAAGCCTGCACTGCCTATTTTTAAAGGCAACACTAACAAGGTAATAAATAAAGCTAAAGCTACAAACAAAGAACCCAACATAATAAATAAAGGCTTTTTGTCCGCCTGCAAACATAAGTTTTTAGGCAATAGATTATAGACCGAACTTGCCTGCCCCAGATCCACTATTTGCATAGCCGAATCAGCAAAAGTGGGTTTTAATCCCAGCCGTATACATTGCTCATACATCGCATCTAAAGTGGACTTTTTCACTAGCACTAAGCGAATAGCCAACTGTACCTTATTACTTTCTGAGTCACGCTTAATATAAGCATAATAAACCTGCTCTTTGGTAAATGGCGTGTAACGATTTAGCTCATAAGCGATAACTTGCTCTAAGTTTGATTCAGCGGCAGCGGGCAAAATAATATCTTGTATAACCGATAAATGTTCGGGCATACGTAAAACCACTTTTGCATCACTATAATTCGCATTGCCTTGAATTAAGCTCTGAAGCTCCTCTTCTGCTAAAGCGTTGACGTCAAACTCACCCAGCAATTCATTGCGCTCGCCATACACATAGCTAACAATCGCGCGACTATCCTTTATTTGAACAACGAGAGAACCTTTAGCTTTAAAAGCATCATATATTTTTTGCGGCACTAAAAATCTTAACTCTTGCCCCCACCATTTAAAAAACCGTGTGACATCAATTTCACTATCTAATTTAAACATGTTAATTTATAAGCCATTGATCATTTTCGGGCGCAAATAAAGAGCCAATAGGATAATCCTTAACCCACTTTAAAACCTCAAAGGGTAAGCCATTTTTTGCCTGGCCTTTTCTAATGATAGCCATTGTGGTTTCTGTCATGTCTTGCTCTATCATGGTCTCAGCAATAATCATATAAACACTACTAGAAGTGCTTGCTGCGCCATACCAACTAGGCGCTGCAACCTCCTGATTATTGCGCTGATTTTCTGTTCTTTGCTGCATATACTCATCAACCAATGCCTCAGTCGCATCAGGAAGCGTAAGCAAGACTGCGCGCGATGCCGTCACCGGGTTGATTTCTGGTTTTGCGGTGTAAACACTGATCATACTTTCTAGTTGTTGATATATCTCGGGCGTCATTCCCATAACCATTTGCAGCTCTTCTACACTATTAAAAAAATCATTACGTGGTAAATATTTAAATCCCGCGTCAATATATTGTTGTTTTTCTGCGCCATTAGCAGCCATTAAATCATCTTTATCGCGCCAATCAATAATGGCATCACTTAAGCTATCAGCCGTGACATCATCTATCTGAATAAAGACTAATAGCTGCTGTAATTGCTGTTTATCCGCATAATTAATACTGATTTTCCCTGATTCATCGGCAATCAGTATGCGAATCTTTTTACCTATATAAGTCAGTTCGTATAAGCTGTTATTGCTCTTCCAATTTCGCTCAGGATCAGCATTTAACAGCATTAAGATCGCATAATTTATGCCCGCTTCAGCTAACGCCTGAGCAATCGCTTTTTCTTTTATCCCAGAAATAATGGCACTTTCTCGCTGTATAGTGAGTGCAAAACTACTCGCCATTATCGTTAATAAAGTAATGACCCACAAAACAACGATGAGTGCTAATCCTTTATTCGATTTCATCGCCCTGTAAATTTCCCATTAACAATACCAAAAGGATTTCTGCTACTACTTCGCCCGCCACCGCTTAGTACAGTATCTACTTTTAAATCGACAACAATAGTTGGCCACAGTTCGCCATTAATAAGCTCAATATCGACGCTCAGCAGTGCAGGAAGCCGATATTTATCTAGCCATTCATCTTGCCATCCAACATTACCCTCTGCTTCATCGCCATTGAAATATGCAAAACGCAAGCTGTGTATTTTATCTAAAATAACAACTTGCTCCTCTTGCCATTGAGCGCTATCACTTTGAGTAAAAAATGGCCTAATATCGACTCTTAGTTCATTCTCTTGCTTATCTTGAGCCGGTACAAGGCTGAGCTTAAATAACTGCAAACCTAAGCGTGCGGCGCTTGCAGGCATTGCAGCAACAAATTGTAACTGCTGCGCATTACCACGAAATGAAAATTGCTTTTCTTCAGTAGAAGCATCTTCTAAAGGCAAAGCCATCTGTAACTTATTGTACAAAAAAGCTTGAACCGTAGCCGCCTGACTTACTTGGGCGATCTTTTTTTCGCCAGCATTCCAGCTTTGCACACACACGCGTAAACTAGCAAACAACAAGAGCATCATGACACTCATAATGCTCATGCCGATTAATACCTCCAATAAAGTAAAGCCTGCACCTTGTTGCTTCTGCGTTGTTATCATTGCTTTTTAGATAACTTAATGGAGGTCAATTCAATTTGCCGATCCTCGACCCCAGCCAGCCACTGTACACGCACAATCACCTGATAAGTTTGTATATTTGTCGTCGCGGATGCTGCGTCTATATCATCACTATTAATTGGCTGCACAAAAAGAGTCCAATTAAATTTATCCAGCATTTGCCCCTGCTTGTCGCCATCGCCTAGAGGCCACTCAACACCCGCAGCAGCAAGTTTTGATTGCGCAATAGTTACTGCTTGCTGGTATTCGTCAGAAACAATAGCGCGCTTCAGGCCACCAGAAAAAATATTCAGCAAAACACCTAACGATAATGCCAAGATAGAAAAAGCAATTAAAATTTCCAATAAAGAAAATCCTGATTGTAAATGCCGCTTACTTGTCATTAAGCTCTACGTGCCCTGTCAACCAATTAATATCTAACTGCCTTTTATTATCTGCCAACTCTAACGTTATGCGCCCACCCGTTGATGAACCGTCAGGGAAAAAACGAATATGCCCCTGTGTTTCATCAATAAGCTGTGATTGAGCAATATCTAGGGTTACTTCTATTTCTTTAGCGATTCGATACACTTTTTGTTTATCGGTAATCTGGTAAGTATTTTCTTGTAAATTGAATAATACAGTACTTTCTTTGTGCCGACTAAGCGCATGTCCACGAGCAAAGCGCAAGGCTGACGCTATATCTCGCGCCGAACTATTCAACTTAGCAGTTTGATTGCCGGAGCCAATATTAGGAGCAACTACCGCAGCACTTATAGCGATAATAACAATCACCAAAAGTAACTCAATTAAGGTAAATCCTTTTATCTGCACAGTAATTTAAGAAAATTATTCCCAACTATTAACATCTTGATCTTCACCATCACCACCAGGCGCATTATCACCACCTAAAGAATACAGGTCAAAACTCCCATGCTCACCTGGCGATACATAATGATAGTCATACATCCAAGGATCTTGGGGTACGTTATTTTTGCGTAAATAAGGTCCATTCCAAGCGCGGGCATCAGCAGGTTTATCCACCAAAGCTTTTAAGCCTTCTGCCGTACTGGGATAACGTCCCGCATCCATACGATACATGTCTAGTGCGCCGGCTAGGTCTTCAATTTGCACTTTAGCCGCTTTCGATTTTGAGCTTCCTAAATGCTTCATTACTTGTGGCCCAACTAAACCGGCTAATAAGCCAATAATAGCCAAAACCACTAATAGCTCAATTAAAGTAAAACCCGACGTTAGTTTTTTAAATTGTTTCATTTGCTCTCTCAGTTTTAATATTTGTTATTCATTGTTAAAACGCTAAATCATTGACACTTAAAATCGCCGATAAAATAGAAATGATAATGCCCGCGATTAATAACCCTAAAGTTACAATTAAAATAGGTTCTAACATCGCCAACATACGTTCAATGGTTATTTTAAGTTGTTTATCATAAGTCTCTGCCGTCCTCGCCAGCATCTCTTCCATTTTACCCGTTTCTTCGCCCATCTTTATCATTTGAGTCGCCATCTTGGGAAATTGTCCCGACTCTATTAAAGCGCTGGACATATCTTTACCTTGTCTTAAGTTATCTTCGGCAACGGTTAAAGCATCAATCAAGACTAAATTACTTAACGTTCCTTTAACAATACCTAATGCCGTTAAGATAGGCACGCCATTAGATAATAAGGTACCTAAAGTACGCGTGAAATTTGTGGTGCTAGTATTACGGATAATTTCACCAAACAAAGGCAAAGATAAGATAATTCGATCCCATTGTGCTTTTCTAGGGCCAACGCTCAACTCATAGCGCATAGTAAAAAATACACCCGCGCAAAATATGAGTAAAGCCCACCAATAATTTTGCAGCCATTGGGCTGTTCCAACCACAATCTGGGTAGATATTGGCAGCTCTTTACCCGCACTTTCAAACATTTCCATAAATTGCGGAACAACGAAAGTCAGCAATAAAAACACCGAGCCTAAAGCCATAATAACTAAAATAGCGGGGTAAATTAAAGCCGTGCTCACCGTATCTTTTAATTCTTTAGATTTTTCTAAATATTCAGATAACTGTCCTAAAACGATGTCAACACTACCACCGGCTTCACCCGCTCGGAGCATATTGATATAAAAACGTGAAAAAGCACTGGACTCAGACTCTAAAGCATCAGCTAAATTTGCACCGCCCTTTACCCGCTCTAGCACCTGCTTAATCAAGTTATAGATGTTAGAGTCCGCATCAATTAACTCCATTAGAACGACTAAAGACCGGTCTAATGGTAATCCTGCTTGCAATAAGGTCGCTAACTCCTTGGTAAATAAATTAATTTCTTTTTGCGACAAACCTTGCTGAGACGGTTTAAAAGAAAATAGATACGACAGACTAGAGCCCGGTAAGGATATTTTAAGAGGAATTAAGCCTTCGGTTTGTAAGTACTCAATTAAATGCGCCTCATCCCGTGCTTCTTTCGTGCCTTCTTGAATCGTGCCGTCATGCGTTACCGCTTTATAAACAAATAAAGCCACCTTAAACTTCCGTTGTTACGCGCAAGACTTCTTCTAACGTCGTCATGCCTTTTGCTACTTTAGCCAATCCATCCTGATAAATGCTTAACATGCCACCTCTGACCGCTTCTTCTTGAATCAAGCCTGATTCTTTATGCTCCATAACCATCTTCCTTATTGCATCATTCATCACTAAAAACTCAATAATCGCTAAACGGCCACTATATCCGATGCCACCACATTCTTTACAACCTTTAGCTTGATATAAGGTCAATTGGCCGTCTTTCAAGAACCGCGTTAAACCTTTCTCTTTAATGACCTCAGGAAGTGGCTGATAAGGTTCACGGCAATGCATACATAACTTTCTCACCAACCGTTGCGCTAAAATACCATTTACGGTGGAGGTTAGCAAATAGTCATCCAGCCCCATATCTAACAGTCGTGCAAGCCCACCGGCCGCGTCATTGGTGTGTAAAGTAGATAACACCATGTGGCCTGTCAATGCCGACTGTACGGCAATTTTTGCGGTTTCTAAATCACGCATTTCACCGATCATAATAATATCGGGATCTTGTCGAACAATAGAGCGTAAAGCACTACTAAAGGTTAAGCCTATTTTCGGTTTTGCCTGTATTTGGTTAACGCCCTGTAGCTGATACTCTACTGGGTCTTCAACGGTAATAATTTTTTGGCCCGGTGTATTTAAATAACTTAATGCGGTATATAAAGTCGTTGACTTACCGCTTCCTGTCGGCCCAGTAATTAATATAATGCCATGCGGTTTATTTAAAACTTGAATAAATTGCTGCTGATTAGCCTCTTCAAAACCTAATGAAGCAAAATCAAAGACGATATTTTCTTTATCGAGCAATCGAATAACGACGCTCTCACCATACATCGTTGGAGTAGTCGAGACACGTAAGTCAATTTCCTTACCTTGCATTTGTATTTTAATACGCCCATCTTGCGGCAAACGACGTTCAGCAATATTCAACTTCGCCATCAATTTTATTCTGGATATTATCGCGGGCGTCGCACTGGCGGAAGGACCTTCGATTTGCTGCAACACGCCATCAATACGTAAACGAATAATTAAAGCATTCTCAAAAGGTTCAAAATGAATATCTGATGCCTTGCTTTCTAACGCCCGCTGAAATATAAGGTTAACCATGCGGATAACAGGTGCTTCACTCGCTAGATCTTTTAAATGCTCAATATCATCCAATGATTCACTGGCATCTAAATTATCAGTAATTTGCCCCATCTGCGATTTACCGCCGCCATATTGGCGCTCTATGGCTTTATCTATATCAGATAAAAGGCCAATTTTTAGCTCTATGAGTCGTTCGCACTTTAAGCTTAAGGATTGTTTAATAAAGCTATTCTGAGGATCTAAAACGGCAACAATAAGTTTATCTTCCTCCGCTGAAATACCCACTAGATGAAATTCTTTTAAGAAGCGCAAAGAAATATCATCCGGTAACATTGGAGTATCCGGATAATCGGCTGGCGTCAAAACACTGAGTCCTGAGACCGTTGCTAAAGCTTGCGCAACATCTTTTTCAGAACACAAGCCTAACTTAACTAACAACAAAGGTAGTCCGGTTTCTTGCATTTGCTGTTGAATTTTATTGACTTTATTTAAGTCACTTTCACGCAATGATTGCTGAGCAATAAGAGTCTCAATAAATTTCTGGTAGCTCATAAGTTTTTAGGGGAAATGAAAATGTCTTAATTTTTTTCCCTTAGATTTTCATCGTAAGGTTTATTTTGGAAGTGGGGATCGGGAAATGGAACTTCTGCAACTATTTGAAATTATCAAATCATACTAAATCCCTTTTTAAATTTTGCCTGTATTGGCTTTTAGCCAATAGAAAATATTAATTATGGTTAACTTCCCATCCACCTAATTAATTGTATCATTCTACCACTCTATTCTAAATTTAGTGCAACTGGCCCATTCTCATTTATAACCACAACTTCGTCAGTTTCTTATTTGAGCGGGCGAACAATTTGCTTGCTTGCATATAAGATCAACCATTAAATCCAACAACGCTGTAACAAGCAGACAAGTCACTGCAATCCATAATAATCAACTATGCCGCTCCATAAGCAGGCTAAATTGTTGGGCAGAAATAGGCTTGCTAAAATAATAACCTTGAATTTGGTCGCATCCTTTTGTCTTAAGCGTATCTAACTGTGCTTTCGTTTCCACGCCTTCGGCAATGGTTTCTAGTCGCAATGATTTCGCTAATGTGATTATCGCCTCAACAATAGCCTCATTATCTTCATCTTCGAGCATAGTAAAGACAAAACTTTGATCAATTTTCAGCTTGTTAATGGGGAATTTTTTTAAATAACTGAGCGATGAATAGCCGGTACCAAAATCATCTAATGATAACTTGATACCCAAGCTAGAGAGATTTTGCAGTTGTGAAATCGTGACATCAATATCTCTCATGGCGATAGATTCAGTAATTTCTAATTCTAAGTTACTTGCTGACAAATGATATATTTGTAGAAGCTCTTGAATACGATCAACCAATTCTACGCTATTAAATTGTACACCTGATAGATTAACGGCAACGAGAAGCTCAGTATAACCTTCCTTATTCCACTGCTGCATTTGCTGCATCGCAGTCATCAACACCCAGTCACCAATGGAATTAATAAGTCCTGACTCTTCCGCAATAGGAATAAATATCATCGGCGAAATATACCCTTTATCCGGATGATTCCAGCGAATTAAGGCTTCACAACCAATAATCTTATTACTCTTCAAGTCTAGCTGTGGTTGATACACTAACTCTAATTGCTGACGCTCCTGAGCGTAACGAAGCTCCTTTTCCAGCTCAAGCTTCAGCATCATCTGGGTATGCATTTCTTCTGTAAAAAATTGATACTGGTTGCGACCACTCTGTTTAGCACGATACATTGCGTTGTCGGCTTTTTGGCTTAATACTTGTTCTGTTTTACCATTATCAGGAAACAAACTAATCCCAATGGAAAGGGTCACAAACAGTGGATGATTTTCAATAGTAAAGGGTTCAGATATTGCATCAATTAAAATTTGTGCAACATGAGCAGCGCCCTGAGCATTTGTGTTCACCAGCAAAATAGTAAATTCATCTCCTCCGGTACGGGAAACGGTATCTTCTTGGCGGACATTACTGCTTAATATTTGCGCGACTTCTATCAGTAATTTATCGCCGATAGCATGACCCAAACTATCATTTACAAATTTAAAGCGATCTAAATCTAAAAACAATAGCGCCACTGATTGCTGCTGTCTTCTTGCGGTTATTAACGCCTGATGTATGCGATCATTGAGTAAGACTCGGTTAGGTAGCAGAGTCAGGTCATCATGTTGAGCTAAAAATTCAATACGTTCTTGAGCTTCTTTTTCTACGCTAAAATCGGACATTATCGCAACATATTTCTGGATAGCGCCTGCGTCATCCTTAATAGTACTGATGGATAACCGCTGCGGGTAGGTTTCGCCGTTTTTGCGTTGATTAATCAGCTCGCCACTCCACGACCCCGTCGCATTTAATGTCTGCCAGAATTCATGATAAAAACTGCTGTCTTGGCTGCCCGAGCTTAGCATTTGTGGATCTTTACCAATGACCTCTTGTGCGGTGTAGCCTGTCATTTTAGTGAACGCAGGATTAACTTGAATAATAGCATTCCTCGCATCGGTAACTAAAATGCCTTCATTACTGGATTCAAATACTTGACCTGCAACCTTTAATGCCTGCTCTGTTTGTCGCTGCAACGTGATATCCCGACTGATACCCAGTACTCCAAGGATGCTCCCTGAGTCTGTTTTCAATGGCGCTTTTAAGGTTTCGAATAATAGCGTATGTCCATCAGGAAAGGACAGCATTTCCTCGTTAATTTGAATAACGCCCTTGTCGAGCATTGACTTATCTTTAGATCGAAAGAATTGCGCGGTTTCCTGATCAACAAAATCAAAATCCGTTTTACCTAAAATATCGCTTTCCTCTGCGCCATAAAATGCTTCAAACGCTTTATTACAGCGTAAATAAACGCCATTAGGATCTTTACAGAAAATTAGATCCGGCGTGGAATCAATAATCCCTTTCAATAAAGCACGCTCTTCACTCAGTGCTTGCTCTATTATTTTGCGTTGCGTCATATCATCAGCAATAGCAACAAAGACAGACTGCTCCGAACACTGATCCAATTGCAGATCTACTGCTACCGGATAAGTTGAACCATCTTTACGCTGATGAATAGCTTCAAACTCTAAGCGTTGTGCCTCCCCAGTTTTAAGCGGTGCAATGAATTGTTCAAACTCTGCCTGGGAAAATTCAGGTTTTATCGCAACTGGAGTCAATTCTCTTAGCTCTTCTAGGCTGTAGCCTAGATTTTGGCGGGCACCTTGATTGACCTGAGTAAATTTAAATGTTTCAGCATCAAAAACATATATCTCATTGAGTGATCGCTCAAGAATTTCACCTAAAAACTGTTGTTGCTGAATAACTCTTATTTCATCACTAATATCGACAAAAACACCGACTATTTGATAAGGCGCGCCAGAGCCATCAAATACAGCAGTCAATGAATCTCTGACCGTAATATAATGACCTTGATGATGCTGTAAACGAAATTCATGGCTTACATGTTTTTTTGATTCAATGGCCTTATACAAGGTTTGTTTAACTTGTTGAACATCATCAGGATGTACGCGATCTAGCCATTTATCAGGATGACTTAACCAGGTTGTTGCGGAATTTCCTGAGTACTCTTCAATCGCATTATTGATGTAAGAAAGTAAAAATGACGTCTCCGAATCAACAATAATATTAAGCACATAGGTAACCCCTGGGCTCACATCCAATAAATACGCTAAGAACTCCGCATTTTGACGCAATTGTTCTCTGAGTTTGTATTGCGGTGTCACATTTTGAAAAACCAAAATAACACCGAGAATCTGTTCGGACTCATTATCTGAATAGCGAATCGGAGCCGCACTATCCGAAATATGAAATCGCTCACCTGTTTTGGAAACAAGTACGGTGTGATTGGCCAGCTCAACCACTTGTTTTGTGGCCAGCACTTGCTCCACGGGGTTAATTACTTTTTCATTCGTACTTGCATTATAAATATCAAAAACAACCGGCAATTCCAAACCAAAAGCCTGTTCTTGTGTCCAGCCAGTGATAGCCGTAGCAGCCTTGTTTATACGTGTAATAAACCCGTCTTGATCAGTTACGATAACAGCATCGCCAATAGAATTAAGGGTAACGCTAAGGCGTTGTTCTTTATCTTGTAAATCAAATAATTGGTGTCGAATACGGTTACCGGCATCCACTAACACTTGTGCAACTCGAGTTTGCTCGGTATTTCCAGATAAAGGGTTAATTAGATTCTTATTTTGCAATAATTGCTGGCTTAAGTTATTCAGCGCTCGTAAAGGTACTAAAACCGATTGCCTAATCACCTCGATAAGCAGCAAAGCAAATAAGAAGATAATGAATAAAGTATATGAGGCTTCAGACACTGCAGAAGACAGCGCTTGTTTAAGTTCTCGCGCTAGATCAATTCGTAAAACTAAGAATTTTGACTTTTGAGAGCGGAGCTCTGAACTACCGGGCGCATCCACGACTGGCACAATCACTGTCATGACACTTTTATTCGTCTGGCTGATTAATTGCTGACTTTGCAAAGCATGCTCAAGAAGCTCCTGTATATCAGGCATGACTTTTTGCACTTCTTGTCCCTGCCAGGCAAATGAAGAAGCCAGTTCAATAATATAGTTCGATGATAATAAAGCACTAAATTCGACCTGATCGCGCAAAGCAAAAATAACAATTTCTCTTTTAGCTTGGTCATAATTTTTATTTGCCAAATTATATTCAAGCGTACGCGACATATGCCAAGCAGAATCTTTAAGACTGGCCTCGTTAGCTTGATAAATGCGCGCTACATCTTGTTGATAACCATGCCAAATTTGAAATAGAAATAAACTGGCAAATAAACTGCTGACAATAAACGGTAGCCAAAAAGTAAGATTGTATGTTTTTATTTTAGTCATGATTACTGAATCAGGCTATCCGTGAGTAATTGATCTAAAGCGGGAACGCTTAGTATTAATTTTGACTCTACTGAAACGGTCGCCAATTCTTTAATCGTAGTGTGTAAACCTAAAATATTATTCTTATCGAGCAATTGCTGGTTTTCTGCCTGCCCCGGTAGTTTAAGGGTTTTATAGCTTGCGGCTAACTCTGCAACCGTTACGCCAAGCCTGGGTAAAATACGCTGATAAGCATCGTTCGGATCTTTTTGCATATAATCTAATGCGCGCCATTGCGCTGCTATCAACGCTGCTAAATTGCCGCCTTGTTGCTCAATAACAGATTGCCGAGTCACTAAAACATCGACAATCTTGTTCGGAATTTGGCTACTATTAAAGAGATCGGTATAACCTAATCGAACCAATGCTGATGCCACCGGATCAAAAGTAATAACAGCATCACTCTCACCTCTCGTCATACGATGAAAATGCTGATCAACTGTTGCGGAATCTATTTTAATATCTGCCGCATTGAGATGTGCGGCATTAAGTAGCTGATACATCATATATGCACCTAAAGCCGTGCTCTCTACAGAAATTTTCTTGCCTTTTAAGTCTGAAAGTTGCTGAATGTCCTTACGCACGATAACTTTATCGGCGCCATTAGAAACATCCATGACTAAAAACACACGTAAATCTTTTTCTGTTTGCGCCAGCAATAGCACTTCATCGAGCGTTAATGCTGCGACATCCAATTGACCTTGCTTGAAGGCGCGCAAAGTTTCAGTCGATGAGGTTAGTTCTTTCAGTTTGATAAGCTGCGCATCAAAAAAACCTAAATCACGCGCTAGGTATAAGGTTTCATAGCCTAGCCATTGATTAGTGCCAACACGTAATAAAGGCTCTTGTTCCACAGAACAGGCAGAGATTAACGCCATGAATAATAGCGTGAAAAATAGGCGAATATCTAATAGCATCAATCATTCCTTGTCATTAACCCTTAAATTGCCGGCTATTACCAGCATTGATAGTAAACAGTTCAGCAACTTGTAGAAAAAACATTGTCATTACCGAAGGTCTTTATATTATTTCGTCCGGCAGCATAACATAAGGCTTAAAATATCTCTTCGCCGCACCGCTACAAAACAAACTCAGCCGAACTGCCATTTGCCGTTTTACTAATTACCAGTTGGGCATCAATACGCTCTTTTAATTCATTGACATGACTAATCACCCCAACCAATCGCCCATCACCACTGAGTGAAGTCAGTATATTAATCGCTTGCTCCTGCGAAGTGCTGTCTAACGAACCAAAACCTTCGTCAATAAATAAAGTATCTAATTGCATGCCGCCGACATTATTTTGCACGACTTCACTTAGACCCAAAGCCAAAGCTAATGAGGCCAAAAATCCTTCACCACCGGAAAAAGTGTGCACCGAGCGTGTCGTACTGGTGTAGGTATCGCTTAATTCTATATCTAAACCAAAGGCAGAGCGGTTATTGCTTTGAGTCATTTTTCTATTTAATTGATAACGTCCATCACTCATAATATCCAAACGATACGAGGCAACGCGCAAAATATCATCTAATAAACGACCTAATAGATAACGGCTAAAACTGAGTTTACTGCCTTGATATCCAGAGCCATTAGCAATTTGGGAAAGGTGCTTTTTTTGTTCATGATCTTTAATCGCCACTGTTAATCTATCTTGTTCCTTGGCAATTTTTTTAATTAAATTATCCAACATTTTAAAGCGCTGTTGCGCTTGCACTTGGGCGGTGAATAATTCCTCTTTAAGCTTTTTAGCTTGCTCGTAATCTGCTTTTAAAATTGCTAAATCCGGTTGAATTTTATCTTTTAATTGCGCAACTAAACCCTCTAGTTGCGCAGCAATGGTTTGCCTTTTCTGTTGATAGCTTGCTAGCTGCTCCGTTTTATTAATAAGATCGGATTCGTCTAATTTAGCGGCTTTAAGTTCGGCTAAATCACTCAATGAAGAATGATTGATGGCTGTTTCAATGACCTGTTGCTGCTCATTAAAATGATCAAGCGCCTTTTTCTGCTGTGTTTGTGCGCTGGTCAAAACACCACTGATGGTATTGAGCTGCTTTTGTGCGGCTTGATCTGCATTAGTTAAAGCCTGTAGTTGTTGCTCAAACACATTAATGGCTTGCTCAAGACTTTTAATTTCAGCATGCAAATTATCTTTATTTTGATAATGCTCTGGAATGATACTGGTATGTGTGTTGATTTGCCCTGCTAGTGTATCTAGTTGTTTTTTATGCCCCCCAAGATCCTGTTGTTTGTTGCTTAAACTCTCTTCACTCGCTTTGATACTTTGTTTCAATTCAAGCAGCATTTTCTGTAAGCTGGTTTTTTGCTTAACCTGTTTGTTAATAACTTTATATTGCTCGGTAAGCGCGTTGATTTTCTCTTCGGCTGTCACAATGCTTACGCTGTTATCAGGATTCGCTTTTTGTAATTCGGCTAAGACACTAACAATACCCGCTAAGCTCTGGCTTTGACTATTTAATGTCTGCTGAGTATCCGTTTGTTTTTGTTGCGCTGCGCTTAATGCTTGTTTTGCCTTATTTATTTGCTGATCCGACGGAACATGCTCAGGTGCTATCGCCGGTGCAGGATGGCTATGACTGCCGCAAACTGAGCATGCTTGTGCATGCTCAAGCTTACTGGCTAGCAATGATGCCATATCTTGCAAGCGCGCTTGGTCTAGCAACTGCAAAGCATTATCTAGCGTTTGAACTCGTTCATTATGTTGAGCTAGTTGGCTTTGTAAGCCCTGTTCAATTAACTGAGCTTGCTGTAATTCTTGTTGCTTTTGCTCTATCGCTTGTAGTTGCTTTAATTGCTCGCGCGCTTGCTCGCCTTGGTGTTGTGTCTGTATTAAGGCCGCTTCACAATTGCTGAGTGAATTTAACTTTAATTCGGTATTTTCTAACTCAACACGCTGAGCTTTAAGCTCCTTTTCTACTAAAATTAAAACATCGTTCGCTATATTAAATAGCCGTTGCACCTCTTGATAGCGTTGTTTGTCGCTGGCAAGTGTAAGCAAGGATTTATTGGTATGCATTAACTCCAGGCGCTCAGCCATTCTATGCTCTTGAACAGGCTGATCTAACAGCAATTTATCCAGTTTTGACTTTGTTTGGATCGCTATGCCAGTACACTCTTGAAAACTTTGCTCTGCATTCTGAAACTCCGTATTTGCATTAATTGCAGCTTGTTCTGCGGCAATATAAAGGCGAAAATCTGGCCATAACTTTTCTGCTTCGCTATTAAGTTTTAGTAACCTTGTAATGTCAGCTATTTTGTCTTTTTGTTCGGCTAAAACTTGCTGAGCTGCAATTAAGCTTTGTTGTTGCTGAAATAATTTATCTAAGGCAATCGCTTGATTAAACTTTTTTTCTGTCTGCTCGCGCTGCACTTCTGCCATTTTCACCTGCTCAATGGCTTGTGCGCATTGCTGCTCAATAAGCGCTAACTGAGGTTTTAAATGCAAAACATTATCTACATTCTCACTTTTCAGTAGGCCATTAATCTGCGCTTCTAAGTGATCGACTTGTTGCTTGCTTTCTGCGGCTAAAGTTTTTAATCGGCTAGAAAATAAGGCGAGAAACTCGGTATCAACTAGCGTTTTTAGTATTTCTTCGCGCTTATCGGAATCTGCACTTAATAATTCTCTAAACTTTCCTTGTGCCAGCATCATTACTTGGCGAAACTGTTTTACATCAAAACCTAATAGCGCTTTAATTTCTTTTTTAGTCAGGGTAATACTTTCTGCAATTAAAGTCGCTTGTTCAGAAGGCTGATCGACTTCATTCAGTTTATATAAAGCTGAAATTACCGCTTGCTCAGTTTCGCCCTCACCACGCTTTTTAGCCACTTGTTGTTTAGGCGAAAAGTAGGCGCGAAATAAATCGCTCTGCATGGCAAAATCTAAACTGATTTCTGTGCTGATACTGGACAGCGCATGATGCGAGCGCATTTCTTCAACTTTTCTTTCACCACCAGACGTTTCACCATATAAAGCGCAACAAATAGCATCAAAAATAGTCGTTTTACCGGCACCTATATCGCCAGTAATTAAAAATAAATTCCGTTCGCCCAGCAATTGAAAGTCAATTATTTCGGTTCCAGCATAAGGCCCAAAAGCCTGCATCCTAAGTTTTAATGGTTTCATGTCTTATGCCTTTAATGACTGACGCTGGTTAATTGCTCAACCACATCTGCAACTAATTTATGTTGCTCTGCATTCAATTCCTCAGTGCAAATATGCTGGTAAAACTCAGCAAATAATGCGCTTATATCTTGCTTTTGTAATTCTTGAAAACTGGTTTCTGTTTGCGCGGCATTTTGATTAGCTTTACTCAGATATTTTATTTCCAGCGCGTTTGGATACATTTCTTTTAAGCGACGCATAGGCTCATGTAAGCCTTCTGTATCTTCCAGTTCGGCTCGAATAAAATCTTCACGCCGTGAATCTAAATACGCCTGTTCTAATATTTCTGTTAGCTTGCCTTTGACTATGCGCATATCGCGGATTGGCGTTAAAGCAATATGTTGACTACTAACAAAACCCTGGGCATCAAGCATCACTTCCGTTATGCCTTTATTATGTTTTACTTCGCTAAAACTGTATTTAAGCAAGGAGCCAGAATAACGCACATGCTCATAACCTGCTCGCTGCGCCTGATGTAAATGCCCCATTGCGACATAATCAAATTGACTGAGTATATTAGCTTCAATATGTGACGTGCCGCCTACCGATAATTGTCGTTCTGAATCGCTAACCTCCCCACCTATCACAAACTCATGAATAATGAGCACACTACGTTTATCTTTAGGATGTTGTTCAATAATACCGCGTACCTGTCGCGTAATGACATCCTGATGCGTAAGGATTTCACTGTCTTGATATAAAGAGCGTGCGGCAATCGGTGATAAATAAGGCAAGGGGTAAAAATACACCCCACCATCTGTATCGCTTAAAATAATCGGCAGAATATCGACACTCGCTTTACCGATAATATGCACCTTAGCTTTTTCCAGTAGCGTGGAAGCGAAACTCAAGCGCGGACCGCTGTCATGATTGCCACTAATCATAATAATAGGCACATTTAAATGCCCACCGACATGATTAATAAACTCCTCTAATAAACGTACTGCACCTTCGGATGGGATCGCTTTATCATAAATATCGCCGGCAATAATCAGTGCATCAGGGGGATTTAATTCAATTTCAGCTCTTAGTTGTTCCAGTATATGCCGCTGATCTTCAAGCAAAGAAACATTATGTAAGATACGACCTAAATGCCAATCGGCAGTGTGGATAATACGCATAGTTTTAAAAATTGAATTTAGTTTGTAAGCCATTTAGCTTAGTTTAATGGTAGATCGTGACACAAAATAAAGGACATTCTTAAAAAAAAACAGCTTTAGTTTATACCTACTCTAAGTGATGCTAAAATATAATTATGCATGATTTAACCACTTTAAAATTAATTGAACGTATCAGTACTCTATTGAGAGCTGAGCAACGAAAAAAGTATTCTGTACTAGGGCTACAACCTGTCCATGTGCAAACATTAGACTATTTAGCCAGTTGCAATCGCTTCAGCGATTCGCCTGCGGCCGTCACAGACTATCTGGGCTTGACTAAAGGCACCGTATCACAAACCCTACAAGTTTTAGTACGCAAGGGATATATTGAAAAAAAACAAGATGATGTTGATAAACGTATCGTTCACCTGAATATATTACCTGAGGGTAAAGCGCTTTTACAAAGCATTACCCCTTTTGATGTCTTCACCAAGGCAGAACAGGCTATTGAAAATAAACAATTTGATTCGATCAGTGCCGCACTTTATGAGGCACTGGTTGCCTTGCAAAATGTTAATGGCACCAGTAGTTTTGGGCAATGCAAAAACTGTATTACCTTCAGTGAAGAAAATGATCACTATTATTGTTTATTAATGCAACAGCCATTGAGCCAAGCAGATATTGAAAAGATTTGTCGCGAATATGTCTCTGTTACCAATTCTGGCTTAGTCTAAGCTAAGCTTTATTTATACACTACTGGAATTTTTTTATGTTTGATCCAAAATCAATTGATGACATTGCTAGCCGCTTAAGCGATGCAATTCCTCCGGGCTTAAATAACTTTAAAGCAGATATGGAGAAAAATTTTCGCGCTATTTTACAAAGTGCATTAGGTAAAATGGATTTAGTGACTCGTGAAGAGTTTGAAGTACAAAAAGGCGTCTTAGCTAAAACACGTTCTAAACTAGAAGACTTAGAAAAACGTGTTGCCGAAATGGAACAACACATTTCAAAATAGCTCTAACATAAAGTCAATAGCTTGAGCTTCAACTCAAGCTATTTTCTTAATTCTCTCTGCAAGCCCACTAAAACGCTGAACGTTACGTTGAATCGTTTGTAAAAACACCTCTTTATTAGTGACCATTTTTAGCGTTTTTTTCGCGCGAGTTATTCCCGTGTAAATAAGCTCTTTAGTTAATATTGGGTTAATCACTTCCGGCAACACCAATAGCACTTCTTCAAACTCTGAGCCCTGGCTTTTATGGATGGTCATAGCAAAAACAGTTTCACAATAAGGTAAGCGCGCTGGCAAATACTTTCTGACCAGACCATCAGCATGTAAGAAAAAAACCATTAATTGCCCGCGATTTTCAGCATCTGGCATACAAATACCAATATCGCCATTATATAATTGTAAAACAGCATCATTTTGCGTAATCATGATAGGTCGGCCGCTATACCAATCACCCGAACTTTTAATGAAGCGCTGCTCTATCAGTGCTTGAGTCACTCGAAAATTAATATCATCAACACTATATAAACCTTGCCGCGTAGCACATAGCACTTGAAAAGCACTAAAAGCTGCATAGCATTCTGTAAAGTCAGCGTTTTCAGAAATTAACTGCAAGTAGGCAACTTGTTTATTGACGATATAATCAATTAAATCTTCCTTCAAAAAACAAACTTCTGCGTAATCTTTGGTTAATAATTCCCAAGCCAGATCAGCTTCTTGATGATTAATTGCTGCAGCAAATGTTTTTATATTTCCTGAAAAACGGTAAGAAACTTTCAGTTCCTGCGTATACTTGGGCAAAGCATTGGTTAAATCAGCCAATACAGTCCCTGTTTCCACGGACGCTAACTGATCTTTATCGCCTAACAAAATAAGCCGCGCATTTACTTTTAAAGCGCTCACTAATTTAGTCATTAAAGGCAAATCAATCATCGACACTTCATCGACCACGACAATATCATAGGGCAAAGGTGAGTCGGCATTATATTTAAAATAGGGCGATGGCGGCCTTGCGCCAAGTAAGCGATGAATCGTGACAACGTGTTCAGGAATCATTTGCTTTATCTCATCAGAACAATCTAAACCACTTTTACTTTGACCGATTGATTCTTGCAACCTCATTGCCGCTTTCCCAGTAGGAGCGGCAAGCATGATATTTAAAGGCACTTCTGAAAATTCCTGTAACAAAGCTAGAATTTTAACAACAGTCGTTGTTTTTCCGGTGCCTGGCCCACCTGTTACGATAGTAAATGGATACTTTATAGCGGCAATTGCTGCTTCTTTTTGCCAATCAATGTTGTCATTAACTGGAAAATATCGATCAAATACCTCAGGAAAACTACTTAGTAATGAATCTGCCACCATCAAACTCACTATTTTTTTCGCTAGTTGGCACTCATAATTCCAATATCTTTGGAGATATAATTGATTACCTTCTAAAACCAAAGGCAGAGTGCCAGTTTCATCTGCCATACCCGAGCCCAGCACGACAGTTAAATCTTCTGCACTTAATTGGATACAACTATGCCCTTGACTCTGTGCATAAGACAATCGAGCAACTATTGCCTCAAATTGTTTCCCCTGCTCATCTTTTAGCTGACTTCGCTGAGTTAAGAAGCGAGCAAAAGCATAATCTAAACGACTAAGAGTTATTTCATTTAGCATGGGCTGCCTATTTATGAGTGATGAGTTAAACGTTATACAGTATAAGAAGAAAACCTTTAGACATTTTACCCTTCTCCGCCAAATAAAAGGCAAAAAAAAACCCATCTTCTTTCGAAGATGGGTTTTAATATTAAGAGCTTGGCAATTCCCTACTTTCACATGGATAAATCCACACTATCATCGGCACTAAGCGGTTTCACTTCCGAGTTCGGGATGGGATCG
>JAIPFI010000011.1 GCA_021736705.1 Methylococcaceae bacterium | reverse complement strand
AGTTTTTTACGCTCAATTCTGGGGTCAGTCAGTAGGGAAAAATGCTCAACTAAACTATAGTTCATAGATACTCTAGGCAAAATTGATACTATGGTGACTATCTCTTTGTCTTTAAAGTCCTTTTAATGCGTTTACCTTGGATAAACAGCTCTTTACGATGCAAAATAGGCGCATTTTCAGTAGCCGTATAATTCGCTATTTTCTGAGTTTTATGTTCTAAATCAACGGTAATGCTGTTATGTAAAGGGGGATAAGAGTCTTCGTAAAACTGGGGGTAATTCAGATAAGAAAGCCGGAATTGCTGGGTATGTAGCTTAATAATATTCCAATCGTTTGCAGGTATTTTTAACGCATTAGCAATCAAAATAATAAAGTCTTTTAATTCAGAAGGTATTTCATGAAAGGCACTGATATGCAGATAGCGGGCATTGCCGACTAATTTACCGAGCTTAACCGACTTAATCAGTTGATTGAATTGTGTGGCATCCATTGATTTTACTCTTTCAGCAAAAACTGCGCTTTTTTAATGTTTTTCGGTATGCGCCGCTCTGTCGGAGATTGCTCTAAAAGCGTAATGGCAAAGCTGTTTTCAGGGGCAATACTAATATGAATCGGTCTATTTTTACCGTAAAAATACAGTCGGTCAAATGGCAAGTGCATCACGATCCATTTGGCGACAGCTAAAGAGTCGGTATTGAGCGCATAAAAATCACAAGCAAATCCATCGCGTTGACAAATGCGCTTGTTTTTGGAATTTACTTCATAGCCTGCATGCTGGTCGAGTTGCGGCGCAATCCCAGGAGAAGGGCGCTTTTTGATCTGCAGTAATAAATCGTTAGCGCAGAGCCCGTAAGTCAGTTTTAGCTCACCAAATTGCTCAACGACAGGGTCTAAAATACCTGTTGCTAGACTTTCAATAGCCGCGATTGTACGTGGATCTTTTGGTGAGTTGACAAGCTGATTTTTTTCTTGAGTTTCACCACAGTCGATGAAATCAAGGTATTTGAAGTGTTTGCTGCAATAATTAGATAGTAACAAAGGGGTTACATTTTAAGGGTTCAGGCAGGGAGAATGGGTGATTTTGGTAAAAAAATGAAAATTGATATAATGAAAAAGTGCACTGAGACTTCGAGGTCTCATATGCGCTTTTATGGAGCTTATTTAAGTTTTTATATTTTTGTATAAAAAATTAATTTTATTTCGTTGCAGAAATATATTAATGTTTTTTTTTATGCGAGTAAAGCTTTTAAGTTCTAATTTTCTTTTTTTAATTGGAGTTTTCTTATGAGTTCAGAACACGTTTTAGTTTATCGTATGAGTGATATTGTGAGTCGTTATGGTATTAGTCGATCAATTGTATATAGGTTGATTGAGGCAGGTAATTTTCCTGAGAGCATTGCGTTGTCTGCCCGCTGTGTTGGTTGGTATAAAGAGGATGTCGATAAGCATTTTGGTATCACTCAGCGAGCGGGAGCTAACGATGAGTAATCCGCAATATTATTGCGGTATTGATTTCCATAAATCTAGCTCAACCATTTGTGTAATTAACTCATTGACCGGGCAAGTGGTCATGCTTGTCGAGGTTAAACATACTGATAGCTTAGTGTTCTTGGAATGCTTGGCTCAATATAAGGAGAATTTGATTATTGGCGTCGAATCCACTTATAACTGGTACTGGTTAGTTGATTTGTTACAAGAGCAAGGATTTAATGTGATGCTGGGGGATGCTGAGGCTATTGGCAATCAGTGTCGGAGAAAGAATAAATCTGATGCGGGTGATGCTGAGAAAATAGCGAGGCTTTTAATGGCAGGCTTATTCCCCGAATCTCATATTTGTAATCAGCAGTTTAGATCAATTAGAGATTTGCATCGGGGGATTTGTTCTTTGCAGCAATTTCGATCTGATTTAGTGCGTCAAAGCAAAACAGTTGATCATCAGCATTTTTTATCTGGGGTAGGATCTTCGGAAGAGTCCACTCAAATGCTTGCCGAATCGCGAAAAATATTACTTGAATTATGCGAGACGCAAATTAAAAGTCTTAATTCTTATTTACAATGCGAGTTAAAAAATTATAGAGAGAGTGAACTGGGCTTGTTGCAAACAATTCCTGGAGTAGGAGAAATGTTAGCCTCTGCATTAATATTAGAAATAGAGCACGTTGATCGATTTCAATCAGTCGGAAATTTTAGTTCGTACTGCGGTTTTGTTCCGCCGAGCCGAGTCTCGGCAGGAAAAAATTACGGAGATAAAGGTAAAAATAAATGCAATAGTCGTTTGCGAAAGACTTTTCAAGTCGCGGCAATTTGTTTTATTAGGTACTCTGAGTCTGGTCGTACTTATAATGAAAAGGTCAAGCAGCAACACAGTTCAAAGGCATCCAAGAATATAATCGCGCATAAGATCGCGCGTACTGTCTATTATATGCTGAGAAATAATAAGGAATTCGATGTAGCTCGATTTGCTTAATATACTTGTTTTATTTTGTTGCTAATTTAGTGTTCCCATGACTCATGACTTGTAAACTAACTAGACAGTCTACTCTGAGCTTACTTTTTATATTAAGCATGAAGTCACTAATAAAATAAATGAAGCGATTTTATCGACTTCTATTATGTGAATAGCACACCATTGATGCTCTAATATAGAGTGCTACTTTAGCAACAAAATTTTAACTATCTTGACCTGTATTTATCTGATTTCTCTGGCGGAGGTATTTTTTTGTCTGCCATCTTGTTTTTCTACTATGTGTTAGTTTTACCTGATTACCTATTAAATAATTTAGGCGAAAACTATCTTAAAAAACGCAGAGACCGCCCAATTGTTTATCTTTCTGAATTCCTATAGTAAATGCATAAACTCTTATTGAATTACTGAAAAATATAAGTTACCCATTCATTTTTCAAAAGAGCCCAAGTATTGCTTTCAAAAAACATAAAGAAAAGTAAATAAAAAGAAAGCACCTAAGAATTGAACTAAATACCCGCCCTCCACCTACACCAAATCATCCAAGCTAATCCCTAACGCCTCAGCAATCACCACCAAAACCTTAACTGTGCCATCGCGCTGACCTGTTTCAATCTGCCCAATATAAGCCTGCGCCACCCCTGCCCGTTCTGCTAACTGAGCCTGGGTTATCTGCCGGTACTCACGCCAGACTTTTATTTTATTATCACCCTTAACCAGCCGACTCACCATGTGTGCAGGTATCGTTTCTTCAGCGCAAGCCACCACCTTATCAAAGGCAACCACATCATCATAAGCTTCTGCCTTATCCAGTAATGACTGATACTGATCTACGGGTATAACCGCATACTCAGGCACGCCCTTGTTTTCTATAAATTGCACACTCATTTGTAAATATCTCCTCTTGAACCAATCGCCACCACCTCGATCACTAAAACCTCATCAATCACGCGATATAACGCACGATACCAACCTATGCGCAGGCGATAGCCATCTCTATTTTGTAGTTTCTTAATATCTAGTTGCTCGTCCTGTTTAAGCGACACCCGCTCAAACGCATCTATAAACTGATCTGCGATTTTAACGGGTAATTTAGCCAGAGCTTTGGCGGCTGACTTTTTATAGTGAATTTTATACATGCGCTCATTATGGCACTTTGCTATATAAATTCAATAACAAAATTTACGTGCTAGAGTCAGACAGAAGGCGGGGCGTCATAAACACCCTACAGCAGGTTCTATTGATAGCCAAAGCGTTAAAACAACTGCTTTAGCAGGTATAAAAGGCTTTGATGCCGGGAAGAAAATTCAAGGTCGAAAGCGCCATATCCTTGTTGATACACTTGGGTTAATTATGGTTGTTGTGGTTACAGCGGCTTCGGTTCAAGAGCGGGATGGTGCGAAACTTTTGGCTACCAATTTAAGACGGGACAAAATGAAGGGCTAGCCACTGTATTCTTGTATCATTAGTTAATGACAAAAAAAACAGAACAACACAGAAAATACGCGCAGCTAGCAACGCGATTATCACTGAAATCGCAACAACAGGCAAACAAACTGTTCGTAAACTGGCTTCAATTATTGGTCGCTCAAAAAGCACTGCGCACCGTCACCTTCAAGCACAAGAGAAGCGGAATAAACATCCTAAGTCATCATTGTGGGAAACCGAAGCAGGTAGCGCGTGGCTAAGACTGCTGGTGTTTGCTGCTTTGTATGTCTTTGGATTGAAGGCAGGTGTAGGTGCGGATACCTTATCGCTTTTTTTTAAAATGAT
The DNA here is from genome assembly GCA_021736705.1 of Methylococcaceae bacterium. GTDB lineage: Bacteria > Pseudomonadota > Gammaproteobacteria > Methylococcales > Methylomonadaceae > Methyloprofundus. The sequence continues at coordinate 30,062 of JAIPFI010000011.1, read as the reverse complement.
TCGAATTGATACTCATGTAGGCGTATCACCTGCCGCCTTGCGAACTCAAATCAATAAAATGGAAGTTTTATTGCCGCTATTTCAGGAAGAATGCGAAAAAAGTGTGAAGAAACAAAGGCGTAAAGTTGTGGCGGGGCTGGATGAGACTTTTTTCGGCAACTTTATGATTTTAGTTTTAATGGACTTACGCTCTGGCTATCTTTTGTTGGAAGATATTAGTGATGATAGGTGCTATGAGACTTGGTACAAGAAGGTCTCGCCACGTTTAGAGTCATTAGGCATTGAAGTTAATCACGCCATTAGTGATCGCGCTAAGGCTCTGATAAAAGTGGCAGTGACAGGTTTTGACTGCGATTCAGGTGCGGATCTTTTCCATGCTCAACAAGATATGAGTCGCTGGTTAGGCGCAAAAATAGGCAGACGTGCGGCAAATGCTGAAAAACAGCTACAAGCTGCGAAAACTAAAGAGTCCAAAGTTTCTAAAACCGCAACCATGCTGAAAATTAGTGATCTTAAAGCAACGCGAATAACGGCTGAAAAAGAGCTTGAAAAAGCTAAGAAAACGCAAGCGGACTATCACGAAAACCTACAAGGCATTGGCGATGAGGTTCATCCGTTTTCGCTCAATGATAGCCGCATTAACAATGCTGAAAAAGTTGAACATCAACTCGAATTACGAGCGCAAGCCTTTGAAAAGATAGCGGAAGAGCAAGAGATTAATGACCACAAAGGCATGATGAAAAAGTTTCGAAATCAGATACAACCACTCGCCGTATCCATTAGTTTTTGGTGGCTTTGGGTACGCGAAACCTTGCAAAGCTTAGAGCTTGATACGGATACCGAGCTTTGGTTGACTTCAACATTATTACCCGTGGTTTATTGGCATCAAAAGATGGAACAAACTAAAAATTGCAACTCAAAGGCAAGCTATAGAAAAGCATGGGAAGTCGCGTCTGATAAGCTCAAAGCAGCCCCCTTCAGTGAAAAGTTATCAATAAGTCAGATGCAACAATGGCTGACATTAGCCGAAAATATGGCAAGACAGTTTCAGCGCAGTTCATCCGCTGTTGAAGGGCGAAATGGCTGTTTATCACAAATGTATCACAATGGACGAGGGTTGACTGAAAGGCGATTAAACGCATTAACGGTCATTCATAATTACGGAGTCAAACGCGAGGATGGCACAACCGCCGCAATGCGTTTATTTGATACCGAGTTTCCAGACTTATTTTCATGGTTACTTAATGAAATGGGCGAGTTACCGCTGCCTAGAAATAGTAGTAAACGTGTTTTTTCTAACCCATTGAAATTGCTAAATGTCCCGTCTTAAATTGATAGCCTGTATCTCTAAGGAAAGTGTCTCTGAATATTTACTCCTACACTGCTGTTTTCAGATATTATATTTAGTTTCAATGATTCCACCGCCTAAACAAACTTCGCTATCATAAAATACGACCGATTGCCCCGGAGTAATCGCACGTTGCTGCTGTGCAAAAATAACTTTAACTCTATTTTCTGGAAGCGGAATCACTTTACATGCCTGATCTGCTTGCCGATAGCGCGTTTTAGCTGAGCATTCAATCACTTCAGTTAGTGGCTGATTACTGCACCAATCCAATTGATTCGCTTCTAGTGCGTTATGGAGCATTAAAGGGTGATCATGCCCTTGACCTACAATTAAAATATTGTTGTCTAAGTCTTTATCTAAGACATACCATGGCTCATCAGGCGCATCTTTTACACCACCTATACCTAAACCTTGGCGCTGACCAAAAGTGTAATACATTAAGCCAGAATGTTGCGCTATGTACTGGCCTTCGGGGGTGCGCATTTCTCCTGGTTGAGTAGGTAAATAGCGTTGCAGAAATTCTTTGAATTTACGTTCACCTATAAAGCAGATACCGGTGCTGTCTTTTTTCTGATAATTGGCAAAGCCATATTTTTCGGCCAATTGTCTAATCTCAGTTTTATGTAAATGGCCAATAGGGAATAAAGTTTTGGCTAAAGCTTTTTGACCTAAAGTGTATAAAAAATAGCTTTGTTCTTTGCTTGGATCTAGGCCTTTAAGTAAATAAAATTCGCCGTTTTTTTTACTAACGCGCGCATAGTGGCCAGTGGCTATATATTCAGCCCCTAGGTCTTCGGTGGCATAATTTAAGAAGGCTTTAAATTTTACGTGTTTATTGCATAAAATATCGGGGTTAGGCGTGCGGCCTGCGGCAAATTCTGAAAGAAATACTTCAAACACTTCATCCCAATATTCGCTGGCAAAGTTTACCGTTTTTAGTTCTATGCCTAGGGTGTCGCAAACTTGTTGGGCGTCGGCTTGATCTTCTAATGCCGTGCATTCTTCAGTGCCATCATCTTCGTCCCAGTTTTTCATAAATACGCCGGTCACTTGGTGGCCTTGTTCTAATAATAGTGCGGCGGTTACAGATGAATCGACTCCGCCGGACATGCCGACGATGATATTTTTGCTCATTATTCTACGTCTAAAAAGGTTTTTAATAAGGCGAGAGGGTGGCGCTCGCCAGCTAAGTATTGGTCTATTGTAGTTAACACTAAAGGGCTACGTAATTGCGCTTTTTGAGCTACAATTTCATCATAAGTTAACCAGTGTGTACGGATTATGTCCTTATCTAATATTTGCTCGGGTTTGTAGTCATAGCATTGGCCGACAAAACAAACGCGCATGAAACTAGGGAAATCAGGATTTTTGCGCCATAGTTGGACGCTGGTAAGGTATTCGGGAGTAAACTGCCAGGCGGTTTCTTCGTTAACTTCGCGTTTTACGGCATCAATTAGGCTTTCACCGGGCTCTAAGTGTCCGGCGGGTTGATTGAATGCTATGCCGCTGGGGGTTTCTTCTTCAACTAATAGAAAGCGTTGATCTCGTTCAATAATAGCTGCGACGGTGACATGGGGTTTCCAAACCATTGTTTATCTGCTTAGTTTTAAAAAAGGGCTGTAGTCTAATTGATTTAAGGCTATTATACTTTATTAGTGATTGAATTTGAGGATTTGACCTCAAGATTAAGTGTGATTAATTTAATTTTAAAGTGTAAATAGAAATGAGTGACTTTGATCCATCAATAGATAATGATGATGCTTTGGCTGTTCAAGAGGTTGCGCCTAAATTAAAAAGGCCGCCATTATATAAAGTAATTTTACTGAATGATGACTTTACGCCAATGGATTTTGTGATTGAAGTCCTGGTTGATTTTTTTGCCATGTCTGAAGAGCAGGCCACGCAGGTCATGTTGCATGTACATACTCAAGGCGTAGGCGTTTGTGGGGTGTTTTCGCACGATGTAGCGGAAACCAAAGTAGAGCTGGTAAATATCTATTCTCGTGAGCATCAGCACCCTTTAATGTGTGCGATGGAAGAAGCGTAAGGAGCTTATAGTATGTTAAGTAAAGACCTTGAAGTAACATTGAATTTGGCATTCGTTTCTGCGCACGAGCAACGACATGAGTTTATCACTGTTGAGCATTTGCTATTAGCCTTATTGGATAATGCAATGGCTGCTCAAGTTTTAGCTATATGTTCTTGCGATATTCCGTTTCTGCGTGCTGAATTAACTCAATTTATTGATGAAACGATTAGCTTATTAACTGAAACAGGGCGACGAGAAACGCAGCCGACTCTGGGATTTCAGCGGGTTTTGCAGCGCGCAGTTTTTCATGCTCAGGCTTCTGATAAAAAAGAGGTGGATGGCGCTAATTTATTAGTCGCATTATTTAGCGAGCAAGATTCACATGCGGTGTATTTATTAAATAAGCAAGATATACAGCGCTTAGATGTAGTCAATTATTTATCTCATGGTGTATCTAAGGCGGATGACGCTCAAGAGGCAAGGGTAGGCGTTACTGGCGCTGTAGATCAGGAGGCCATCGAAAGTCCACTGGATAAATATACAACGAATCTTAATCAAGAGGCTTTGGAGGGGAAAATTGATCCTCTCATTGGTCGTGAAAGTGAGTTAGAACGAACCATTCAGGTTTTATGTCGCCGACGTAAAAACAATCCTCTATTGGTTGGCGAGGCGGGCGTTGGTAAAACAGCGATTGCTGAAGGTTTGGCTAAAAAGATTGTTGAGGAGGATGTTCCTGAAGTTTTGCGTGATTGCGTTATTTATTCTTTAGATTTAGGTGCTTTAGTTGCCGGCACAAAATATCGTGGTGATTTTGAAAAGCGGCTTAAAGCTTTAATGAATCAGTTGAAACATGATGTTAATGCAATTTTATTTATCGATGAAATTCATACTATTATAGGTGCTGGTTCAGCGTCTGGCGGGGTGATGGATGCGTCTAATTTAATTAAACCTGCTTTAGCTTCTGGTAGTTTGCGGTGTATTGGTTCAACGACCTATCAAGAATATCGGGGTATTTTTGAAAAGGATCATGCTTTGGCAAGACGCTTTCAAAAAGTTGATGTCATTGAGCCAACGATTGATGAGACGTATTTAATTTTAAAGGGCTTAAAAAGTCGTTTTGAAGAACATCATGAACTTAAATATAGTTTGGAAAGTTTGCGTGTTGCCGCGGAATTATCTGCACGCCATATTACTGATCGATTTTTACCTGATAAAGCGATTGATGTAATTGATGAGGCGGGAGCTAGGCAGCGTATGATGCCTGAAGGTGAGCGTAAAATGCTGATTGATGTGCATGAGGTTGAGGAAATTGTCGCTAAAATTGCTAGAATTCCAGCTAAATCTGTTTCTAGTAATGATCAAGATAAGTTAAAAAATCTTGAGAAAAATTTAAAGATGTTGGTATTTGGGCAGGATGAGGCTATTTCTGCTTTATCGTCGGCGATTAAGCTTTCTCGTGCCGGCTTACGTGATGCTAGTAAAACGATTGGTTCTTTTTTGTTTGCTGGGCCTACGGGTGTAGGTAAGACTGAGGTAACCAAACAACTTGCTAAATTATTGGGTGTTGAACTGATTCGTTTTGATATGTCGGAGTATATGGAGCGTCATACGGTTTCGCGTTTAATTGGTGCACCTCCCGGTTATGTTGGTTATGATCAAGGTGGTTTATTGACCGAGCAAGTTACTAAGCATCCTCATGCCGTTCTTTTATTAGATGAGCTGGAAAAAGCGCATCCTGATGTATTTAATTTGCTTTTACAAGTGATGGATCATGGCACATTAACGGATAATAATGGGCGCAAAGCTGATTTTAGAAATATTATTTTGGTGATGACCACTAATGCTGGTGCAGAGGAAGGTAGTCGCGCTTCCATAGGGTTTACTCAGCAAGAGCATTCTAGTGATAGTATGCGCGTGGTTGAGAAGGCTTTTTCTCCAGAATTTAGAAACCGATTGGATAGTATTATTCAGTTTAAACCACTAGATATTTCAGTGGTGGGTAATGTGGTTGATAAATTTATCTTTGAGTTGGAAACCTTGTTGCTGGAAAAAAATGTGACTTTTAGTTTGGATACAGAAGCCAGGCTCTGGTTAGCAGAGAACGGTTGTGACCCTAAAATGGGGGCAAGACCGATGGCTAGATTGATTCAGGAAAAAATCAAAAAGCCTCTGGCGAACGATTTATTATTTGGTAAGCTTGAACGAGGTGGTCATGTTCATGTCATTGTTCAGGATAAAGAGTTGGCGTTTACTGTTGAAAGTAAAGAGCTGAGTATCCCAGAAAAAAATTAATGCTTTTGTATGTGCTAACCTTCTCGGTTAGCGCATACGGAACGTGATGCGACCTTTAGTTAAGTCGTAAGGTGTCATTTCTACTTTTACTTTATCGCCGGTCAAGATGCGAATGTAATGTTTGCGCATTTTTCCAGAAATATGTGCAGTAATAACATGCCCATTTTCTAGCTCTACTCTAAACATTGTATTCGGAAGGGTATCGATAATCGTACCATCCATTTCAATTTGGTCTTCTTTTGCCATTTGTATTGTGTTCTCTAAAATATGTAAAAAATTTTCTTATCATAGCAGATAAGTTTTATTGGGAATAGATTTAAAAAGTAAAAAGAGCATAGATTGAGGGTTTATACTGTTTATGCCCTTTTTACTTGATTTTTAATTGTTTTCTTTAGCTTTTAGTGCTTCTACACTGGCACTTGTTTCTTTAGTTTGCGCTGGTTGAGTGCTTGCGCTACTTTCTTTTTTTTCTGCTGGAGCAGGGACTGTTGTTTCCGCCTTAGCTGTCGTTATACTCTTTTGATAATCTGCCGCGTAAGACTGAGTGCTAGTATTGCGCTTTTCCTGTGTAACGGGTTCATTCTGAGTGGTATTTCTATTCTCAGTAGAGCTGTTAGAGTTGGCGTCGTTAGTTTGCGCTCCTTCGGTTTTTTCCCTTGGCTTTCTGTTGTAGCCTCTGCGGTTGGTTCTTTTTTGTTGATTTCTAGGTTTAGCTTCCGAGTGATCTGTGCCATTATTTTCGATAACAGGCTCTTCTTTGCGTTCCTGTTGGTCTTGATGTTTGGCTGTAGTTGCAGTTGCAGTTGCAATCGTATCAGAGTGTTGCTTACTGTTGGGGTTGTTACTACGGTCGCGGTTGCTGTTTCTATTGCGATTTCTTTGGTTATTATTTCTATTGCGATTACTCAGCGGTCTTTCAGTGCGCGTTTCGTCAGTTTTTGTATCAGTGGCAGAAGCCGCTTTTTCGATGCTTTCTTCTTCCGTAGGGCCAACAAGTTTATTCCAGAAACGGCTTATCAAGCTGGCTGAATTTTTCTTGTTTTGTATGGGGGGTGCAGGCGCGTCGTGAAGAAATTCTTTAAGCGCTGCTTGTTCGGCTTTGGGTACGGCTTCTTTGGCAAAATCAGGCGAGATGACGGTTTCATTTTGAATTTGATTGTAACTTGCTACTTCTGTAGAGCCATCATCGTCTTTTGACTTAATGCGTTCTATATCATATGCAGGCGTTTCTAAATGCTTGCTAGGTAAGATAATGATGCGTACTTTTAGCCGTGATTCAATTTGATCTATAGAAGGGCGTTTTTCATTCAATAAGAAGGTTGCACATTCAATCGGTAAATGAGCGATAACTCTATCAGTTCCGCTTTTCATTGCTTCTTCTTCGAGTATTCTTAATACTGATAAGGCGACCGATTCAACATTACGAATTTCACCTTGACCATTACAGCGCGGGCAAGTTAGTTGAGTTGCATCGCCTAATGATGGGCGAAGTCGTTGGCGCGACATTTCTAATAAGCCAAATCGTGAAATACGGCTTGTTTGTACGCGAGCGCGATCGATTTTTAATGCATCGCGCATTCTATTTTCGACGGCTCGCTGATTCTTATTGGAGAGCATGTCAATAAAATCAATGACAAATAAACCACCTAGGTCACGCAATCTTAATTGGCGCGCAATTTCATCGGCAGCCTCAAGATTGGTGTTAAGGGCGGTTTCTTCTATGTCGCTACCTTTGGTTGACCGTGCTGAGTTAATATCAATAGAAGTTAGTGCCTCGGTGTGATCAATAACGAGTTCCCCGCCCGAAGGTAGTGGGACTGAGCGACTATAAGCTGTTTCGATCTGAGATTCGATTTGATAGCGATTAAAGAGTGGTACATTATCGCTATATAATTTCGCTTTACTCAGATAGTGCGGCATAACCTGCTTTAAGAAGTTATGTACTAATTTGAATGCGGATTCCTTGTCAATAAGGATTTCATCTATATCTGCACGTAAATGATCGCGTAAAGCGCGGATAATGACGTTGCTTTCTTGGAAAATAAGGAAAGGTTTGTTTTGCTCTTTAGATGTGCGATCAATGGCTTCCCATAACTGTAGTAGGTAGTTTAAATCCCACTGAAGTTCATCTGTGCTTTTTCCGCAACCAGCGGTACGAACAATCAGTCCCATATTTTCGGGGACTTCTAGTCCAGCCATGGCATCGCGCAGTTCATTGCGTGTCTCGCCTTCGATACGGCGAGAAATGCCACCTGCTTTAGGGTTATTAGGCATTAAGACAAGATAGGTTCCAGCTAAACTAATGTAAGTCGTTAGGGCTGCACCTTTATTGCCGCGTTCTTCTTTTTCAATTTGAACAATAACCTCTTGGCCTTCTTTTAATAAGTCCTTGATTTTTTGGCGGCTTAAGTTCTGGTCTTCTGAATTTACAGCGCTTGGTGAAACTTCTTTTAGGGGTAAGAATCCGTGTTTATCAGCTCCGTAGTTGACGAAAGCTGCTTCTAAGCTAGGTTCAATACGAGTAATGATGCCTTTATATATATTAGATTTTTTTTGTTCTTGTGAAGGGTGTTCAATGTCAAAATCATAGAGTTTTTGACCATCTACCAAAGCAACACGCAATTCTTCAGGCTGCGTAGCGTTGATAAGCATTCTTTTCATTAGTAATCCTTTTTTGACCCTGTTAGTCCGTGCGGAAGATACGTATGACTTTGTTTAGTCTTGTTAGTATATTGGTCTATTGGTATGGTCATGAAATAATGATCCCCGCTAAAATTCTTTTTATGTTTAGATATTTGTAGGTTGTTTTGCAAGTAATTTAAAGACTTGTTACAACACACTTATTAAGTATCACAGTCAAAATCAGTGTCTAAAGGGAGTAATCATCATGCGTGCCTATACTAGATATTGTGTGTGGAAATAATATCTAGCTAACAATAGAGCTTTCAATCGACTGCTTGTATACTGCGTTGAAAATACATGTTCAGGAGCTTTGGTTTTACTGCTCTACTGGTGTTCATTTCAACGTTTTGCAGTCTAGATTGAAAGACTATATAAACTGTCTTACCGTATCGTTCAGCCTTTATCAGGTCGAATATCGCTCATCATGGGTCGAGCGAAAAAACCCAAAAATTGTTATAGCTTCTGTGATCATTCAGCAGTACTAAAAGCGACTTATTCGTTCACTACTTTTAGTGCTTTATTCAAATGAATAAAGGGCTTGATACGAGCTAATTATAGGGAGTTTTTTTATGTGTCACCTATAACTTCTCGATTATAACCTGTTACAGGGGTGAATGAAATTATCTTATAGTAGGAAGCTACAAATTCTACTATTATATGCAGATGAAAATAGAAAATACCCCAAATATACTCGAAGTACAGTTTATTGAAATTACTGATGCCCACGAAGGGCAGAGATTAGATAACCTGTTGATGAAATTACTCAAAGGTGTGCCTAAAAGTCGGATTTATCGCATTATCCGTAAAGGTGAGGTACGCATCAATAAAGGTCGTTGTGATGCTAAGCGTAAGTTAATTATTGGTGATATTGTGCGTATTCCACCGATTCGCGTTGCCGAAGAAACAGAGCAATTACCAGCGCCGGCATATCTTAAACAGTGTTTGGAGGAAGGCGTTTTATTTGAAGATAATGCCATTCTAGTGATTAATAAGCCAGCAGGATTTGCTGTGCATGGTGGTTCTGGACTTAATACGGGTGTGATTGAGGCTTTACGTGAAATACGCCCAGAAAGCCATTTTTTGGAATTAGTGCATCGTTTAGATAAGGATACTTCCGGGTGTTTAATTATTGCAAAAAAGCGTAGCGCTTTACGTACCTTGCATGAGTATTTTCGCGGCGATGGCGTTAGAAAGAGTTATTTAGCGCTTTTGGGCGGCCGCTGGGATCAGGAAAAGGTCATTGTTGACCAGCCTTTGTTAAAAAGTACTAATCAAAGTATAGAGCGTATGGTTAAGGTTAGTGCCGCAGGCAAAGCTTCGAAAACTTTATTCAAGCGTCTTAGTCTTTTTCAAAATGCGACCTTAGTTGAGGCATCTCCTTTTACTGGTCGTACTCATCAAATTCGAGTACATGCAGCATGGTTGGGGCATGCGATTATTGCGGATGATCGTTATGGAGATAATGAAATTAACAAAAGCTTTAAAAATCGTGGCTATAAACGCTTGTTTTTACATGCTCAAAAATTGCAATTTGCTCATCCAGTCAGTGGCGAGTTACTAAAGGTTGTTGCGCCATTGCCTGATGATTTGCAAACCTTGCTAGATAATGAAAAATAAATTTGTTTTAATTATCTGCTAATATTTAATAGGCTTGTCGCTTTTAAAATTCAAGTGAACGAGTTTTTTGTTATAAAAAATTTAATTAAGAGAGAGTTTGTGTGAGTGATAATCAGTGGGATGAACCAACAAATAAAACAAGTGGTTGGGAGCGAGAAGCAATAGAAAAATTAGCTTTTGCCGCTATTACCGAGCAAAGGCGCACGCGTCGCTGGGGAATATTTTTTAAAAGCTTAATGTTTGTTTATCTAGCTGTTATTTTAGGTATAGGCATGTATCCGACATTTAACCAAAGCTTTGGCGAAAGTAGTGGCGAAGGGCATACTGCCGTTATTAGTATCAATGGTGTTATTGCTGAAGATAAGGAGGCAAATGCCGAATCAATCATTAAATCTTTACGTAATGCGGTAAAGAATGAGGATACTAAGGGTATTATTTTGCATGTGAATAGCCCGGGTGGTAGCCCTGTGCAATCATCTTATGTTTATGATGAAATTCGCAAAATAAAGTCTAATAATCCAGAGCTGCCTATTTACGCTGTCGCCTCTGATATTTGTGCTTCAGGATGTTATTTTATTGTTTCTGCTGCGGATAAAATATTTGTTAATCCATCCAGTTTGATTGGTTCAATTGGCGTAATTATGGACGGTTTTGGTTTTGTTGATACTATGAAAATGCTGGGAGTAGAGCGCAGATTGGTTACAGCCGGGGCGCATAAGGCATTAATGGATCCTTTTTCGCCTGCTAAAGGAGAAGAGAAAAAATACATGGAAGATCTTTTAGCGCAAGTTCATGAACAGTTTATTACTGCCGTCAAAAATGGTCGAGGTGATCGATTAATAGAAAATAAAGATACTTTCTCGGGTTTAGTTTGGACTGGAGAGCAAGGTGTAAAAATTGGTTTGGCAGATGGTTTTGGTACTGATGATAGTGTCGCAACTGATATTATTGGCGCTAAAAAACGTGTTGATTTTACTATTCAAGAGCGCTTAATTGATCGTTTGGCAGGAAGAATGGGGGCTTCATTTGCGCATTCATTGCGTACTTTAGGGCAGCAATTTACGCTCCAGTAAGTTTTTGCTATTAACAGGTTATTAGGCTGCTATGCTTCTTATAGGGTTATGGAGTATAGCTTTTAACTTGATTTTAAATTAGTTATGAAGTGTGAGGGTTTGAGTGGATATTGCTTCTTTAGTTGGGTTTTTATTAGGTATTGGAATTATCGTTGCGGCTATTGCCACTGGTGGTGATGTCATGCTGTTTGTTAATATGCCATCACTATTGATTGTTATTGGTGGGACTTTAGGGGTGAGCTTAATGCGCATTCCTTTGGCTGATTTTATTCGTTCTTTTGGTGTTTTAGGTAAGGCTTTTTTAAATAAAAAAGAAGATCCGCTTGCATTAATAGCAGATGCAGTACGTTTAGCTGATGTCGCTAGAAAAAATGGTTTGCTTGCTTTGGAGGGTGAGGAAATTGCAAATCCTTTTCTTAAAAAAGGCATAGGTTTTTGTGTTGATGGTCATGACCCAGTATTTGTTAGGAAAATGTTGCAACAAGACATTGACCAAATGGTTAGTCGTAATGAAACAGGGCAAGATATGTGGAAAGGCGTGGGCGATTTAGCACCAGCGATGGGTATGATTGGCACGTTGGTAGGATTAGTGCAAATGTTAGCTAATATGTCAGATCCCGCCAGTATCGGTCCAGCAATGGCAGTTGCGTTATTAACCACTTTATACGGCGCTATGGTTGCCAACTGTTTTGCTTTACCTATGGTTGATAAATTAGCTTACGTATTATTATATGAGCGAACTAATAAAGAACTCATTTTAGAGACTATTTCTGGTATACAGGAAGGTATGAATCCTAAAGTACTTGAAACTTTGTTGAGCTCCTATATTTCTGAGAAAAAACGTAAAGTTGAGGGCGGAGATTAATCATGGCTGATTGCCCCAAATGTCCACCTGTCGGAGCGCCGCTTTGGTTAGCGACCTTTGCTGATTTAATGTCTTTATTGATGTGTTTTTTTGTTTTGTTGTTGTCTTTTGCAACCATGGATGCCGCTAAATTTAAAGCCACGGCTGAATCGATGGAAAATGCATTTGGTGTACAGCGCGATATTGAAGCAGCTGAAATTCCGATGGGAACGAGCATTATTGCTCAGCATTTTTCGCCTGCATCGACTGATCCAACACTATTAGAAGAAATTAAGCAATCAACCTCGCAATCCTCAAGTCGTTTGGATGTTTCTCTGGAAGAGAAAGAAAGAATGAAACAGGAAATTATGGAGCAAGCTTTAGAAAATACGCAGGTAGAAGCAGAAAAAATCGAAGAGCGATTAAAGGATGATATTAACAAAGGTCTTGTTTCGGTTGAAACTCAGGGCTTGAAGATTATTATCCGGATTAATGAGAAAGGTTCTTTCGGATCTGGAACTGCTACTTTGAAGTCTGGCTTTGAGCCAGTTATGAATAGAATTACAGACTCAGTGATTACAGCAAAAGGTAAAGTACTGGTTGCAGGTCATACCGATGATATTCCGATTTCGACTGAGTGGTATCGTTCTAATTGGGAATTATCTGCGGGTCGTTCAGTGACTGTTGCTGAGTTTATGTTGAAAAACAAACAACTTGATCAAAAACGAGTCATCATTGAGGGGCATGCGGACTCAGAACCTTTAGTACCTAATACATCAAATGAAAATAGAGCAAAAAATCGGCGCGTAGAAGTTATTTTAGTGCAGGACGATCCAACGATTGAGTTTGAGAAAATGCAGAAACAAGCGCAAGAAAAATAAGTGAGCATATTTATGAGCGAAAAAAACGTATTTCAAGTGGATGAACGCAGGCGTTTCTTTAGAATTGATGATGAAATCAATCTTTTTTATAAAAAGGTAGCGCCTGAATCCATCAAAAAATATTCCGAAGCCTCTAGTGAATTACTGAATAATTGTTCGCTTGCTGCAGCATTAGATATTTTAAATCAAGAAGCACAGATTATATTTAACCGGATTGAACGTAATAATTCTGATATTGCTGACTATTTGAAAGTAATGGATAGTAAAATTAATCTGGTTGCTCGCGCTGTGTTGATGGATGGCACTGATCTTATTAATGAGAAGGCTCGAAATGTTAGCTTGAGTGCCTCGGGCGTTGCGTTTGAGTGTGAAGAACTGATTGCTGAAGGTGAGTTTTTGGAAATCAGATTGTTACTTACCTCCAGTATGGCGGTGGTTGTTAGTTATGGTAATGCTGTTTATAGCCATAAAAAACCTGAAGCTGTGTCTGATTTTCCTTATGTGGTTGGTGTTGCTTTTAGTGAAATGAAAGAGCAGGACAGAGAGTTGTTGATTAAGCACGTTGTTAAGCGCCAGATGCAACAAATTCGTAAACATAAAGAAAATTAGAAAAACACGTGCAATTCTCAGAAAAAAAGAAAGCATTATTGCAGCTTTTAGCTGATGGAGACTTCCATTCGGGCACAGAATTAGCGGATCAATTGAATTTTAGTCGTTCAGCGCTTTGGAAACAAATCAATGCATTAGAGGATCAGGGCGTTGATATTTTAGCCGTTAATGGTAAAGGTTATCGGTTCAAGTCATCTTTAGAGTTATTTGATAAATCTTGTATTGTTGATAATTTGACGGCTACCACACGGCAGTTGATTTCTATCTTTGATATTCACGATCAAATTGATTCTACCAATACTAATTTAGTTGCTTTGAGCAGAACGAGTCCTGAGTCTACTGGAGTAGTTTGTCTTGCCGAACAGCAGACGTCTGGGCGTGGACGGCGAGGTCGGCAATGGGTTTCTCCTTTTGGTCGTAATATTTATTGTTCAGTCTTGTGGCGATTTCAGGAAGGCCCTGCAAGTTTATCAGGCTTAAGCTTAGCTATTGGTGTTGCAGTTATTAGAGCTTTAAGTGCTCATGGGGTTCAGGGTGTTGGCTTGAAGTGGCCGAACGATATTTATTGGCAACAAAAAAAATTAGGCGGTATTCTGGTTGAAGTCTCAGGGGAATCCAATGGTCCTTGTAGCGCTGTTATTGGACTGGGTTTAAATCTTCGTTTATCAGGTGACGAAGCATCAAGCATTGAACAAGACTGGGTCGATATAAGTCAAATCTTAGACAGTTCGATGAAAATTTCACGTAATGAGCTACTGGCAACGTTGCTTGAAAAAATCTTTCAAGTCATCAGTCATTATACTGAACAGTCATTTGCCCAGTATCGAGATGAATGGCGACTTTATGACTGTATGCAAGGGCAGTCGGTTAATTTGTTTGTCGGCAAACAAGTCGTTGCAGGTGCTGTGCTAGGTATTAGTGATGATGGTTTGTTATTATTGCAAACTCAAGATGGCAAGGTGCAATCCTATGCTTCAGGTGAAGTCAGCTTTAGGCGATCATGAACTTATTAATCGATATTGGGAATACTCGTGTCAAATGGGCGATACAGGAACTTGATAAGTTGGATACTTTTGCTGCTATTGCACATCATCAAGATGATTTTTCAGCCACATTAATCTCTGCTTGGCGGTTACTAGCTATGCCTGACTGTATTTATATTGCTTGTGTTGGCTCTATTGAAATTAAGCAGTTACTTATCAATATAATTAGGCTGGTATGGTCGAATTGTCCGATACAAGAAATCCATTCGGAAAAATTTTCCTGTGGAGTAAGTAATGGCTATCTTAATCCAGAAAAGTTAGGTGTTGATCGCTGGCTAGCCATGCTGGGAGCGTATGAGCATTATTCAGCGCCTCTTTGTATTGTTGATTTTGGTACCGCGATTACTTTGGATGTTATTGACGAGCACGGGTGGCACTTAGGTGGCTTGATTATGCCGGGACTAACTTTACTGAAGCAATCTTTAAATAAAGGTACGGCAGACTTGAGCTATTGCACTGAACCCCATGAGCAAGGTTTGGCTAATTCTACACAAGCAGCTATTTATAGTGGTAGCCTCTATGCTATTAAAGGTTTTATTGAGGCGGGACTTATGCAATGTGCGCAAACAACGCAATTAATTTTAACTGGTGGGGATGCGCTGTTTTTGGCGGATATTTTAAAGTTAGAGGCTGTTGTTGATACTGAATTGGTATTTAAAGGGATAGCTTTATTAAGTAGCGAGAAAAGTCCGCTGTGAAATTTTTATTTTTAAGTATTCTATTGATCAATATTGTTTTTTTCTTTTGGGAACAGAGAAAAGGCGCGCCTGAAATTTACTTTTCTATAGACACTGAAAGCAACGCTGATCATGAAAAGCAGAAGCAGATTTTTTTGTTCAGTGAGCTCCCGCCAAAAGTTGCCTTATTAGAAATTGATAGTGTAAGTGATGATCAAACTATTGTTTCTGAAGAAAATTATCAGGAACTATCCGTTGATCCATTAAATAACACGGAACCGGAAAATATGAGCGAAACAGGGCAAAATAGAAAATCTACTCCCCCCTTGCCGATAGAAAGAGAATTTGTCGATAGTTCTAATAAAAAGATTACTGAAATTACAAAGCAAGAAGCAAAGCTTGCCGAGCCTGAAGCCGTTGTTTTTTCTGAGCCAAAACCAGCTAATACTGAAGTGCAAACTGAAACATTCTTTGCCTGTTATCCTTTGCAAGAGGGTGAATATTCAGAGCAGATGTTCGTGACTACAAATAAAAGTGCGATATTTAAATTTAAGCTTGTACGGCAGGAGCAGCAATATATTAGTAGTTATTTCGTTCTTACTTTAGCTGCTAATTCTTATCAAGAAGCTAAGACATGGGAGACGACTATCAAACAGCAAGGTATAAACGATTTATGGTTGATTACTGATGGTGTGTTTAAGTGGAGAATTTCTTTAGGAGTATTTAGTACGCAAAGCAACGCAGAAAAAGCCAAGGCTTCTTTTTTAACGTACGGAGTAAAAGAGCTGGAAGTAATGCCTAACTATAAAACTAAAGCGGTGACAGAAGTTAAGGTAAGTGGACAGAAAGATGATATTTCTTTATTTAATGATGAATTTTTGCGGTATTTTAAGCAAGAAAGTCAATGTATTAAAGTCCAGGAATAACTTATTATTTGCGGAGAAAAGGCGTAGGCCTAGGTTTTACAATAGGCTTAGGGTTTATGACATAGTAAGGTCTCGTATAGTGGTTAGAGGTATTACTTTTTTCTAAAGCATCGGCTTGACGGGCGGATTGTTTAGCTTGCTCTTCGCTCGCTCGTGCATTTCTATAGGCGGCATTGGCTTTATCCTCTTGAGCTTGAATCAAACGCTCCTTATCTTGCGCTTCTTTTGCCTGTTTTTTTTCTTCATTTCTAATGGCTAAATCTGATTTAAGTTTTTCTCTTGCCGATTGTTGTTGCTCGGTACTAATATCTTTGCTTGGAATAAATGCGCTACCGTTTATTTTGCATTGCTTATCTTGATAACTTATCTGTCCATTTTCAGTGCATTTATACATTTCTGCATAAACAGGTGAAATAAATAGAAAAATGATTGCTGGAGTGCTTATTTTCATTCTCATATCCTTATTGTTGTTTCTGTAGGGAGTTACTCTTTGTATAAATTATTTAGTGTCGGACAGACTAGCGCTAAAGGTTTTGCTCTCGCGTTTGCCTGTTTGCGAGTTAGCTATAAATATGCGGTATGATGTTGTGCCATTTTTATTCTTTATTTTTTGCGGCTTCATGTGTTTTTTGTCCTCGATGCTGCACGATGAAAACGAACGTGCATTTAACGTGCAACTATAGTGACAAAATAAATAAAAATAAACAAACTTATGACAACAAAAACCCAGAATATTCAGCGTGCAGGGCATAGGGCTTTATGCGTTGCCCCCATGCTCGACTGGAGTGACAGACATTGCCGCTACTTTCATCGCTTATTATCAAATCATGTTGTTTTATATACTGAGATGGTGACGACTGGTGCCTTAATGAATGGTGATGTGCAACGGCATCTGGACTTTTCACCGCAAGAGCATCCACTTGCTTTGCAGTTAGGTGGCAGCTCGGCACACGATTTGGCACTATGTAGCAAGATGGCGGAAAATTATGGTTACGATGAAGTGAATTTAAACGTTGGTTGCCCAAGTGATCGTGTGCAAAATGGGCGTTTTGGTGCCTGTTTAATGGCAGAACCTGATTTAGTCGCAGAATGTATTGCAGCAATGCAAGAGGCGGTTAATATTCCGGTTACTGTGAAATCTCGTATTGGCATTGATGATAAAGATTCCTATGAGGAATTGGTCAATTTTATTAGTAAAGTGTCTGCTGGCGGTTGTCGTACTTTTATTCTGCATGCGCGTAAAGCTTGGTTATCGGGCTTATCGCCTAAGCAAAATAGGGATGTCCCTCCATTGCGCTATGATGTCGTACAGCAGATTAAACAAGACTTTCCGCATTTAGACATCGTTATTAATGGCGGCATTACTTCATTAGAGCAAAGTATTGAGCTAATGCAGAGTGTAGATGGCGTCATGATTGGTCGAGAGGCATATCATAATCCTTACTTATTAGCGGAAGCTGATAGATTAATTTACCTGCAAGATACTCCAGTTAAAACGCGTGAAGAGGTAGTGCTCGCTTTATTGCCTTATATACAAGAGCAATTGGCCGCTGGAGTGCGATTACATAGCATAACTCGGCATATTTTAGGCTTATTTCATAGTGTTCAAGGTGCAAGAGCATGGCGTAGACACCTAAGTACCTATGGACCTAAAGCCGGGGCGAATGAGAATGTTGTCTTGCAGGCATTAGAATTAGTACAAGGATGATGTATACTTAACCCCTATTTTATTTTAGAGACGAATGATGGAAGAGCATTTCAGAAAAATTATTGAAGCAATTGGCGAAGATGTAACGCGTGAAGGTTTAATTGATACGCCTAAAAGAGCCGCCAAAGCTTTTGAGTTTTTAAATAATGGCTATAGCAAAACTTTGGAAGAAGTTTTGAATGGCGCTATTTTTGAAGCAGATACTGAAGATATGGTGATTGTAAAAGATATTGAACTTTACTCTTTATGCGAACATCATTTATTGCCTTTTGTCGGTAAATGTCATATTGCTTATTTGCCTCAAGGTAAAGTATTGGGCTTATCTAAACTAGCAAGAATTGTTGATATGTATGCCCGTCGTTTACAAATTCAAGAAAAATTGACCAAGCAAATTGCGGATGCAGTCGATGAGGCGATTGGTGCTAAAGGTGTTGCAGTTGTTATTGAAGCGAAGCATATGTGCATGATGATGCGTGGCGTTGAAAAGCAGAATTCGGTCATGACAACATCCGTTATGACGGGTATTTTCCGTAAGGAAATGAGTACTAGAGCAGAATTTTTAAGTTTAATTAACCGTTAACTCAAGGTGGCTTGTGGTGGCAAAGAAAAAAGGGATTTTAATTGTTAATTTAGGTTCGCCGGAGAAGCTAACTGTCAGAGCAGTGC
Organism: Methylococcaceae bacterium; assembly: GCA_021736705.1. Classification (GTDB taxonomy): domain Bacteria; phylum Pseudomonadota; class Gammaproteobacteria; order Methylococcales; family Methylomonadaceae; genus Methyloprofundus. Next base: position 11,667 of record JAIPFI010000011.1, on the reverse strand, counting down.
GCAAATTTTTGCGGCAGTTTTTGGGTGATCCACGAGTTGTTAATTTACCACGCTTGCTTTGGTGGGTTATTTTAAACTTTTTTGTGCTGCCTTTTAGGCCACGAAAGTCTAAAGCTGCCTATGCTGAAGTGTGGACAGAGAGAGGTTCACCGCTCACTTATTTAACGCAGGATTTAACTGATAAAGTGTCTATGCATTATCAGAAAGACGCTGATGTTACTGTTGCTATGGCAATGAGTTATGGTCCGCCATCACTGACAACGCAACTGCATAAATTACAAAAGGCACAGTGTGATCAAATCACTATTGTGCCTTTATATCCACAATATTCTTCAACCACTACTGCAAGTGTATTTGATGCAGTAGCAGCCGAATTAATGCAATGGCGTTATATTCCTGAATTACATTTTGTCAGTGATTATCATCAGCACCCTTTATATATTACTTCGATTGCCGATTCTATACAGCAGGCTTGGTCAGAGCAGAGTGCTGGTGAGTTATTATTAATGTCCTTTCATGGGTTGCCAGATGTTTTAACTAAAAAAGGCGACCCTTATTATTATCAATGCCTTAAAACGGCAGAATTGATTGCTCAAAAGCTTAATTTGCAGGACGATAAATGGCGAGTGGTTTTTCAATCGCGCTTTGGTAAGGCGAAATGGTTGCAGCCTTATTGCGTAGAAACCTTAATGGCACTGCCTGAAGAAGGCTTTAAAAATATCGATATTATTTGTCCAGGTTTTGCGATTGATTGCTTAGAAACTTTAGAGGAAATTAATATGACTAATAAAGAGATTTTTTTTGCAGCAGGTGGTGAGCAGTATCGTTATATTTCCTGTTTAAATGATTCGGAAGCAAATGTGCAGCTTATGGTCGATTTAATAGAAAATAAGGCAAACTAATTATGCGTGCTTATGATCCTGATAATTGTGCTTTTTGTCGCTTAATGCGCAGCTTGGCTTTTACCGGTGTAGGTATGGGAATTGGCTGTGGAGTGGCTTACTTATTAGGAGCTACGCAGCAAAATATTATAATGTCGGGAATAGTGGTTTCAGCCATTATTGTTTTTGGTCTATTAGATAAAAATAAGAAGAAGAAAAAATAATATGACTATTTTAAAAGCGTGGAATGAACAGTGGCCTGAAGTTCGGATTAGTAAGCCAGCAAAAACAGGCGAAGGCGTGCTTGATGCCGGCGCATTTAAAAGCATTGAAGTTGATAGTGTTTTCGATACGATCAACTATGCCCAAACAACGATTGGCCAAGCGGTTTTGTATCGCTCTTTAGCGCAGCCCTTGGATAATTTGCAAGCGATTGCGGATAAGCAAGAAGCTCTTAAAGAAATACAAGCCAATCCTGAACTGAAAGCAATTTTAGTGCGTTTAGTGGCGAATGCTAAAAAAGATGAGAAACCTTTTTATCAGCTATTATTTGCTAAATTTTTAGGCTCAGGTGGAACGGCTAGGGATAATGCAGAAATTGAAGGCTATGGTTATACGCAATATAGACGCGGAACTCGTTTTATATTGGGCTTTGTTGCTGGTCTATTGGCGCTTGAGAAACCGAAAAGTAATTATATTGATGCGTTAGTTAATGAAGTTAAAGCCTTTACTAAAACGCGTGCCTATTCATTAATGTCTGGCCCTGCGTATATTACTGAAAAGGGGATACAGAGCAAAATAGATAGAAAGAGCCTAAGCCCTGCGATTATTTTTAAGCCGCATATTTTTAAGCCATTATTGATTGCTCTTGTGTTTGCTATTTTAATCGTGGTTAATTTATTTGTACCGATTGGCTTACTTAGTTTTTCTCCAATGTTCGCTATTTTTCTTGCACCGCTCGCTTTAGTTTATTTTCCTCTGATTGGTGGCTTTGATCGGGATAGCTGTATTAAGCCTTTACGTGAAGAGTATAGACAATCGGATGACGTAGCTAAGGTGTTAGATGCTTTAGGGAAGGTAGATGAATTGTTATCCTTGGTGCAATATTCAGAATTTAGCGTCGATTCCTTCGTCCTACCTGAGTTGATTAGCGCTGAGCATCATAAAATCAGTTTAAAAAATGCCAAAAATCCAGTATTAAGTAAAGCTGATGCAACTTATGTGGGCAATGATTTTAATATAGATACTGAAAAATTAGTTTTAATTACTGGCCCTAATAGCGGTGGTAAAACCGCATTTTGTAAAACCTTAACGCAGATTCAATTATTGGCGCAGATTGGTAGTTATGTACCTGCGGCACAAGCGAGATTGACGGTAGCAGATAGAATATTTTATCAAGTCCCCGAAATTAGTCAGTTAGATGATGGTGAAGGGCGTTTTGGCACAGAATTAAAGCGTACTAAAGATATATTTTTAGCGAGCACGGCAAAAAGCCTTGTTGTTTTAGATGAGTTATCGGAAGGGACAACCTTCGAAGAAAAAATGGAAACTTCAGCGAATGTGCTCAATGGTTTTTATCAAAAAGGTAATAATACGATTTTAATTACTCATAACCATCAGTTGGTCGATCATTTTCTTGCAGAACACAAAGGCGTGGCTTTACAGGTTGAGTTTATTGATGAGGATTCAACGCATAAGTTAATTCCAGGGATTTCAAGGGTTAGTCATGCGCATCGTGTAGCAAAGAAAATTGGTTTTTCTAAGGAGGATATTGCTGGTTATTTGGCTGGTAATTAATAAAATGAAGCTTTTATTTGTTTTTTTTGGGTTATTATTGGGGGTTACTACTGTATCTGCAGATATTTATAAATATACAGCCCCCGATGGCGGTGTTTATTACACCGATAAGCCACCGAATAAAAGCTATAAACGAATTATTCGTAGCAAGCCTAAGGGTTATGTGGCAGCTTTTAAACATTTAGAAAAAAACAAAAAGCAATATACATCTATCATTGCTGCTGCTGCAGAAAAGCATGGTTTAGACCCAAATTTGGTGCATGCGGTTATTCAATCTGAATCTGCTTATGATGCGAAAGCAATTTCAAGTGCGGGTGCTGTCGGTTTGATGCAGTTAATGCCTGAAACAGCTCGTCAATATGGAGCTGATGACCGTAAAGATCCTACACAAAACATTTTTGCTGGGACGCGCTACCTAAAATATTTAATCGGTTTATTTGATGGCAATTTGAAGTTGTCTATCGCTGCGTATAACGCAGGGGAAAATACTGTTAAAAAATACCACAACCAAATTCCACCGTATCCTGAAACGCAAAACTATGTAAAGCAAGTTTTAAGTCTTTATAATAAAAAATCATGACGGATAGCAAGATAGCATTGACTGCTGAATCTTTAGTGCAGGGCAGTATCACTTTGTTTTCTTTGCCGGATATTTATCATCAAATAGAAAAAATGGTTAATGACCCAAGGTTTACAGCACTTGAGATCGGTCAGGTTATTGCTAAAGACCCAGCTCTGAGTATGCGCTTGCTTAAGTTGGTCAATAGTTCTTTTTATGGCTTTCAATCGCGCATTGATACGATTAGTAGAGCTGTTGCTATTATTGGTATTAAAGATTTACAAAATTTAGTTTTAGCCACTTCTGTAATCGATGTTTTTAATAACATACCTAGCGAACTTGTGAATATGACCGATTTTTGGATGCAAAGCGTTCAGTGCGGCGTGATCGCTAAATTGCTTGCTAAGAAAAGTTCAGTTTTACATGCGGAACGCCTGTTTTTAGCTGGATTATTGCATAATATTGGCAGCTTAGTTCTGTATCAGAAGCTTCCTGATTTATCTTCAAAAGTACTTAAGTTGGCTGATTATAAAGCAGAATTAGTGCCTGTTATTGAACAAGAAATGATGGGGTTTACTTTTGCTGATGTAGGGGGGGAATTAGTCAAGTCTTGGGCTTTGCCGGATTCTTTATATGAGGCGATTGCTTATCAATTAACGCCTGAATTGGCTTTAGCTCACCGCTTAGATGCCCAAATACTGCATATAGCATCTATTTTCTGTGTAGCATTGGTGTATGACCAAGATTCGGTTGGCGAATTATGGGAAGCAATCCCTTTTGAACGCAGATCTGTAATTGGCTTAGATCAGAAGCAGTTTTCCTCCTTGTTATTGCAAGCACAAGAAGATGTAAGGCAATTTTTTGAGCTGCTGGTGTCCGGAAAGAAGTTTTATTAATTTTAAGCTCCTAAGGCGACTTAATTTGCTATAATGAGCGGTTGTTGCAATTCATGCTAATCTGCTTGTAAAAGATTGGATTATTTAAGAAACATTTGCCGATAAATCGAATTATCAGCTTTTTTATATAGATGGACTAATGTCAGAATTTGCCAAAGAAATTACCGTAGTTACTATCGAAGACGAGATGCAGAAGTCGTACCTAGATTATGCGATGAGCGTTATTGTAGGGCGCGCACTTCCTGATGTTAGAGATGGTTTAAAGCCAGTTCACCGCCGCGTTTTATATGCGATGAGTGTATTGGGTAATGACTGGAATAAACCTTATAAAAAATCTGCTCGTGTCGTCGGGGACGTGATCGGTAAATATCATCCACATGGTGATACCGCAGTTTACGATACTATTGTACGTATGGCGCAGCCTTTTTCTTTGCGTTATATGTTGGTTGATGGTCAAGGAAACTTTGGTTCAGTCGATGGTGATTCGCCTGCCGCGATGCGTTATACCGAAGTGCGTATGTCAAAAATTGCACATGAAATGTTGGCTGATTTAGATAAGGAAACAGTCAATTTCGCGTCTAACTATGATGATTCAGAATCAGAGCCAGTTGTTTTGCCGGCAAGAGTACCTGCTTTATTGGTCAATGGCTCTTCTGGTATTGCTGTGGGTATGGCCACTAATATTCCGCCACATAATTTAGGTGAAGTTATTGGGGCTTGTTTAGCATTGATTGATAATCCAGATGTTAGCATTAGAGATTTAATGGAATATATTCCAGGACCTGATTTTCCAACTGCAGGGATTATTAATGGGGTTTCTGGGATTTATGATGCTTATATGACGGGTCGAGGGCGCGCGCATATTCGTGCGCGTAGTCATGTAGAAGATTTTAAAGACGGTAGCAGGCAAGCTATTATTGTTACTGAATTGCCTTACCAGGTGAATAAAGCGCGTTTATTAGAGAAAATTGCTGAGTTAGTTAAAGAAACTAAAATTGAAGGCATTTCAGGTTTACGTGATGAGTCTGATAAAGACGGTATGCGTATGGTTATTGAACTACGCCGTGGTGAAGTACCTGAAGTTGTTCTAAATAACTTATATAAACAAACACAGATGAAAACGGTGTTTGGTATTAATATGGTGGCCATTTTAGATGGCCGACCAAAATGTATGAATTTAAAAGAAATTCTGCATGCGTTTGTTAATCATCGTCGCGAAGTGGTAACGCGTCGTACTATTTATTTATTACGCAAAGCCCGTGAGCGCGCACATGTATTGGAAGGTTTGGCTGTAGCCATGTCCAATATTGATGAGATGATTGCTTTAATTAAGGCGGCTGCAAATCCGGCGGAAGCTAAAGTTGGGCTTTTATCTAGGACTTGGGATGCTGGATTAGTGGCTGCTTTACTAGAACATGCAGATGAAAGTCGTTCGAGACCTGATGGTTTGGAGTTGATTTTTGGCATTCATGGTTCTGAGTATCGTCTTTCTGAAGCGCAAGCTTCGGCAATTTTAGATTTACGTTTACATCGCTTAACGGGTTTAGAGCAAGAAAAAATCGTCAATGAATACAAGCAATTATTAGAGTTAATTGATGGTTATTTGGAGATTTTAGGCAGTGCAATCCGCTTAATGGAAGTGATTCGTGAAGAATTGGAAGCTATTAAAGAAGAATATGCTGATGAACGTCGTACTGAAATTGTTAGAGACCTTCTAAGCTTATCTGAAGAAGATTTTATTACCGAAGAAGATGTGGTTGTTACCATGTCGCATGAAGGCTATGTAAAAACGCAGCGCCTTGAAGACTATCAGGCACAGCGTCGTGGTGGTCGTGGTAAATCGGCGACGGCAACCAAAGAAGAAGATTTTGTGGAAAAATTAGTCGTTGCTAATACACATGACACAATTATGTGTTTTTCTTCAGCTGGAAAAGTGTACTGGTTAAAAGTTTATCAATTGCCGATTGCCAGCCGTGCTTCGCGCGGTAAACCGTTTATTAATTTATTGCCTTTAGAAAAAGACGAGCAAATCAGTGCCATGTTGACGGTACGCGAATTTAGTGAAAATCAATTTGTGTTTATGGCAACTGAAGCCGGAACCGTTAAGAAGACACCGTTAAAAGAATTCGAACGCCAAAGATCAAACGGCAAGATTGCTATTGATTTACGTGAGGGCGACAGCTTGGTTGGCGTTGCTGTAACAGATGGCGAGCAGAATATCTTGTTATTTAGTAGTAACGGTAAAGCAAACTGCTTTTGTGAAACCGATGTTCGCTCAATGGGGCGCACGGCAACGGGTGTTCGTGGTATGCGCCTTGGTGAGGGACAAAAGATTATTTCTATGATTACGTCTTCGGAAGGCACAGTACTTAACGTGACTGAAAATGGTTATGGTAAGCGCACTAAATTAGAGGAATTTACACGTCATAAACGTGGTGGACAGGGCATGATTGCTATGCAAACGTCTGAACGCAATGGCGATGTTGTCGGTGCGGTTTTGGTTTCCGAGAATGATGAAATTATGTTAATCACTGACGGCGGCGTGTTAGTGCGTACCCGAGTTAATGAGATTTCAATCGTGGGTCGTAATACTCAGGGTGTTAAAGTCATTCGTTTAGACGCTAATGAAAAATTAGTGGGTGTTGATAAAATTGATGGTTTAGCAGATGATGAAGTTGGGTCAGAACAGGATATTTCTAGTATTGATACAGAAATTCAAGAATTAGACACTGTTGCAGATGCAATTGATCAGCAATTAAATGATCTGAATGATGAATCAGGTGAGACTGAGTAATGAGTAAAGTTTATAACTTTAGTGCAGGTCCTTCTATGCTGCCTGAGTCTGTATTAAAGCAAGCGCAAGCTGAAATGCTCGATTGGCAAGGCTCAGGTATGTCAGTGATGGAAATGAGTCATCGCGGTGCTGAGTTTATGGGTATTGCTGAGACTTTACATAATGACTTAAGAGAGTTAATGGCAATTCCTGATAATTACAAGTTATTGTTTTTACAGGGTGGTGCTACTGCGCAGTTTTCATTTATTCCGGCGAATATCTTAGGTGATAAAACCAAAGCTTGTTATGTCAATACGGGGGCATGGTCTGGCAAAGCGCTTGAAGTTGCTAAAAGTTATTGTGATGTTGTCGTTTCTGCCAGTGCCGAAGCGAATAATTTCACTGCGATTCCTAATAGTTCGACGTGGAATATAGATCAACAGGCGGCTTATTTGCATTACACGCCAAATGAAACCATTCATGGCCTTGAATTCGCGAATGTTCCAGAGGTCGGAAATTTGCCTTTAGTGGCTGATATGTCGTCTAATATTTTATCGCGCCAGATTGATGTCAGTAAATTTGGTTTGATTTATGCTGGTTCTCAGAAAAATATGGGGCCTGCTGGTGTAACGGTTGTGATTGTTCGAGAAGATTTAATCGGTAAAGCGCAATCGGGTTTGCCTGATGTTTTTAATTATCAGCAACAAGTTGAACATGAATCAATGCTTAATACCCCGGCAACTTACAGTTGGTATTTAGTAGGCTTGGTATTGCAATGGTTAAAGGCACAAGGCGGCATTGCAGGTATCGAACAGGTCAATCAGCGCAAAGCACAAAACTTATATGCGGCTATAGATCGTTCTGATTTGTATAGCAATCCAGTTGCTATTGCGGATAGATCGCGAATGAATGTCCCTTTTATTCTTGCTGACAAAGGACTGGAGTCTGTTTTTCTTAAAGCGGCTCAAGAGCAGGGGTTTTTGGCGTTAAAAGGACACCGCTTATTAGGCGGAATGCGCGCGAGTCTTTATAATGCCATGCCTGAATCAGGCGTGGAGGCTTTAGTTCAGTTTATGGCTGAATTTGAACGAACTCACTAAAATTACTTTATTGACGCTATGAGTAACGTAATCCCCCTTTCTGAATTAAGAGATCAGATTGATGCAATTGATCAGGAGATATTGCAGTTAATTAACCAGCGCGCCGCGCTAGCTGAAGAAGTTGCAAAAACTAAGATAGCCGCAGGTGAGGAGACTTGTTTTTATCGTCCTGATCGAGAGGCGTTAGTGCTTAGGCGTATTCAAGAATTAAATCCGGGTCCATTAAGTGATGATACGGCGGCGCGATTTTTTCGTGAGTTAATGTCGGCTTGCTTGGCTTTAGAAAAACCATTGCAAGTGGCTTATTTAGGGCCAGAAGGCACATTTACCCAGCAAGCTGCCTTTAAACATTTTGGTCAGGCGGTTAAGGCTGAGGCTGTGCCTACGATTGACGCTATTTTCAAAGCAGTAGAAAATGGCCATTGTCAGTTTGGCGTGGTGCCCATCGAAAACTCCACCGAAGGTATGGTGACGCATACTTTAGATCGTTTTGTGATGTCTCCTTTGCAAATTTGCGGTGAAGTTGCGATTAGAATTAATCATAATCTACTGTCTAATGCTGTAGATTTAAGTGAAATCACTGAGGTTTTTTCACATCGGCAATCTTTAGCGCAGTGTCGTAAGTGGCTGGAAAAAAATTTACCGAATGTCCGTTGTACGGAAGTCAATAGTAATGCCCAGGCTGCTAGAATCGCATCGTCGCAACAAGGTGCGGCGGCAATTGCCGGTGAATTGGCTGCTGAAATCTATAATATAAACTTATTAGCGGCTAATATTGAAGACGAGTTAGATAATACTACGCGCTTTGTTATTGTCGGTAAGTTGAGCGCTAATTCGACAGGAAAAGATAAAACCTCATTATTGATTTCTACAAAAAATCACTCGGGGGCTTTGTATAGCATTTTAGAGCCTTTTGCTAAGCATAATATTGGTCTGACTAAGATTGAATCTCGACCATCGCGTCAGGGGTTATGGGATTATCTGTTTTTTATCGATATCGATGGTCATCAATCTGATGCTAATGTTGTTTTGGCCTTAGATGAATTGCAGTCTCATGTCACGATGATTAAGGTTTTAGGTTCTTACCCTAAGGCTGTTTTATAGCTTAAAATCCATTGATAACAGTGAATATCCAGGGTGGATTTTTATCTATCCTTTTTTCAAAACAATACCGATAAATATATGCAGAGCATCAGCGCATTAGCCACTTCTGGCGTACAAAAATTAGTTCCTTACCAAGGCGGCAAGCCTGTTTCTGAGTTACAGCGGGAATTAGGGTTGACCGAAATTGTTAAGCTAGCTTCCAATGAAAATCCTTTAGGTCCTAGTGCTAAAGTGATTGCTGCCATACAAGCCAATTTAGCAGATTTATCACTTTATCCAGATGGCAATGCTTTTGCTTTAAAATCGGCATTATCTGAAAAATATAAGCTAAACAGTAATCAAATTACTTTAGGTAATGGTTCTAATGAAATTTTAGAATTATTAGCGCGGGCTTTTTTGACTACAGATTCAGAAGTGATTTTTTCGCAACATGCGTTTGCTGTTTATCCTATTGTCACGCAAGCCGCTGGAGCAACAGCTAAGGTAGTACCTGCGATTGATTACGGCCATGATTTATCGGGGATGCTTGCAGCGATTACTGAAAAAACACGTTTAATCTTTGTTGCTAACCCAAATAATCCCACCGGAACTTATTTGACTGAGCAGGCTTTAAGTATGTTTCTGGCGGCTGTGCCAGAGCAGGTTATTGTGGTTTTGGATGAGGCTTATTTTGAATATGTTTCTAAAGATGATTATCCCAGCTCAATTGCTTGGTTAGTACAATATCCCAATCTAGTGATTACACGCACATTTTCTAAAGCCTATGGTTTGGCAGGCTTGCGCATAGGCTACAGTTTATCTTGTCCTGCAATGGCGGATATTCTTAATCGTGTACGTCAGCCGTTTAATAATAACGCTTTAGCCTTAGCAGCTGCAGAAGTTGCTTTAACTGATGTTGAATATTTACAGCAAACTGTTGCGCTTAATAATGCGGGAATGCAGCAATTAAAAGAGGCTTTTACTGAACTTGAATTGCCGTGGATTGAGTCGGTAGGTAATTTTATTTCGGTTGACTTAAAGCGTGATGCGAGTGCAATTAATACGGCTCTATTGCATAAAGGTGTGATTGTGCGTCCTGTCGCTAACTATGAAATGCCTCATCATTTGCGTATTAGTATCGGCACACAAGCGCAAAATGAATTTTTTATTCGTGCTTTGAAGGCTGTTTTAGCTGATGTTTAACAAGCTTTGCATTATTGGCGTAGGGCTGATTGGTGGCTCAATTGCGCGTGCTGCAAGAAAGCATAATCTGTGCAAAGAGATTAGTGCTTATGGTCGCGAGCAAGACAGTGCAAATCTATTGCGTGCTAAAGAATTAAAGGTGATTGATAGCTATAGTTTTCATTTGGCTGAGGCGCTTATGGATGCAGATTGTGTCGTGATTGCTACGCCTGTCGGAGCGATGCCTGCTATTTTTAAGCAGTTAGCGCCTTATTGGTCTGATAAAGCACTGTATATGGATGCTGGTAGCACTAAAGGTAATGTCATTGCAGCGTTGCATGACGTATTCGGCTTTATTCCCGCAAATTTTATTCCCGCGCACCCGATTGCAGGGGCAGAAAACAGTGGTGTAGATGCGGCTTTAGATGATTTATTTCAAGATAGGCGTGTGATTTTAACGCCTGACGAGCAAACAGATCGTGCTTTTTTATTTGTAGCGGAAAAATTTTGGCAAGCAATTGGCTGCGATGTTTCACTGATGAGTGTAGAGCAGCATGATGCCGTATTAGCCGCAACCAGTCACTTACCGCATATTTTGGCTTTTTCTTTAGTCGATTTATTAGGCAAAAAAGATGAAACCGTTGATATTTTTAAATATGCTGCAGGCGGTTTTAAAGATTTTACCCGTATAGCATCTAGCGATCCAACTATGTGGCTAGATATTTGTATGGCTAATAAAGCGCAGATAATACCTTTGATTCAAGAGCTATGTGCTGAATTGCAAGGTATTAATCAGATGCTTGAACAGGATAAAACTCAAGAATTGTACGATACTTTCACATACGCCAGAAATGCGCGCCAACGTTTTTTAGATCAATACCAATAATATGACTCAATCGATTACTTTTACCGTTCAGCCGGGCGGTTTTGTGCGCGGAGAAGCGCGTGTGCCGGGTGATAAATCCATTTCTCATCGCTCTATTATGCTGGGCTCTTTGGCTGAAGGCGTTACTCATGTCTCTGGTTTTTTAGAGGGTGAAGATGCCTTAGCAACCTTACGCTCTTTTCAAGCAATGGGCGTTAAAATTGAAGGGCCTGTTAATGGTCAGGTGACTATTCATGGTGTTGGCTTAGATGGTTTGCAAGCGCCTAAAGAGCCTTTGTATCTAGGAAATTCTGGTACTTCGATGCGTTTGCTCTGCGGCTTATTAGCAGGACAGAAATTTGATGCCGTATTGACTGGTGATGAGTCTTTATCAGGTCGCCCGATGAAGCGAGTTATTGATCCTTTAAGTCAAATGGGTGCCGTGATTGAAAGTGCTGATCAGGGAAGAGCTCCATTAACTATACATGGACAAGCTAAGTTGCATGGCATTCATTATGATATGCCGATTGC
>JAIPFI010000010.1 GCA_021736705.1 Methylococcaceae bacterium | reverse complement strand
CAGAAGATTAATAAAAGCAATAGCTAAAGCTATTGCACTCCAGTTAGTTTTTTGGAGTAAAAAAGCTTTAGCTTTTTTTGATAAACGAATGAAAAGCAAAAAGTATCCGCGATGATATTCAGAAGATTAATAAAAGCAATAGCTAAAGCTATTGCACTCCAGTTAGTTTTTTGGAGTAAAAAAGCTTTAGCTTTTTTTGATAAACGAATGAAAAGCAAAAAGTATCCGCGATGATATTTAGAAGATCAATAAAAGCAATAGCTAAAGCTATTGCACTCCAGTTAGTCTTTTGGAGTAAAAAAGCTTTAGCTTTTTTGATAAACGAATGAAAAGCAAAAAGTATCCGCGATGATATTTAGAAGATTAATAAAAGCAATAGCTAAAGCTATTGCACTCCAGTTAGTTTTTTGGAGTAAAAAAGCTTTAGCTTTTTTTGATAAACGAATGAAAAGCAAAGAGTATCCGCGATGATATTTAGAAGATTAAAAAAAGCAATAGCTAAAGCTATTGCACTCCTGTGTGGAACTTAATCCCTTATTAAGCAAATGGAAAGAAAAGATTATTTGCATAACCCAACACATATTTTTATGGATGACACTCCGTACTTTATTACAGCGGCAATCTATAACAAGCTCCCTTTACTGAAAGATTCACAGCTAAAGACGCTACTGCTTACTTGTATTAGGTCTGCTTTTGAGCGCTATGAATGGGAGTTGCATCACTGGGTGATTTTAGATAATCATTATCATTTATTAGGGAAAAGTAGAAACGGGCAAGATCTTACAAAAATTATTCGAGAAGTTCACAGTGTTAGTGGTTTTCATATTAAAAAAACGACACAAGTACAACAATTGGTTTGGTGGAATTACTGGGATTATTGTCCCCGCAATGAGGAAGATTATTTGATGCACCTAAATTATTTATTTAATAATCCTATTAAGCATCGTTATGTTGATAATTTGAATGATTATTCCTTTTCAAGTTTTCATTCGTATGTAGAGTCTCAGGGGCGTGAAACAGTGGTTAAACAATTTAAAGAATATTCTGGGTATAAAGATTTGTATCATGGTGAAGATGATTTTTAAAAAATTATGTTTAATTCAAATGCTCGTTAGTTTGCATCTGCAATAGCTAAAGCTATTGCACTCCATTTTGTTTTTTGGAGTAAAAAAGCTTTAGCTTTTTTTGTGGTGATTAGTGTAAAAAAACAGGAATAATTATGAGAAAAAAAGGTCGGCAGGTTGTTTTAGATACGGAAACTACGGGTTTAAATCCTAAAGAAGGGCATCGGATTATTGAGATTGGTTGTGTGGAATTGGTTAATCGGCGTTTAACTGATCGGAAATTCCATATGTATATCAATCCTGAGCGCAAGATAGATCAAGGCGCGATTGAGGTGCATGGGATTACTAATGAATCCTTGCAGGATAAGCCTTTATTTAAAGACGTCGCGGATGATTTTTTAGATTTTATCCGTGGCGCGGAGCTGATTATTCATAATGCGCCGTTCGATATTGGCTTTATGGATCATGAGTTTGCGTTATTAAAGCAGGGTATAGGTAAAACCGAGGAGTTTTGCACGGTCTTTGATAGCTTGGTCTATGCACGTAAAAAGCATCCCGGACAGCGCAATAGTTTAGATGCTTTATGTAAGCGTTATGGCATTGATAATAGTCATCGTGATTTGCATGGCGCTTTGCTTGATGCGGAGATTTTGTCGGACGTTTATTTGTTAATGACTGGCGGGCAATTGTCGATGCTGGATGATGATGATTTGAGTGAGGGCGGTAAAGAGCAGGTGATTCAGCGTATTAGCAGTGATCGGCCAGCGTTGAGAATTATTGAATGTACGGCTGAGGAATTGCTGGAGCATCAAAAAAACTTAGATATGCTGGAAAAATCAAGTGGGGCTTGTTTATGGATGCAATAGGTTTGCAGAACTTATGGAATACCTATTTTCCTGAATTTGCTGCCTCGGGTGAGGCAAGTATGAAAAGTCTGATGCTTTCGGCAAAATTAGTGGAGTTGCTTGCTGGGCAACAAGTTTTTTATGCCGGTGATGTTTGTGATCAATATTTATTGGTTTTGCAAGGTAGTGTGAAAGCACAAATTATTTCCGAAAGTGGACGGGAAATGATGTTGTATCGTGTTTGTTCGGGCGATTCTTGTGTATTGACGACTTCTTGTTTATTAAGTGGTGATCATTATCCGGCCGAAGGCATTGCTGAGAGTAAAGTGTTGGCATTTGCTGTTTCTGCCCCTGCTTTTTACCGTTGTATTGAGCAATCGGCTTTTTTTCGTGCATTTGTGTTTAAAAAGTTTTCAGCACGCTTATCGGATGTGATTGGGCTTTTGGAAGACGTGACTTTTAGCGCGATTGACGCACGTTTAAGTCGAGCATTATTAGCAGATGGTAATGATGTACTTACTTTAACGCATCAAGAGCTGGCCACAAAATTAGGCTCAGCTCGTGAAGTTATTTCCAGACATTTAAAGCGTTTTGAAGTGTATGGTTGGGTTAGTTTAAATCGGGGGGCTGTGACCTTATTAAACTCGGCTGCGCTACGAAAAGTAGCGGAGAAGCATTAATGCATAGATTTGGTTTGTTCTTGTTCTGCTTGCTGTTCTTTAACGACAAATTTAACGATAATAAAGCCAACTAAACCACCCACTAAGCAGGCCATCATTAATGGCATGGCAAAGGGCATATCGTGGTGGTCACGCATATTCATTTGAAACATTTCAGAAAAAATACCTAGAAAAAAATCAATCATAAATCACCTTTAGTAATTATAGTAGAGCGGACTTTTTAGTGCGCTTTTTAGCAGTGGCGGACTAAAGTCCGCCCTACCATTTAAAACAGTCTCGCTTTGTCTATAAAAGAATATAGAAAGAGCGAGGCTATTATTTACACCATTTTGAAGTTTTGGGAGGGACTTTGTGAATGGCTTGGAATGTATATTAGAGTATTATGAAATTGTTATCAGTGACAATGTCACATAAAGTTGAGTTTTTTACTAGGTTATTTATTTTTAACATTAATACAAATCTTTTGTAAGGATAATACTATGTCAGCAACACCTTCTAATATGATGCCTTTGGGCACAATCGCGCCTGCTTTTACTTTGTTGGATACCATTTCGGGAGAACATAAAAGTCTTGCTAGTTTAAAAGGAGAGAATGGCACGCTAGTGCTGTTTATTTGTAATCATTGTCCTTATGTCATCCATATTAAGGAGCAATTGATTGCTATTGCTCATCAATATGCTGAGCAAGGCATTAGCACCATTGCGATCAGTGCGAATGATATAGAAAATTACCCTCAGGATGCGCCGGATAAAATGCAGGCGATGATGCTTGAGTGGGGTAATCCTTTTGCGGGATATTTATATGATGAGACGCAAGCGGTTGCTAAAGCGTATTTAGCCGCGTGTACGCCGGATATTTATTTGTTTGATGCGCATATGGCCTGTGTCTATCGGGGCCGATTAGATGGCGCAACGCCTAAGAATAATGAACCATTAACAGGTGAAGATTTGCGCAATGCTTTAGACTTGTTATTGGCGGGCAAGGTGAATAAGCGGGAGCAAATTCCGAGTATTGGCTGTAATATTAAGTGGAAAGTATGAGTCCTATTTTAACGGCCGTTGCTTTATTAATTTGCAGTAATGTTTTTATGACTTTTGCCTGGTATGCTCATTTAAAGGAGTTGAGCAGCAAGCCTTGGATAATAGCGGCTTTAATCAGTTGGGGTGTGGCCTTGTTTGAATATTTATTACAGGTTCCCGCTAATAGAATAGGCTATCAGGTGCTTAATATCGGGCAGCTAAAAATTCTTCAGGAGGTGATTACCCTGTCTATCTTTGTGCCGTTTGCTTTTTTCTATATGAAAGAGCCGTTAAAACTCGATTATTTGTGGGCGGGATTGTGTATGTTCGGTGCGGTATTTTTTATGTTTCGGGAAAAACTTTTTTCCTGAATTTTAAGGTAGGTGGATATGGATACTTTAACGCTCATTTTATTTATTCTTGGCTTGGTGTTTTTGGTCGCTGGCGCTGAGGCTTTAGTTAGAGGTGCAGCGAAATTAGCCAGTACTTTTGGTGTTTCGCCGTTAGTCATTGGTTTAACGGTAGTCGCTTTTGGCACCAGTGCGCCTGAATTGGCAGTGAGTGTGCGTTCTGCTTTGGCTGGGGCAACAGGAGCAAATATAGCTATAGGTAATGTTGTCGGCAGTAATATTGCTAATGTGTTATTAATTTTAGGTCTTGCGGCTTTGGTCGCGCCTTTAACGGTGTCGCAACAATTAATTCGGCGTGATGTGCCTATTATGATTGGGGTATCCATATTGCTTTATGTTTTCGGCTTAGATGGCAATCTAAGTCGGCTGGAAGGTTCCGTGCTATTTGCTATGGTACTGGCCTATACAAGCTATGCTATACGCACTAGCAGGCAAGAGAGTGCTGCCATTCAGGCAGAATATACGGCAGAATTTGGACAGCCGAAAAACAATATACTGAAAGATCTTATGTTGATTGTGTTGGGCTTGGTTTTATTGGTTTTAGGTTCTCAGTGGTTGGTTGATGGCGCCGTCGTTATTGCCCATACTTTAGGTGTTAGTGATTTGGTGATTGGACTTACGGTGGTCGCGATAGGTACTTCATTGCCGGAAATAGCAACATCGATGGTGGCTAGTTTTCGTGGAGAAACTGATATTGCGGTAGGTAATGTAGTCGGGAGCAATATTTTTAATATTCTATGTGTATTAGGTTTAAGTGCTATTGTGGCTCCTGATGGCGTTCAGGTTGCGGCGGCAGCTATCGCTTTTGATATTCCGGTCATGATCGCGGTGGCGTTATTTTGTTTGCCGGTGTTTTTTACGGGCTATTTGATTTCGCGTTGGGAAAGTGTGCTGTTTCTAAGCTATTATGTTGCTTATACTGCATGGTTGTTATTGAATTCAGCACAGCACGAGCATTTGGCTTTATTCAGTGATGTGATGCTGCAATTTGTTATTCCTTTGACGGTATTCATGTTGGCTATTGTAACGCTACGTCAGTTTACTCATCCTTTGATAACAAAATAGTCGCCAATATAGCAGGGCAATAATAATGAATAATAATTGGAGAAGGGCAATGAAAATATTAATGATGGTGACATTTTTGGTGCTGGTCGGTTGCTCGGGTAAGCCAGCGACTGATGCTCTGGAGTCGATGCAAGAAGCTTTGCCTGAATTAGTTATTAAACCGCATAAGTTAACCAAGGGTGAAGCTCTATATCTACGCAATTGTGCTGATTGTCATGGATGGGCAGGGCATGGTAATGGTCCGGCGGCTGAGTATATGGATGCTCCTATACCGGAATTGCAGCAGAGTAAATTGCTTAGTGAGTCTTCAGAAAGTCAATTCATTGCTTGGGTGTTGTCGGGTTCTGTTGAAAAAGTACAAATTGCAGATAAGGCGGGGCCGCAAACTGATGCAGAAGTGGCTTTTTTGATTGCTTATATTAGACGTCTAAACACGATAGATTGGAGTGAAGTCGGTGCAGGTCAGGAGGTTTACGATCAATTATGTGCGAATTGTCATGGTTTATATGGGCGTGGCGATGGTGATTTTTCAGTGCAGATGCCAGTATCATTAACTGATTTGAGTACGGCCAGTTATCAAAATCAGCACAGCGATGCGGAACTGGTGGCAATTATTACTCAGGGTAAGGACGCTATGCCGGGTATGGGAGATGTGCTTAGTACTCAGGAGATCAAAGCGGTCACTGCCTTTATGCGATTATTTTCCCCGGGCTATGAAAGTTACGATAGGTTTTGCGCTGCTTGTCATAGTTCAGATGGCATGCCGGTGGAGTTTCTTGTGCAGATTGGTGAGGCGCATAAGGTTGAATTTGAGCAAGGAGTCATTCCGGTTTTTGATAAAGCCTATTTGGCTGCGCATACCGATCAACAGTTAGCGCCTAAAGTGCAGCATATGCTAAAAAACACCAAAACAACCATGGTGCATTTCTCTGGCGAATTGCAAGCGAATGAAGTGCGTTTAATCCATCAATATTTGCGTAGTCTTTATAAAAATTAGTTGGTAAGTAGGGCTTATTTTTCATGTGATCCCAAGCCCAGTTTAGGAACGATAAGGGTTTATTTTTCTGTAGGGCACGGCTTTTAGCCCGCCATGGCCGCACGCCCTAGCAGACTTGACATTGATCATTATGAGTGCCCAACAAAATGCTTCAATATGCAGATGATATAAAGATTTTTATTGCGCTATTGGCGGCGCTCATTCTTTAAAATTATGCCGGATATTTTTACTTTGAAATAAACTGCGTTTCTAGGAAGCGGTTACACAAACTGGCCACCGTTTCTTGTTCATGCAAAATCAAATCAACAAACGCTTGTCCGGCTGGTGACAAGCGTTTGCTTTCATGATGAACGACATACCAGCTACGCATGAGGGGGAAGCCCTGCACATCCAACTCTATCAGGTTCTTTGTTGCCAATTCCAGCGTGATACTGTGTCGTGACAGCGCTGAAATGCCCAAATCTGCCATTACCGCTTGTTTAATGGTTTCACTACTACCGAGCACCATACTTGGCGATAGTTTTATTTGATGAGAGAGTAAAAAATCTTTTAAAGCCTTGCGTGTGCCAGAGCCTTGTTCGCGAAAAATAAAGTCATATTTAAGCAGCTCACTCAAGGGAATGTTTTTTTGTCTTGCTAAGGGATGAGATGAATTTGCCGTGATAACGATGGGGTTATCAATAATGGGGTAACAAGTTAATGGCAGGTCGTCAGGCACCAATCCCATAATCACTAAATCATCAGCATTATTTTTTAAGCGTTGAATGATTTGGCTACGATTTACGACATCCAGATACAAATTAACTTTGGGGTAGCGTTTATGAAATGCACCTAATAAGTGTGGTGTGAAATATTTCGCACTGGTCACGGCTGCAAGGTGAAAATCGCCTTCCAATTGACCTTTCATGGCGCTTAATTTCATATCCATATTGTCAATTTGGATGAAAATATCCATGCAGAATGTGTTAAATTCTTTACCTGCTGAGGTAAGAAAAATCTGTTTACCTATTTTTTCAAAAAGCGGTAAACCCAGATTGTCTTCTAATTGTTTAATTTGAATGCTGACTGCGGGTTGCGTTAAATTTAATTTATTGGCTGCGGCTGAATAACTCATTAAAGCCGCAACTTGCTGAAATATTTTTAATTGGTGCAATGTGGCGCGCATATCGTCTATCCATAAATAAAAACTTATGCTATACATTAGATAAGTTAATTATCTTTAATGCAAGTGATCCGCTATTATGCCTTTAAGTAAAGGTGCAGTTGCTGCGCCAAAAACAAGGAGGGCGATAGCGCCTTTTTATTTAGTACCGAGGGTCAATAATTATGTTAACCAAGATACTTATAGCGAATCGCGGTGAAATTGCGGTGCGTATTATCAGGGCTTGCCGAGAGCTGGGAATGCGCTCCGTGGCGGTTTATTCGGAGGCTGATCGTTATGCGCTGCATGTTAAAAAAGCAGATGAAGCGTATTGCATCGGTGCTGATCCGCTTGCGGGCTATCTCAATCCTCAGCAATTAGTCAATATTGCTAAATCGGTGGGTTGTGATGGCTTACATCCGGGTTACGGTTTCTTATCAGAAAATCCTTTGCTTGCGGAAATTTGCGCACAGCAAGGGATTGCCTTTGTTGGTCCTGATGCTGAAGTGATTAGCAAAATGGGCGATAAAACCGAGGCACGAAAAAGCATGATTGCAGCCGGCGTTCCGGTCACACCGGGGACGGATGGCAATTTGTCTGGATTGGATGATGCGCTCATTAAAGCCGCTGAAATTGGCTATCCGATTATGCTTAAAGCGACTTCAGGCGGTGGCGGTCGAGGTATTCGGCGTTGTGATAGTGACGCTGAATTACGTCAAAATTATGAGCGCGTGATTTCTGAAGCGACTAAAGCTTTTGGTCGTGCTGATGTGTTTATGGAAAAATGCGTAGTCAATCCGCGGCATATTGAAGTGCAAATATTAGGCGATAGTTTTGGTGATGCAATTCATCTTTATGAGCGTGATTGTTCTATTCAGCGCCGTAACCAAAAACTGATTGAAATTGCACCCTCACCGCAACTATCGCAAGAGCAGCGTGAATATATTGGCGAACTGGCAGTTAAAGCAGCCAAAGCAGTAGGCTATCAAAATGCGGGCACGGTAGAATTTTTGCTAGATAGCGATGACAGTTTTTATTTTATGGAAATGAATACCCGGGTTCAGGTTGAGCACACTATCACCGAAGAAATTACCGGTGTGGATATTGTGCAGGAGCAATTACGTATTGCTTCGGGTCTGCCTTTGAGTATCAAGCAAGAAGACGTGCATATCAATGGCTTTGCTATGCAATTTCGGATTAATGCCGAAGATCCACAAAATAATTTCTTGCCGAGTTTTGGGCGTATTAGTCGTTATTATGCGCCGGGTGGTCCGGGCGTACGTACCGATACTTCGATTTATACGGGTTACACCTTGCCGCCGCACTATGATTCCTTATGTGCCAAGCTGGTCGTTTGGGCGCAGGATTGGCCGCGCGTTGTCGCGCGTGGGCAACGAGCTTTAGATGATATGCGTTTATTTGGCATTAAAACCACCATTCCTTATTATCATCAGATTTTAAACTCGGAAGATTTTAAGAGTGCTGACTTTAATACTTCGTTTGTGGATTCGCATCCCGAATTAACCCATTACTCCTTGAAGCGTGACCCAGAAGAATTGGCCACCGCTATCGCCGCTGCTATCGCAGTTCATTCAGGTTTTTAGGAAAATATTATGCACACACAAAATACACCCACAAAAGGCCCTGTTTATTTTACTGACGTCGTTTTGCGTGATGGTCATCAATCGTTAATTGCCACGCGCTTACGTACTGAAGATATGTTACCGATTTGCGAAAAGCTTGATCGTGCGGGCTATTGGTCACTCGAAGTTTGGGGTGGCGCAACGTTTGATGCCTGTTTACGTTTTTTAAAAGAAGATCCTTGGGAGCGTTTACGTCAATTACGTTTAGCTTTACCTAATACGCGCTTACAAATGTTATTGCGCGGTCAGAATTTATTAGGCTACCGGCATTATGCAGATGATGTGGTTGACGCGTTTATCGACAAAAGTGCGGCCAATGGCATTGATGTGTTTCGCTTGTTTGATGCGCTGAATGATGAGCGCAATTTAATCACCGCCGTGAATGCGGTGAAACGTAATCAGAAACATGCGCAAGGGACATTGTGTTATACGGTCAGTCCCGTACATACTTTAGATAGTTTTGTCGAATTAGCGGTAAAGCTAGAAGATATGGGCTGTGACAGTCTTGCGATCAAAGATATGGCCGGATTATTAACGCCATTTGCGGCTGAACAATTAGTCAGCCGTCTTAAAGAGCGGGTAGATTTGCCGTTATTTTTGCACTCGCATTCAACTTCGGGCATGTCGGCAATGTGTCAGCTAAAAGCCGTTGAAGCGGGCTGCCAGCATATTGATACCGCGATTTCCAGTTTTGCGGGCGGCACTAGCCATCCACCAACTGAAACGATGGCGGTCGCATTGCGCGAAGCGGGTTATGAAGTCGGCTTGGATATGGCTTTATTAAAAGACATTGCCGACTACTTTAAAGAGGTGCGTAAAAAATACCACCAGTACGAAAGTGCTTATTCAGGTGTCGATACTGACGTGTTATTAAGTCAGGTGCCGGGCGGCATGATGTCTAATTTGGCGAATCAGTTAAAAGAGCAGGGTGCTTTAGAGCGTATTAATGAGGTATTTGCAGAAATCCCTAAAGTACGTAAAGACTTGGGTTATCCGCCTTTAGTCACGCCGACCTCGCAAATTGTCGGTACTCAAGCGGTACTGAATGTGGTCACAGGGGAGCGGTATAAAACCATTACTAATGAAGTGAAACGTTATCTTCAAGGGGGCTATGGTCGCGCGCCCGGCACAGTTGATGCAGATTTACGTAAGCAGGCGATAGGTAATGAATTTGTGATGGACGTACGCCCTGCGGACTTGATCAAAGATGAAATGGACAGTTTGCGCAAAGAGGCCGCAGGGTTTGCTAAAAACGAAGAAGATGTGCTGATTTATGCGATGTTCCCCGATATAGGTCAAAGCTATTTAGAGCAGCGTGAGGCAGGGACATTAAAGCCTGAAGTGTTACAGGCTGTCGGTCAGGTGTCAGTCAGCGGTTCAGCCCCCTTGGCCACTGAATTTAATATCAGTCTGCATGGCGAAACTTATAATATTCAACTGACGGGCGCAGGTCCGCATGAGCAGAATCAACGGCATTTGTATTTGACGGTTGATGGCATGCCTGAAGAGGTTTTGTTACAGTCTTTGAATGAATATGCGGGGCAAAATCAATCAGGCCGTCCTGCAAGCAGAGGGCCGGGCGATATTAGTACTTCGATGCCGGGTAATGTGGTTGAGGTGATGGTTAAGGACGGTGATCAGGTCACTATGGGTACGACCTTGTTTATTATTGAAGCGATGAAGATGGAAACTGAAATCAAGGCGCAGGTAGCGGGGCTTGTGGCCAATGTCCATATCAAAAAAGGTGATCGGGTAACACCGGGTGAGGCTTTGATTCAAATTGCAATGTAATGGAACTTTGGCTTACTGTCTAAAGCGAAACTGATTAAAATTTGTAGCTATCATTTTAACACGGGACATATTGAAAACCGTAGGGCGTGGCTTCAGCCCGCCTTTAGAATAGATGATGGGCATTGGCGGGCTGAAGCCGCGCCCTACCAATATATAATGTCCGCCTTAAGTTCATAGCCAAATTTGTAGCACGTGGCAGCTACCAACTTAAGGTGGGACAGAAATTTTGAAAACAGAAGTCAGGAGTGCAATAGCTTTAGCTATTGCTATTTCACTCCAGTGATTTGTCCCGCTTTAAATGCGTAGTCAGCACAAAATAACTTCGACAACTAATTTTTTTGTGGGAGCGCAGACGGCTCGTCTGCCTTTTGCAGGCAAGCTGCCTGCGCTCCTAAGATGAAGACATTATTTCATGCATTCCTAAGCAAATCTCCTTTACCATTGCTGCTTTGTATTATTGCGTTGCTTCTGCTGACCGTATTGATATAAGAATTTGCGTTTTAATAGACCCGATGGATCATCAGGAATACGCTTCAGCCATTGTTCATTGGCTTGTTGCTGTTCGCTGTCTTGTGCTTCTGAGGCACTTTCTTGTTTAGATTCGGCTGCTGGTTCTGGTGTCTCGTTAGGTTTTTGTTGTTCTTTGTCAGCTGGGGAATCGGACTTATCAGCATCTTGACTGTCTTGAGGCGGTTGTTGCTTGGGGTCTTTATTATCCTGTTTGTCAGAGTCTTGAGCGTCTTGTTGCTCAGTGTCTTTATCAGGTTTTTCACTTTGCTGGTCTTTTTGCTCGCCATCTCCAGACTTCGATTGATCTTTATTTTCTTGCTCCTGTTTTTTATCTTGGTCTTGGTTTTTCTCTTGATTTTGCTGTTGCTGTTTTTGTTCTTCTAACGCTTTTTCAACGACCTCTTTGTTATATTGAGCATCAGCATTATCGGGATTAAGTTTTAAGGCTTGTTCATAGGCGCTAATGGCTTTTTCTAATTGTCCTGATTTGGCTAAAACATTGCCTTGATTGTAAAGACCCGTATCCGTTGTTGCTGGAGTCAGCTTTTCTTTTTCTGTTAATGTTTTATTCGCTTTATATTGGGCGGCGGCTTGCCAAGCGGGGTCGGTAAATGTTTCTGCAGCTTTTTGATAATCGCCTTGTAAATAATTTTGTTGTGCTTGTTGTTCTTTGGTTTGCCATAAGTCCTGCCACTCAAGTGCGTAACTTTCTTCAGGGAAAGGTAATAACAAAATAAACAACAGGCTTAATATTCCTCGTCTGAATGACAGTGAGGCAAATAATAACAAGGGCAATAATAACCACACGCCAGCCTCCACCCAATTTTCCAGTAATAAATCATTTTCTAGCGCTTCACCGCGTTTGGCTGCTTGTTCAAAATGACGGCTAAGCGTTTCTATATCAGTGCTATTGTCAGTGATTTGTTGATAAATGCCGCGACCTGCTTGTGCGACTTTCTGTAAAGCCTGAGTATTGAGTTTGGGCAAAACAATACTGCCATTGGCATCGGTTAAAAATCCGCCTTGGGTTAAAGTAATTGGCGCGCCTTCTGTTGTGCCAACACCCAATATGGATAATTGGTAGTTGTCAGGCAATTCTGTTTGAGCAAAGGCAGATTCTATTTGCTCATCATCAGTGATTAATAAGATTTGTCCTTGTTGCAAGCCGGCATTTTTGAATAATTCCACTGCTTTATTAATGGCTACATTACTTTGGCTGCCTTGTGCAGGCATAATGTCGGTGGTTAATGCACTTAATTGATTATTAATGGTTTCAGTGTCATTTGTTAGTGGCGTTACGGTAAAAGCAGAACCAGCATAAACTAATAAGGCGGTTTGTCCGTCTTTACGTTTGTTTAATAAGTCGGCAATTTTATAACGTGCTCGTTCTAAGCGTGAGGGCTTAATATCTGCTGCATCCATGGAGCGAGATAAATCTAAAGCAATGACTAGCGCGGCTGCATTTCTAAAAACAGGCGTAGGGATGCGTTGCCAGGTAGGACCAGCTAAGGCTGTAATCGCGAGAATTGCCGCTAAACTGGATGTAATCAGAGGGACACGGCTGTGCTTAAGCTCTTTTTCTTGCAATACAAAAGGCAATAACTCTGCATCGCAAACTGATTGCCAGTTGCCGCTGCGTAATTTATGTTTAACGGTAAAAAAAACGAACACAATTAAAGCTAAGAAAGCTAAAAGCCAGTAAGGTCTAATAAAGTGGAATTCGCTAAAGTTCATGAGAATCGTAAGCGCATAAGGCTGATAAGGGAGGCTAAAAATAAAGCACAGGCCAAAGGCCAGAAGAATAATTCAGTGCGCGGTCGAAAGAACTGTTTATCTTTTTCGACAGGTTCTAATTCATCTAATAATTGGTAAATTTGCTCTAGCTCTTGGGTATTTCTCGCGCGAAAATAGCGGCCGCCGGTTTTTTCGGCAATTGTGGTTAAGGTTTTCTCATCTAAATCACGCGATGGATTGACTTTTCTTGAACCAAAAAAGCTGGAGACGATCATTTCATCGGCTCCTATGCCGATGGTGTAAATTTTTAAATGATATTGAGCGGCTAATTCAGCGGCTTTGAGCGGCGAGACTTTACCTGCGGTATTGGCTCCGTCAGTTAGTAAGATTAACACGCGGCTGTCTGCTTTTTGTGACTGTAAGCGTTTTACCGCTAAGCCGATGGCATCGCCAATGGCTGTGCTTTCACCGGCTAAGGTAATAAAGGACTCATTTAATAAGGTTGTCACTGTTTTCCGGTCAAACGTTAAGGGCGCTTGTAAATAGGCGTTAGTGCCAAATAAAATCAGCCCCAAACGATCGCCCACGCGCCGCTCGAGAAAGTCATTGGCGACCACTTTGGTGGCACTTAAACGATCAACGGCTTGATCATTAACAATAAAATCGCGCTCTTCCATACTGCCCGATAAATCCACCGCCAACATTAAATCACGGCCACTAACGCCTTGCTCTATTGGCTCACCTAACCATTGTGGGCGCGTACAGGCAAGCACTAATAAACACCAGGCCAATACCGCGAGCCATAATGCCCAAGGCTTGTTTGATTGTGTGACTTGCTGGCTTTGAGCAATGTTAAAGTCATCTAAAAAAGGCACTTTGAGCGCGGCTTGTTCTGCGCTATTGATAGCAGGCGTAAAGCGGCGAATAAACCAAGGAAGGGGCAGGGCAAGGAATAGCCATGGCCAAGCAAAATGAATCATGTTTTAGGCTCTTTTTGTGCGTTTAACCACGTTGCGCATAAGTTAAATAACGGCGCGAGATAATGGCTGTTATTTGATTGACTGTAAAGTGCATTGGTTAACAGCCAGCCGATGTCGCTATTAAAACTTTTAATAGGAAGGCTTTGATCCAGAAAATTTAGCCAAGCTTCACCCGTTAAACTGGCGACCTCGCTACGTGGATAAAGACTAACCGCAGTACGGCGCATTAAACTGGATAATGCGATTAATTTTTCCTGTTTACTTAACTGTTCGTCTAGTCTTAGTGATTTTAGCTGCTTTTTGGCGAATTTTAGTGCAGTTTTACGTGTCAGGCGTTTATATAGTCTAAATAATAGATAAAGGCAAAGTGGAATCAGCACCGCTAAGATCCACCAGCCAATAGCTGGCGGCCACCAGCTAATCGCTTCGGGTAGGTGTATGTCGCGTAAAGGGAGTTCAGTAGCTTGCATGACTTAAATTATAAATGAAATGAGGGTGTTGTGTTTCTATGCGTGTTTGAAATAAGGAATGGACATTAAATAGCTTGTTTTTAGTCGTGATATTCGATGGTCGTGGCTAGACGCCTCTCCTACAGAAGGCAAGATTCGTTTATTACTTATCTCTCATTCCTTAGTGTTAATGTTCAGTCTTTAGTGTGAGACGCCATCACGGTTTAATACTTTAACCAAGGTAAGCCATAAAATATAAACATCAAATTTAAAGGATTGTCGCTGGAGGTATTCTACATCCAAGCTAACTTTATGGGGAATGGGTAATTCATCGCGTCCATTAACCTGCGCCCAACCGGTTAAACCGGGTAATAACTTATCTACTCCGTATTGGGTGCGCAAGCTAATTAAATCCTCTTGATTAAAGAGTGCAGGGCGAGGGCCGACAAAACTCATATCGCCTTTTAGGATGCTCCATAATTGAGGCAATTCATCTAAACTACTTTTACGTAAGAAACCTCCAATAGGCGTCAACATGCTATTTGGGTTTGCTAATAAATGGGTTGCTACTTCAGGCGTGTCTATTTTCATGCTTCTAAATTTAGGCATACTAAATAAATGATTGTTTTTACCTACACGATATGACCAGTATAAGATGGAGCCGGATGATGTTAGTTTTACCATTAAAGCCGTCATTAAAATAGGCAGAATAAGTAGCGGAAATATAAGGCTTGCTAGTATAAGGTCAAAGGCACGTTTCATTATGCAAAACTCCTACCTGACAGTGGGTGAGGCAAATTCAGGCACTAATGTATGTAATTTTTGCAAAATATCTTCAGCATTTCGGCTTGCACAGGCGTTTAATAAGTTATCTAAATCGTGTTCCCAGATGGATTTTTCATAACGTCTTGCTTGAGCCAGAAATAGTTTTTCAAATCCCGTACCCAGTAAGTTTTCTTGCTCGTGGAAGAGTTCTTCATGCAGTTTTTCGCCTGCACGTAAGCCTATGTATTCAATTTTAATATCAGTACCTACATTCAAGCCACTTAATTGAATCATTTGCTCAGCTAAATAACTGATTCTAACTGGACTGCCCATATCTAAAACGTAAATTTCACCGCCTGAGCCAACAGCTTCAGCTTTCATTATGAGACGGCAAGCTTCGGGGATGGTCATAAAATAGCGTGTGACATCGGGGTGAGTAACCGTAACAGGGCCACCCGCTTTAATTTGTGCTCTGAATAAAGGCACTACGCTGCCTGCGGAGTCTAAGACATTGCCAAAACGGACAGTAATATAAGAGGTGTCTGCTGTTTGTGCATTTAAATTCTGGCATAAAATTTCTGCTGCGCGCTTAGTCGCCCCCATGATATTCGTTGGGTTGACAGCTTTATCTGAGGAAATTAAAACAAAGCGTTCGACTTTTTCAGCAAGTGCCAGTTCGGCAATGTTTTTAGTGCCAATTAAATTATTGGTGATGGCCGCTAAAGTTTGATGCTCTAATAGTGGAACATGTTTATAGGCGGCGGCATGAAAAATGACATTAGGTTTTTCTCGGCGGATGACTTCTTCCAGCGCCACTCTATCGACGACACTTCCTAAAATAGCGGTATGCTGCAAATCAGGAAAGTCATGCTGTAGTATTGAATTTATCTGATATAAATTAAACTCAGATTGATCATAAATAATTAATGCTTCTGGATCTACTCGAGCTAACTGTCGACAGAGTTCTGAGCCAATCGAACCGCCACCGCCAGTAATTAAAATGCGCTTTCCTGATAGACTTGCCTGTATTTTTCCCCAGTTTAAATTGACCGGTTCGCGA
The DNA here is from genome assembly GCA_021736705.1 of Methylococcaceae bacterium. Lineage (GTDB taxonomy): Bacteria > Pseudomonadota > Gammaproteobacteria > Methylococcales > Methylomonadaceae > Methyloprofundus. Next base: position 18,718 of record JAIPFI010000010.1, on the reverse strand, counting down.
CCCAAAATATCGGCAATGGCAACATCTCTTAGATTGCCTTTAGAGATGGTGTTAGACAGTAGTTCTTTAACTGAGGGTAAGGTTTTAAAGGGGACTTGTGCTTTTTCGCAGGCTTCAACAATATGACGCATTTCTGTCGCTGATGCAGAGGGGATAGCAATAAACACAATATCAATATTAAGCTTGATCACATATTCAGCAATCAGCGTGGTATCGAACAACACAGGAAGCCCACGTATAGACCGAGATTTTTTACGTTTATCATCATCGACAAAAGCAACGAGTAATAATGAGCTGCCATCATGCAATAAATCACGCGCCAGCATGTCACCGGCAGATCCTGCCCCTATGATTAGCGCCCGCTGGGCATTTTTTTCACGTTTCACGCCATCTTTATAGTAGCGATAAAGTAAACGAGGCAGACTTAAAAGCAGTAATAATAAGCAGCCATAGAGAGGGATAACAGAACGAGGAATAAAAGCTAAACGGTTGTAGATGAATAAACTGCCGGCAATAAAAAACACACCAAAAAAAACAGCTTTGAAAATGCGTATTAAATCAGGTAGAGAGGAAAAGCGCCAAACGCCTTTATACAAACCAAAATACCAGAAAATAATGGACTGACTAATGATTGCATAGGGTAGATAGATTAATGCAGTAGACATGTAATCATTAGGAATATTATCCAAATCAAAGCGAAACCATAAGGCAAACAGCCAAGCACACGCCACCATTAGAGTGTCATGGATCATGATGGTTAAGCGTGATTTAAAGACAAAATTATTTATGAGCATGAATTGTTTTTCGTTATTATTAAGGTACACAAAAATAAGTTTAGGGTGTTTATCACTCGTGTTGACCACTGTTGTAGCATACCGTACGAACGCATCGTGTATGAGCGAGCGGTGCTGGTTTTTAAGGGGCGAACAGTGATAATTATGCTGTGATCTTTGCTAAGCTCATTTTCGAGTGTAATCGTAGCTGATGTTTTTATTATAAGTGCTAAAGTAAAAGCTGTAGATTAATTTAACGCATAAGCGTTCTAAGCAAAGTATAAAGATAATTATTTAAGTGTAATATCTTGGCTAGATAATTTAAAGGGTCTGGGTGTATATCCAAAGTTGCGCGATGCTTCGCTATGATCAAAAACCAAATCTTTGTTCATACGTTCCGCCATAGCGGATGACCAGTGCTGGTAACGGGGGAGTACACGCAGGCAAAACACAGCTAATTTAAAGGCAGTAAGTGGGATAGGAATAAAATGGGCACGCTTGCCGAGAGCAATAAAGATGCGCTCGATCATCGTTCTGTAAGTGAGAGTTTCAGCCCCCGAAATATTATAGATACGAGCCGCTATATTTGTTTTGTTAATTGCTTCAATACACGCATTAGCAACATCTTCGGCATGTACCGGCATGCGCAAACCTGTTGCCGCGCCGAGTAAAGGAAAAAAACTAAAGCGTTTGATAAATCGAGCTATTTCAGCAATGTTCTTATCTTCTCCAAAACCATAAATTAAAGTCGGACGTAATAGCAACCACTCAATATCTTGTTTTTCTGCCCACTGTTGTAATTGTTGCTCGCCTAGTTGCAAACGTTTGGCCGTTGTAATTTCCAAAGGTTCAGAAGAGTCTTGTTTGCTGATCGCGCTCGTTGAGGATAAGGCCAGTACACGTTTGGCATCGTAGGCTTCAAGCATTGGAAAATGAGTTTCTAAAACCCAAATAGGTGCGACACAAATCCAGTGAGTAATTGATAGCTGTTTGGTTTGTTTTCGTTCCGATTTTATTTTTATCCATTCAATATTTTCATTAATGGATTCTTCTGTGGAGCGAGAAAAAGCATAAATTTGGTTATTAGATTGTGCTAGCTGAGCTAATAGGCAGCGGCCAACCAAACTACTTGCACCTAAAATACCAATGTTTGTCATTATTTTAATGAATTTTTTAACGTGTTGAGTAAGTGTTGTCCAGAGACATAACCCGCAACTAACAAAAAGCGCAAGCTGACACCGATAATAACTAGAGTCATTAATGGCCCGGGGTATTGTTGCTTGAAAAATTTATGATAAAAACGAATCATACCTTTATGCTTATGCCATTCGACAAAAATTTTGCGTGATTGACTGCAAGCACCCAAGGCATGGGTGATTTTTGCGTCAGGGACAAATAGGATTTTCCAGCCGTTCTGCCGAAAGCGCATGCACCAATCTAAATCTTCGCAATGTAAAAAATACCCCTCATCCCATAAACCTACTTTGTCAATGGCTTCGCGTTTAACCAGCATACACGCTCCAGAAATAGCCTCTACTTCTATGGGGTGGCTAGGCAACGCCTGTTTGTGTAAATGGAAATCAAAAAACAAATTCGGATAGTATTGAGCTAAATGATGTAAGCCAAAAGCCCGAACAAAAGAGCGCCACGGTGTTGGAATCGCGCGTCGACCCCCTTGCTGTTCTGAACCGTCAGGGTTAGTTAGTAGGCCGCCGACCATACCGATTGTCGGGCTTGATTGCAATACCTTGATGAGTGTAGCAACAGCATTTTCATCTAAGTGACAGTCGGGGTTTAAAAATAAGATGAAATCACTTTTTGCGCGAGCATAACCGATATTACAGCCAGCTGCGAAGCCGAGATTTTTATCATTAGCGAGTAGGGAGATCTGCTCAGATTTTATTGCGCGCAGATAGCTAAGGCTATCATCTGTTGAATCATTATCAACAATAATGATATGTGTCACATTGGCCGTCAACGCGGAAAGAACGCAGTCAGCTAATAGTTTTCCCGCATTGTAATTAACAATGACGACGTCACAACCAAGGTAGGATTCTGACGGCATCAAATGATTTCTTGTTCTGCCATTGATCCAAGCCATTGTTTTTTTTCTAAAGGTACTGGTGCTGATGGATTTACTGCGTGAAGGTTCAAGCAAATACTTCCGCATTATTTAATAAAACACCTTGCTGGTCTTTTTCAGAAAGTTGTGGCTTTTTATTAATTGGCCAAACTATACCAATAGCGGGATCATTCCAGGCAACACAGCGCTCAAATTCTGGCGCATAATAATCGGTGGTTTTATACAGAAAATCTGCCGTGTCACTTAATACCACAAAGCCATGCGCAAAACCGGCTGGCACCCAAAGTTGGCGGTGATTTTCTGCATTTAGTTCAACCCCAGCCCATTGCCCGAAGGTAGGTGACGATTTACGCAAGTCAACAGCAACATCAAATACCGCACCGCTGGTTACGCGGACTAATTTACCTTGGGGTTGTTGAATTTGATAATGCAAACCACGCAATACGCCTTTTGCTGAGCGGCTGTGATTATCCTGCACAAATTGTAAATTTTGCCCTGTCGCTTTATTAAACGTCTGTTGATTGAAGCTTTCAAAGAAAAAGCCTCGGTGATCGCCGAAGACTTTAGGTTCAATAATCAAAACATCGGGAATATTTGTCGGGGTTACTTTCATAAAGCAGCTTCCTCTTCTTCTTTTAGTAATTTAAGTAAATATTGACCGTAGCCATTTTTTGCTAAAGGTTGCGCTAATTCAGCTAATTTTTCCGCATTAATCAGTCCGCTGCGGAAGGCAATTTCTTCGGGGCAGGCAACCTTTAAGCCTTGGCGGTGTTCAATGGTTTCAATGAAGGCGCTGGCTTCATTAAGGCTTTCGTGGGTTCCCGTGTCTAGCCATGCATAACCGCGCCCCATTTTTTCCACGCTGAGTTGGTTTTTCTCTAGGTAGATTTTGTTAATGTCGGTAATTTCTAATTCACCGCGCGCTGAAGGCTTAAGGGATTTAGCCATATCCACCACTTGATTATCATAAAAATACAGGCCGGTAATAGCGTAGTTACTTTTAGGCGCGACTGGTTTTTCTTCTAATGAGGTTGCATTGCCTTGTTTATCAAAACCAACTACACCATAACGCTCTGGGTCATTTACATGATAAGCAAAGACGGTAGCTCCCTCAGCTTGTTTCGATGCCTTGTTGAGTGATAACTGCAAGTCGTGACCATAAAAAATATTATCGCCTAAAACCAGTGCAGAAGGTGAGTTGCCAATGAAACCTTTGCCTATGGTGAACGCTTGCGCTAAGCCGTCAGGGCTAGGCTGTACGGCATATTGTAGATTAAGTCCCCAATCACTGCCATCGCCGAGTAATTGCTGAAAGCGCGGTGTATCTTGCGGGGTGCTGATAATAAGAATATCTGTTATTCCAGCTAGCATTAAAGTGCTCAGCGGGTAATAGATCATCGGTTTATCGTAAATGGGCAATAGTTGTTTGGAGGTTACTTTTGTAACTGGGTATAAGCGCGTGCCTGAGCCACCAGCGAGGATAATGCCTTTTCTTTGAGTCATGATTATTTCTCTATGAATTCAGTTAACATGCGTTCTACGCCAGATTGCCAAGGCGGCAATGTTAGATCAAAGCCCGTTTGTAATTTATGGGTATTTAGGCGTGAATTTTTGGGTCTTTGCGCTGCGGTAGGGAAAGCACTTGTTGGTACGGGAGTAATTGCTTCGGTTGTTGTTTTGAGTTCAAGTCCCAATTGTTGTGCATAGTCTATTACATAGCTGGCATAACCGTGCCATGAGGTTTCACCTGAAGCAACAAGGTGATAGAGTCCGCTCAGTTCGGGTTGAGTTTGTACTTTGCGTATGGCATGTGCGGTGACATCGGCTAGTAAATCGGCTCCTGTCGGTGCGCCAATTTGGTCATTAATGACCGTTAAGCTGTCGCGTTCTTGTGCAAGGCGTAGCATGGTTTTAGCGAAATTATTGCCGCGTGCGCCATAAACCCAGCTGGTACGAAAAATAAGATGCTTGCAGCCTGAGTTTTGAATGGCTAGTTCACCGGCTAGTTTAGTCGCACCATAAACACCTAACGGTGCCGTAGGATCTGTTTCAATCCATGGCTTAGTTCCGCCGCCATCAAAGACATAGTCAGTTGAATAATGGATTAGCCAGGCATTCAGTGTTTTGGCTTCATGCGCTAATATGCCAGGCGCATCGGCATTAATCGTTTGCGCTAATTCAGGTTCGCTTTCGGCTTTATCTACGGCTGTATGCGCTGCGGCATTAACGATAATATCTGGTTTTATTTGGCGAACCGTTGCCGCCAAATCTGATAGATGAGTGAAATTTCCGCAATAGTCCTGATTGTCAGAGTTGAGAGCGATAAGCTCGCCTAAAGGGGCAAGGCTACGTTGTAGTTCCCAGCCGACTTGGCCATTTTTTCCAAATAATAAGATTTTCATTATGTGCGAGAGGCGTAGTTAGTTTCCACCCAGTCTCGATAAGCTCCGGACTGTACATTAGCAACCCATTCTTGGTTGTCTAAATACCATTGCACGGTTTTGCGTATGCCTGTATCGAAAGTTTCTGCAGGCTTCCAGCCTAATTCGCGCTCAATTTTGCGTGCATCAATCGCGTAACGGCGATCATGGCCTAAGCGATCGGTGACGAAAGTAATTTGTTCCGTGTAGCTTTTTTTGTCTTCGCGCGGACGTAATTCATCAAGTAAGGCACACACTGTTTGTACGATTTCAATATTAGGTTTTTCGTTCCAGCCGCCGATATTATAGGTTTCGCCCGTTATGCCCGCGTCTACTACGCGGCGAATGGCGCTGCAGTGGTCTTTAACATACAGCCAATCGCGAATTTGTTGGCCATCACCATAGATGGGTAAGGATTTGCCTGCTAGTGCATTAACGATCATTAATGGAATTAGCTTTTCCGGAAAATGGTATGGACCGTAGTTATTTGAGCAATTAGTGGTGAGTACCGGTAAGCCATAAGTGTGATGATAAGAGCGCACTAAATGGTCGCTGGCGGCTTTACTGGCTGAATAAGGGCTATTGGGTTCGTACTGATGTGATTCAGTAAAAGCAGGATCATCTTTGGCTAAGGAGCCATATACTTCATCGGTGGAGACGTGGAGAAGTCTAAAGTCTGTTTTATTTTGCTGGTCTAGTTGATTCCAATAAGCGCGCACGGACTCTAGTAAATGAAAAGTACCTACGACATTGGTTTGTATGAAATCTTCGGGGCTATGGATAGAGCGATCCACGTGTGATTCTGCGGCAAAATTAATGACTGCGCGCGGTTGATATTTTGCCAGTAATTCAGGTATGACTTTGGTGTCGCCAATATCTGCATGAACAAAGATGTGTCGGCTATCGTCTTTTAGTGTTGCCAAATTTTCTAGGTTGCCTGCATAGGTGAGCTTATCAATATTAACGATGGGTTCATCATGTTCTTGTAGCCAATCTAGGACAAAGTTGGTTCCTATAAATCCTGCTCCACCTGTAATAAATATCATTATGCGCCCGTGTTTGTTGTGTTGTTATTAATGAGGTCTTGAGTGTGACTTGCGGACTAAAGTCCGCTCTACGTATGAAATCGCAAAAGCCCCTTCCAGGAAATTAATGGCAAGGAAAAGCGACGCTATGACGTGTATCATGTGCGGCGTTGTGTGCCATATCTGTAGGTGCGAAACCGACGCCGTATAAAATAATAATACCTAAAGCTGCTGCGGCAAATAACTGTAAGTTTTTAGTTGGCGCGATAGCGATGCTTTGTTCTTGAGCGAGTGAATTATTGATGTTCATTGATAGGCCTTTATTGATTTTTGAGTTGTAAGGGAGGAATTTTATCTATAAATCGCTGGCATAAATAGCCAATAGTTGTTCCGATTATAAGCCACAATAAGCCATTTGCGATACTGGTTTGCAGGACAAAGTGATGCCATAAGTCAGTTAACGCCAGCACGGCGTTAGGATCGGGATGACTGAATCCGTGCAGTTCAGGTGTTGGCGCGCCGATTAAATGCGGTAGTAGCATAAGAATAAGCCCCGCGCCTTTGTAATAGCGTGGACTAAAAGCTAAGACAGCTAAGCCTGTAGCGCTAAGAACGACAGTGAGTAACCACCAGTTTTGTCGTGCATGCAAATCTGCGGCATCCATCCCTGGTATTTCAGGAGGCAGGCCTAAGCTAGGGGCAACAAAGATGGCTAAATAAGCGCCTATGCCCCAAGCTAAACCTTTTACTGCCGAGCTAGAGCCTCGATAGGTAATGGCACAAGCTAATAATAAACTGTAAGCTAAACTCATTAGAAAATTAGCCAACCAAGTAAAGAAGAAACGCTCTATGCCATCTTCAGGAGCCCAAACCTGAGTTGGTTCAGAGGCTATAGAGTCGGCTATTTCATAAGCTTCGGCAGCAAAAATCAGCGGACTAATAAAATAAAATTGATACAGACTAAAGGTGACACTAGCCACTAGAGCTGTTAAGCAAGCGCAAAGAAATATCTGACGAAAGTACATGGATTGGATATTGGAAAATAAAGGGGGTAATGTAATCTGTATGTAGCTCACAACCCTTAGAGCGTAGTGTGGTATAAGGTTTTATGTGCGCTGGTCGCTGTATTGCACTGCCTTTATACTGGCTACGCCGTGGGTAAATGCGTTTTAGTCATCAAAACCGAGTATGTCCCAAATAAAGGGAATAACAGTAACATCGCTGGTGTCGGCTTCAGGAAAATAGGGGCCATTCGGGTAGTTGAAGGCATAAATTTTGGCGCTATTATCGGCCAGTTCTTGTAAGCCCAATGTTTGATATGCTTCTATTTGTAGTTCTAATGCGTAAGGCACGGCTGGTGTATTTTGGTAGTTCTGTAAAATATAGTTCGCCCGATTAGCGGCGGCTAAATAGGCTTCGCGATCCATATAAAAACGTGCAATATGTAATTCGTGGCGTGCGAGTGAATTTTTTAAAAAGATCATGCGTTGCTTGGCGTCGGCTACGTACTGGCTATTTGGGAAACGACGTATTAGCTCCTCAAAACTAAGATAAGCATTTTGTGTGAACACAGAATCACGTTGTGTGCTGTCGGAAGGAATATAGCGATCTAAAAAGCCCATGTCGCGCTTGAAATTAATTAACGCCTTTAAGTAGTAGGCATAATCGACATTTGGATGACGAGGGTTGGTTTTTATAAAGCGGTCGGCTGATCCCAGCGCGGCTTCTGAATCGCCGTTTTTGTAATAAGCGTAAGTTAGATCTAATTGCGTTTGTGCTGAATGCGAGCCAAAAGGGTAGCGTGAATCCAGCTGCTCAAGTACTTTGATGGCTTTTTTATATTTTTCATCGGCTAAATCTTCTTTACCCTGAGTAATAAACTGCTCTACTGTCCAGCCAGCGTACTCCTCTTCTTTTTCATTGGAAAAATAACTACAGGCTTGTAGTAAAAAAGATAAACAAAGAATAAATGTTAATTTTCTGAAAAATGATGGCATAGAGGTAGCGACACGATGTAAGATTGATAACTTTTGCTTTATTCTTTATTGTAAAAGAATTTGTTGTAGATAAATACAGTTTGTTAGGAAAGAAATTTTATATGGCGATATTAACGGCCGAAGTACCCTTAGAATTAGCGGGAAAGCGTTTAGATCAAGTTCTGGTAGAGATTTTTCCGGATTATTCCAGAAATAAGCTACAAACCTGGATAAAAGCGCTACGTGTCACCGTGAATGGTGTGCAAATTAAAGCAAATGACCGATTAGACGGTGGCGAGACGGTTGTTCTCGATGCGGAAGCGGAGGAAGTGACCGAATATTTGGCTGAAGATATTCCATTGGATATTATCTATGAAGATGATGATATTTTAATTGTCAATAAGCCTGCCGGGCTGGTCGTGCATCCAGGCGCAGGAAATTGGACGGGGACATTGCAAAATGCCTTGTTATTCCATTTTCCTGATGCGGTTACGATTCCGCGCTCGGGGATTGTGCATCGGATTGATAAAGATACCAGTGGCTTATTAATGGTTGCTAAAACACTGGCTGCGCATCATAGTTTGGTTGAGCAATTACAGGCGCGCGAGATTCATCGTGAATATTTAGCGATGACTATAGGGCGAATGACTGGCGGCGGTACTTTAGATGAGCCTATTGGCCGACATCCTACTGAGCGTAAGAAATTTGCCGTAAATTATAATGGCAAGCGCGCCATTACGCATTATCGTGTGCTTGAGCGATTTTTACGTAATACCTTGATACAAGTTAAATTAGAAACGGGGCGTACGCATCAAATTCGCGTGCATATGGCGCATATAAAAATGCCGCTAGTGGGTGATCCTATGTACAGTGGCCGGTTCCAAATGCCTAAAGATTGTGGGTCAGAACTGGAAATGGTTTTACGTGGCTTTAAGCGACAAGCCTTGCATGCTGAAAAATTGGGCTTAATACACCCTCGTACCGGCGAATATATGGAATGGGAACTGCCCATGCCAGATGATATGCAAGCCTTGTTGCTTGCCTTGAGGGAAAATGACACATTGGATCATTCCTGATTGGCCTGCACCCCGACATATTAGGGCAGCGACAACATTAAGGACGGGCGGATTTAGTCGGGCTAAATTTAATAGTTTGAATCCTGCCGATCATGTACAGGATAATCTGGAAGACGTACTTAAAAATAGGCAACAGATTAAGCAGATGTTGGCCTTACCCAGTGAACCTGTCTGGTTACAGCAAACGCATAGTGTCGATGTGATGTGTGCTGACCAATACAATCAGGTATTGGTTGCTGATGCCAGTTATACGCATAAAAAAAATATCGTTTGTACGGTGTTAACCGCAGATTGTTTGCCGTTGTTACTTTGTGATGCACGGGGAACTACAGTCGCGGCAATTCATGGTGGTTGGCGTGGATTACTGAATGGCATTGTTGAAAATGCTGTGGCAAAGATGCCTGATACCGAACTATTGGTATGGCTAGGCCCTGCTATAGGTCCACAATGTTTTGAAGTTGGGCAAGATGTCTATGCTGCTTTTGTTAATAAATCGGGGCAATTTGCTGGTGCATTCACCCCGCAAAGTGGCGATAAGTATTTGGCCGATATTTACCAAATTGCTCGGATTCTATTAAATAATGCGGGTGTGCAAAAGATTTATGGCGGGCAGTTTTGCACCGTATCTGAAATAGAACGTTTTTTTTCCTATCGACGCGATGGCCAAACGGGGCGCATGGCAACTTTAATCTGGATGGAGTAGCTTGCGAACTCTGTTATTTTCGTAGGGCGTGGCTTCAGCCCGCCAACACCCAGCAGCCATGTAAAGGCGGGCTAAAGCCACGCCCTACACTCGGTTTCACAGATAATCTCACTTTATTATTTCTTGCGATGAATTTACTTTTTTTAATTATTATTTTTACGGCTATCGGCGGCGTATTAAGTGTTTTAGCCGCTTCTGTTTTTTTGCTGTTATCTGACAATATGCGCACTAAAGTTTTGCCGCACGGAATTAGCTTTGCCACCGGCGCTCTATTGGCGGTGGCTTTTTGGGGGCTGATTCCGCATGCCTTTGAAGAGGTCGGATCATCAGAAATACAGACGTTATCTGGCTCGATTATGCTGGGTTTATTGTTATTCTTTACTTTAGAGAAGTTATTGATTTGGCGACATTGCCATTCGAGTCGTTGTGAAGCTCATATTGATACCGATGAACATGATCACGGCCATGGCCATGGTCATAGTCATGCGCATGGCTCACATCAATCCGCTGGAACAATGATTCTCATTGGTGATGGCCTGCATAACTTTGTTGATGGCGTGTTGATTGCCGCGGCATTTTTAACTGATGTTCAATTAGGCATTGTTACTAGCTTGGCTGTTGCTGCGCATGAAATTCCGCAAGAGGTAGGGGATTTTGCGATTCTATTGCACAGTGGTTTTTCTAAAAAGAAAGCGCTGATTTACAATGTGCTCGCCAGCTTAACAACCGTGCTGGGCGGGGTGCTGGCTTATTATAGTTTGGCGGGTCTTCATGATAGTTTGCCTTATTTTTTGGCGATAGCATCATCCAGTTTTATTTATATTGCCGTCGCCGATTTGATTCCAACCTTGCACAAGAAAACTGATATTAAAACGTCACTACAGCAAATTGCTTTAATTTTAGCGGGCGTTATTTTAATTATTTCACTGCATGGGGTTGCCCATGACATTCAATTAGATGGGGTCGAGGGCGTAGAGAGTCATGCCGCCGATATTCTATTGGAGGATTCCCATAACTATACGGTTGATGAACAACAGATTAATATATTTTAGTTTGTTTAAGCTAGGCCGATATATTCGGAATAAACCATAATTATAAAGAGGCTTCCTATGCTAATCGCACCCGCTACGGCGCTGATGAACCAGATGAGTTGTTCTAAAAAAATGCTTTTGATTTCTATCGCATTTTTAACACCGCTGATTATTACCTTTTGTTTATTAATAGCGGGGCAGCTGGTTGCTCTTGATGTTGCAAAAAAAGAACAAATGGGCTTGCAGTATATTGTGCCTTTACGTCAATTAATTCAGCATCTTCCCGAACATCGAGGGATGACAAATACTTATTTATCGGGCGATATTGCATTTAAAAGTAAATTATTAGATAAGCGCCAACAAATTGCCCAGGATATTCAGATAATTAATGAGCTTGATAAGCAATTAGGTGCAAAACTCAATGCAACCGCAAAATGGCAAGAAATTAAATTAGTCTGGCAACGATTAGAAACTGACGCTTTTGATGGTCAAGCAAAAGATATTTTTACCCGACATACGCAGTTGATTGCCAGTGTATTGGAGTTGATTTCTTCTGTGAGTGATAGTTCTGGATTAACTATGGATTCGGAGTTGGAAAGTTTTTATGTTGCCTCTTCTATTGTGAATGCTTTACCGCAAATTGTAGAAAATTTAGGTCAGGCTAGAGGCATGGCTTCAGGTTTGGCAGTCAAAACCGTGATTACTAACAAAGAAAGTATTAAGTTATCCAGTTTATTAGCAACAGTACAAAAAAGTATTAAGACCTTAAATAGAGGAGCCAAGGTGATTGGGCAAAGCAATCCTGAGGTTAGCGCCAAAATTAAGCCCGATGTTGATACCGCGAAGCGTGTTGCAGAAAATTATTTGCAGTTTCTTGATCGAGAAATTTTACAGGCAATGCCAATAATAATTGAGCCGACGGTGGTTTTTGCGAAGGGAACTGAAGCTATTACGGCGAATTTTAAATTATTGGATCAATTAATTCCTGAATTGGCTTTATTGCTAGCGCAGCGAGAAGCACAGTTAACGACAAAAATGACCACTTTAGGCCTTATTGTTGCGGTCTTTACCTTCTTAGCTTTGTATTTATTTGGGGGTTTTTATTATTCATTTAATACGGCCATATTAAAAATTAAAGAAACTTCTGCAAAACTGGCAAAAGGAGACTTAACTTCTCGTTTGCAGTTAGATAATGAAGATGAGTTTGCTGATGTTGCGCATTCATTTAACCGCATGGCAGGCCAGTTTGCCGAGGTGGTGCGTGAATTAGAGCGCTCTATTGAACAGCTTGCTTCAGGAGCTGAAGAGCTGTCAATGACCAGTACACAGACTAATCAAGGGGTTAAACGACAACAAGAAGAAGTTGAGCAGGTGGCAACGGCTATGACGGAAATGGTAGCAACAGTACAAGAAGTAGCAAGAAGTGCATCTTCCACAGCAATGGCGACTAAAAATGCTCACCAACAAGCAAGTAATGGTCGTGCCATTGTCAGTAATTCTGTCTCTGCGATTACAGCGCTTTCAGAAGAAATTACTGTGGCTACTGAGGTAATTAGACAATTAGAAACTGACGGAGAGCGTATTGGAACGGTGCTGGATGTTATTAAAAGTATTGCAGAACAGACTAATTTATTAGCTTTAAATGCTGCGATTGAAGCAGCGAGAGCGGGTGAGCAAGGACGAGGTTTTGCGGTTGTAGCGGATGAAGTGAGAACATTGGCAAGTCGTACTCAGGCGTCAACCACCGAGATACAAAGCATGATTGAACGCTTGCAACAAGGAACTCGGAAGGCAGTGAGTGCGATGAATGAAAGTCAGGAGCGCACCCAAACAACGATTCAAGAAGCCAAGAAGGAAAGTGAGTTTTTAGAGAATATCACCAGCGCGGTGACCAAAATTGATGATATGTGTACGCAAATTGCTAGCGCTTCTGAAGCGCAATCTGTTGTAGTCGATAGCATTAGTCGTAGCATTGAACATATTAATGGTGTGACTATGGATGCGGCACAAGGTTCTCAACAAGTCACTGAAAACAGTCAAATTCTGGCGCAGTTGGCTAGTGATTTACAGGCTTTGATATCAAGGTTTAAGGTATAGATTGTGCCGTATTTAGCCACGATTTCATATAAGTCGTGGCTAAAAGCTTCTTCCTCTCGTCTCTTTATGCGCCATATACCTTCTCCTTAAATTCGCATAAATCTTCAATCACACAACTGCCACAACGCGGTTTTCTTGCAATGCAGGTATAACGGCCGTGTAAAATCAATAAATGATGTGCGTCAACTTTGTATTCTTTAGGCACGTTTTTATCTAATTTAGCTTCAACGTCTAAAACGTTTTTTCCCGGTGCAATACCGGTACGATTGGAGACCCGGAAGATATGCGTGTCCACCGCCATGACCGGCTGACCAAAAGCGGTGTTTAAGATCACATTCGCAGTTTTACGCCCGACTCCGGCAAGTGATTCTAATTCTTCGCGGGTTTGCGGTACTTCCCCCTGAAAATCATCCAGTAATTTGCGGCACAGTTTAATAATATTGGCACCTTTACTGTTAAATAAACCGATGGTTTTTATATAGTCTTTTAAGCCCTCTTCACCTAAATCAACAATAGCTTGTGGGGTATTGGCCACAGGAAATAGTTTTGCAGTGGCTTTATTCACGCTTTTATCGGTAGCTTGTGCGGATAAAACGACTGCGATTAACAATTCAAAAGTGCTGCTGTAGTTTAGTTCGGTAACGGGCTCTGGAATGGCTTCGGCTAGGCGTTTAAATATTTCTAAGCGTTTGTCTTTATTCATAAACTTTCGTGTGTGAGGGTAGCGCGGACTTCAGGCCGCTATTTTGCAATAAAGCGGGCTATACAGCCTTGCCCTACAGTCTGTTGCTTTGTTCAAAGGCATTTTTTAAGGCAATCAATAAGCCTAAGCCTATAAAAGCGCCGGGAGGTAGTATGGCTAATAAAATGCCTGAACTGTCATCAAAAACAGAGATTTGCCAGTTTTTGGCCGTATCGCCAAACAGTAAATCGGCTTGCGTTAATAAAGTACCTGAACCTAATAGCTCCCTAAAGCCACCCAATAAAATTAAAGCAAAACTAAAGCCTAAACCCATGGCTAAACCATCTAATATGGAAGGTAGAATCCGATTTTTAGAGGCAAAGACTTCCGCGCGACCAATAATGGCGCAGTTGGTGACAATCAGTGGAATGAAAATCCCCAGAATTTTGTAGAGTTCATAAAACCACGCATGCATGATTAATTCGATGATAGTGACGACACCCGCAATAATTAGCACAAACAGCGGCAGCCTGATTTCCGGCAGAATAAATTGGCGTAATGAAGAAACCAGTACATTGGATAATATCAGCGTTAAGGTTGTGGCCAGTCCTAGACCCAAGCTATTGATGACGGTATTGCTAACAGCCAGCAAAGGGCATAAGCCTAATAAAGCAACAAGGGCTTGATTGTTATGCCATAAGCCATTACTCAGGATTTTCGAATAGTCTGAGCGCATTTATTGAAAAATCTCGTGTTGGTGTTGTTGAAAAAATAACGCCGTGTTTTTGACTTCATTAACAATGGCGCGCGGGGTAATGGTTGCGCCAGTAAATTGATCAAAATTGCCGCCGTCACGTTTAACCGCCCACTGATCTAGGTTCTGTAATGCGAGTTTACTAAAACTTAAAATCCAGTCGGATTTTTTCAGTTCTATGGCATCACCCAGACTGGGTGTTTCTCTGTGATTAAGGACGCGCACAGCGTTTATTGTGCCGCTAACATTGATAGCAATCAGCAAATCAATATCGCCATTATAACCTTGTGTTGTCGTGCTGGTGATAATCGCGGCTATTGGCTTACCTGCTTGGCGGGCACGATATATCGTATGGGTTTGCCCGTTGGCGTTTAGTTGGATTTTGTCATTGGCTAGGTCATTATCATAGAGGCGTTTATCAATAACACTTTGTAAGCTGTGCAATAAAGCGCGTCGTTCATTGTCTGCGATTTTATCTTTGGTGCCATGATAAACCACAGAAACCAAGCCCACGATAATAAAAGAAAATAGACCTATGCGCAGTGCGGCAAGTGTCGGTGGAGTGAAGCTCATGGCTGTTTCACTCGCTTGGGGCGTGTGTAATAATCAATACTGGGTGCGGCAAGATTAGCTAATAACACGGCAAAAGCGATAGCGTCGGGATAGCCGCCCCACGTGCGGATAAGATAAATTAAACTCCCGATCAATAGACCAAAAATTAGACGGCCTTTGTTACTTGTTGCTGCTGTGACGGGGTCGGTAGCGATAAAAAAAGCACAGCACAAGGTGGCGCCTGAAAACAGATGAAATAAGGGCGAAGTAAATCGCGTGCTATCTATTAGATAGGCAATGAATGCTGGAAAAGTTAAGCCTAACAGCACGGCCACCGGAATATGCCAGCTGATGACTTTGCGCTGCAATAACCAGAGACCTCCAAATAAATAAGCTAAGGACAGGTATTCTAGGTCTTTGCCTGCCACATAACCAAACAGCGGTGAAGTGCTTATTTCGCCGATTGAAAAACCTAAACCCAATTGTGTCTTTGTATGATCTAAAACAGTGGCTGAACTGATGACATCAAAAGGCAGTTGCCACGCAGTCATTTGCTGGGGAAAGGAGATTAATAAAAACACATAGCCAGCCATTGCCGGATTAAAAGGGTTATAGCCTAAGCCGCCATAGAGATGCTTGGCGATAATAATGGCAAACAAAGTGCCGCTAACGCTGATCCACCAAGGGGCAATGGTCGGTATTGCGAGCGCTAATAACACCGCACTCACTAGCGCGCTTAAATCCAATAAGTGCATTTTTATGGGTTTTTTTCTTAGCCAGAGCATACAGGCTTCAGCTAATAGCGCGGTACTGCAAGCAAGTAAGAGTTGCATTAAAAATGCGCGGCCAAACAGCCAAAACATAAGGCTAATAGCCGGTATTAAGGCAAGCAACACTTGCAGCATGATACGATTAACCGTATTGTTTACAGGGGTAAAAGGTGAGCTGCTAGTAGGAAATTGCATAGTTAGAGTGTTTTCTTCTTGGCTAAACTCGCGGCTTTCATTTTTTCAATGGTGGCTTGGCGTTTTTCGGCTTTGGCTAATTGTTCTTGTTCTTCTCGGGCACGGCGTTGTTGTTGATTCTGAAAACGTGTTTTGGCTAAGTTAGCTTGTTCGGATTGTTTTGCTTTGATGCTGATGGCACCTTTTGTCGCACGAAATTGTTGTACTAAAGGAATGTGACTAGGGCAGACGAGATCACAGCAACCGCATTCGATGCAGGAAAATAATTGATAATCTTGGCATTGCTCTAATTGCCCTGAGCGGCCATACCAATAGAGTTGTTGGGGTAGTAATTCCGCAGGGCAAACAGTGGCGCAATCTCCGCAACGGATGCAGGGCATTTCAGCGGGCTTGCTAGTGAGTTCATCGCCCGTCATAGCTAAAATGCAATTACTGGCTTTAGTGACTGCTATTGCATCTGAGCTTAAGGCGATGCCCATCATGGAGCCGCCCATAATAAGGCGTTGCACATCTTTGTTGTAACCGCCGCATTGGGCAATTAAGTGTTTAATCGGGGTACCAATGCGCGTTCGTATGTTATGTGGTTGGTTTATGCCTTGTCCTGTGATGGTTATGATGCGCTCTATTAATGGAATGCCGTGGGTTATGGCCTGATAAATCGCGTAAGCCGTACCGATGTTTTGGCAAATAAATCCGTATGCAGTGGGTAGCGATTTTGCAGGTATGTTAGTGCCAGTTAATACCTGAATGAGTTGCTTCTCACCGCCAGTAGGGTAAATGGCAGGAACGCTAATCAGTTGTATTGAGTCAGTGCTGATAGCTTGCTGTAAGGCTTTTTCTGCCTGCGACATATTTTCTTCTACGGCAATAATGCAGTGTTTTGCTTGCAGGATATATTGCAGAATCAATGCGCCTTGCACTATTTCGGTCGCTTTTTGCGTGATTAAACTGGCATCGCAACTAATATACGGCTCGCATTCCGCGCCATTAATAATCAGCGTGTGTATGTCTTGTTCGATAGCTAATTTTGTCGCGGTAGGAAAGGCTGCGCCGCCTAAACCTACGATCCCCGCCTGATGAATTTTGGCGCGTAGATTTTCGGGCGTTTCATTTTGATAGTTCAGGCAAGGGCTAAAGGTTAATGCTGTATCTAAACCATCGGTTTCAATAACAAGACAATCGTCGGTAAGATTAGACGGATGGGCAATAATGCGTGGCTCTATGGCTTTAACAATGCCTGAGCTGGCGGCATGAATCGGCGCAGTGAATGGCGTATTTGCTGAGGCGATCATTTGTCCTTTCAGTACGCGGTCATTTATTTTAACTATCGGCGTCGCATAATGATGGGCACGTTGCAATAAGGGATAAATTAATTCTTCAGGCAAGCTGCTGTCTATGATTGGCGCTGACAGCGTGTGTGCTGCTAATTTTAAGCCGCCATGAAAATGCGCGAGCTTAGTCATGTGCGGTTGACCATTGCCATTCGCTAGGTTTTTTTCCTGTGGGAATCATAATAATGCAATCGACAGGGCAAGGTGCGATGCAGAGTTCACAGCCCGTACATTCTGAAGCAATGACGGTATGCATTTGTTTAGAGGCGCCTAAAATAGCATCGACTGGACAAGGCGGAATGCATTTTACGCAGCCGATACAGTCTTGTTCGATAATAAAAGCAACGGCGGGGGCTTTGACTGCACCAAATTCAGCGTTGAGCGGTTTGGCTTCAATGCCGAGTAAATTAGCGAGTGCGTTAATGGTTTGTGCGCCGCCCGGCGGGCATTGATTAATATCTGCCTGGCCTTGGGCGATAGCCTGAGCGTAAGGTTTGCAGCCGGGATATTGACATTGCCCGCATTGTGTTTGTGGTAATAAAGCCTCTATTTTTTCAACGATGGGATCGCCTTGTACTTTTAAATATTGTGCGGCGTAGCCTAAGATTAAGCCAAGCAAAATAAAAAGTAGACACAGTAATAACATTAAGCGAGTCCAGTAAAACCCATAAAGGCCATGGACATCAGTCCGGCAGTTATTAGGCCTATGGCGGCACCTTGAAATGGCTTCGGCACATCGCCAACATCAATACGTTCGCGTAGCGCGGCAAAAAGAATTAACACTAAGGTAAAACCTAATGCTGTGCCTATGCCAAAAATAACAGACTCTAAAAAGCTATGTTGTGCCTGAATATTCAATAGCGCAACCCCTAAAACCGCGCAATTAGTGGTGATTAAAGGTAAATAAAGACCCAGTAAGCGATGTAGCGTCGGGCTGATTTTATGCAAGACAATTTCGGTCAATTGTACGACACAGGCAATGACGACGATAAAGCTAATCGTGCGCAAGTATTCTAGCTCTAAAGGAATGAGCAAGTATTGATAGAGTAAATAGCTGCTGACTGATGCCAAGGTGAGGACAAAGGTAGTTGCCAGTCCCATGCTGAGTGCAGATTCCAACTTGCGCGAGACGCCTAAAAATGGACATAAGCCTAAGAATTTAACCAATACAAAGTTATTGACCAGTATGGTGCTGATTAGCAGAATGAGGTAATGCTTCATTTTTTCAATAACAACGTTTTGCGTAGGAG
>JAIPFI010000009.1 GCA_021736705.1 Methylococcaceae bacterium | reverse complement strand
CAGCGCAATGCACCGCGCTGGATCAAAAAACTAAAACAGTATGGCTATATAACCGCATAGCCTGTGTGTATAATTTTTTTAATGGCCTTGCGAGGTCAGGCTTTTGTTTGCCTCCCGCACAGGGTATCTTTCATGGTAATGAGTTATCACAACAGCCTCAGGGTTTGGGGGTACAATTAATTCAGTTAATCGAGATTAATGACGCTCGGGTGCCAGAACAATTAAAGTACATTAAACAAGCTATTACCGAAAGTGCGCCCGAAACTCAAAGCGATTGGCTGGAGTTGTTAGAAACGATACTGGTTTATAAATTACCGCGCTTATCGCGGGATGAGGTTAAAAAAATGTTAAGCGATATTTTAAATGTAGAATTAAAACAAACCCGTTTTTATCAAGATGTGTTTGCAGAGGGGTTGTTAGAAGGTAAACAAGAAGGTGAAGTTATATTATTAAGTAGGTTACTCAAGCGCAGATTTGGGACGGTTAACGCTGTAATTCTTAAACGCTTGAAAAATGCTACGCCTCAACAGCTTGAGTTATGGGCGGATAATATTCTGGACGCAGCCTCGATAGAGGATGTGTTTATAGAGAGGTAATCTGATAGGTCGAATATGCGTACGATGCTAATATTGTGTGTGCGTCATTGGGCTTTGTCTAAAATGGATGCGGATAAGGCGGCGTTACGTGCTTGGGAGTGTCTAGTGAGTAAGCGTTGCTTAGGAACGTGCATTAAATAACGAGAGCAACTCTGGGACGCAGATCTTTAGTCTGCCTTTTAAAATGCAGGCTGAAGACCTGCGTTCCATATGACAATGTATAACTTATTGTGCATTCGTTGCTTATCCTTAAAACAGATAATAAAACGTGTCGTTATCGCTACGCTGGCGCTATCAATTATTTCTTACGCACATAAAAAATCTGCTGCTCATCTGCTCGAATATATTCAATAATTACATTGCCTGTTTGCTCAGCATAGACACCAAAATCCAAATGCGCTGCGGGATCAGTCGCGGTCACTTTCACCACATCACCTGATGGCATATCTTTCAATGCTTTTTTTAAACGCAATAAAGGTAAAGGGCAATGCAAACCGATGGCGTCCACTTCTATATTAAATTCAATCATTCTGATTTTAAATTTTCTCAATCATGCTTTTAAAAGAGCGCATATAATAGCACTTCAAACAAAAACCGCGAACGATAACCTTGTATCATTTTTATAAGCCATGGACTACTTTCCACTCTTTATTGATTTAAAAAATAAACCCTGCTTAGTTGTCGGTGCGGGTGAAATTGCTGCTCGAAAAATAGAGTTACTCGCTAGAGCTGGCGCGAATATTACCGTTATTGCTTCAGAAATAAGCTGGCAAGTTAGTCAATTGGAGAAAACGTACGGTTTAACCATTATACAAAAAGACTTTGCAGCTGAAGATATTCATCGCCAGCGCCTGATAATATCAGCGACTAATCAAAAAAATATTAATAAACTCGTTGCTGCAACCGCCGAAGAACATAATATTCCTGTTAATGTTGTTGATAGTCCTAATCTGTGCAGTTTTATCGTTCCTGCCATTATTGATCGCTCACCTATTGTTGCAGCTATCTCTTCAGGAGGTGCTTCTCCAGTGCTTGCGCGTTTATTGCGGGCTAAAATAGAAAGCCTTATTCCACCTGCCTTTGGGCGTTTAGCGCAGTTAGCGGAAAAATACCGAGGTTTAGTTAAAGAGCATATTTATCCTCCTTCAGAGCGACGTATTTTTTGGGAAAAAACCTTACAAGGTTCTATTGCTGAGCTTTTCTATTCAGGTAAGGAGGTAGAGGCTGAAGTTCGCTTAAAAGCAGCGATACTTAAAGCTTCAGGTACGAATAAAGTTGTGGGTGAAGTTTATTTAGTGGGTGCTGGTCCAGGTGATCCAGATTTACTTACTTTCCGTGCCTTACGCTTAATGCAACAAGCTGATGTTGTGGTTTACGACCGTCTCGTTTCCCCGGAAATTCTTGAATTAGTGCGCCGTGATGCAGAAAAAATTTATGTAGGTAAACAAAAAAGCAACCATAGTCTGCCGCAAGAGTCGATCAATGAACTACTCGCTCGCTTAGCTTTAGAGGGTAAGCGTGTGGTGCGTTTGAAAGGGGGGGATCCGTTTATTTTTGGTC
Source organism: Methylococcaceae bacterium (assembly GCA_021736705.1). Taxonomy (GTDB): domain Bacteria; phylum Pseudomonadota; class Gammaproteobacteria; order Methylococcales; family Methylomonadaceae; genus Methyloprofundus. The sequence goes on along the minus strand of JAIPFI010000009.1, from coordinate 33,365 downwards.
GTGGTGGCGAAGAAATTGAAACCCTAGTGCAGCACAATATTAATTTCCAGGTTGTCCCGGGAATAACCGCGGCATCAGGCTGTGCAACTTACGGTGGCATTCCGTTAACTCATAGAGATCATGCTCAATCCTGTACTTTTATTACTGGGCATTTAAAAGACAATACCGTTAATCTTAATTACCAACAACTTGTTGCGCCTAATCAAACTATCGTTATTTATATGGGGCTTACGGGGCTAGAAAATATTTGTCAGTCTTTTATTCAACATGGCGCATCACCCGAGTTACCCATTGCTCTTATCCAACAAGGCACAACCCAGTCACAACGCGTTATTACCGGCACTTTGCAAACTATGCCGGAACGAATAAAAAAACAAGATATTCAGCCACCCACTTTAATTATTATTGGCTCTGTGGTTTCATTGCACGATAAACTTAAATGGTTCCAGCCTGAGGGCAGCACTGCTTATGAATAAATCCTTTCTCGTCCCTTTGTTGCTCTCTTTTCTGCTGGTTGCTTGCGATAATACACCGAAAGCGGAGAGAACTTACGAGCTTGCGCAGCAAGGTTTATTCTCTGCTAGTTTATCTAAAAATTTTGCCCTTATCGGTACGACAGCACGAGGCAATGCTGAGCTATGGCAATTAAAGCCAAAGCAACTGTTGCACACTTGGCAACATACCGATGAAAAAAACGGTATTTTATACACGGCTATTTCAGATAATGAGCAATATGCATTAACCGCTGAAAAAGAGTCTCTCGCTTGGTGGCGTATTTCTGATGGTGTGCTGATGAATGTTTGGTATTTACCTAATATTAGCGCGATTACTTTATCTGCAGATGGGCAATTCGCTCTGATTGGTTTGGAAGATAAAGCTATTTACTATTCATTGCAACACGGTACAACACGCTACGCGTTCAAGCACGAAAGCTCAGTTACCAAAGTTGATATTTCAGCTAGTAATCAGTTGGCTATTACAGGCTCTAGCGATGAAACTGCAAAACTTTGGGATTTGAATAATGGCCAAGAAAAATTCAGCTGGCCGCATCAAAGTAAATTATCAGTCGTTGCTATATCGCCTGACGATAAATATGCACTAACTAATGAAGGTTTAGGTACTGTTCGCTTATGGAAGACTCAAACGGGTAAATTATACAAGCAACTCGGCTCTCAATTGATTACTCTTTCCGCGGCGACCTTTTCCGATAATAGCAAATATCTAATGGGCGGTCGCGTATCACAACGTATTGATTTATGGGATATAAAAAGAGGTGAGATCATAAACTATTGGCGACCGAAAAAAGATAGTTTCTGGACACCATCAGCAGCCACTATACTTGCACTTACTTTTTCTGAGAATGAGCGTAAAATTTATAGCATTGCTTCAAATGGCTATTTACAACTTTGGAAAAAATAGAAATTCCTTGATATAATGTACAAAGATTATTTGATAAATCAGTCTAAATTATTTATGATTTAACAATTATCGATTTCCTTATCATGCAAGCCTTGGCATCTTTCAATAGGCAAACATGGTTGTTTTACAATAATAAGAGGTCAAAATGAGAAAATTACTATTAGCTGTTTCAACCGTTGCTTTACTAGGTCTAAGTGCTCAAGCGTCTGCTGATGAAGAAATGGAAGTAGGTAGCAAAATCTACGATCGTGCTTTTGGTCGTGGTTGTGGCGCTTGTCATGATATCGCTTCTAACCCACAGTTAGCGGCACTAATTAAAGCAGGCGAATTATCAGAAGAAAGCTTCTCTAAAACTTTGAAAGAAGGGAAAAATGGTATGCCTAAAGCAATGGCGGCAATCATGGCTGTTGGTCCAGTTAAAAAAGCTGGCTACACAGAAGATCAAGCAATTGCAGCTGTATATAAATTCTTAAGTAAATAAGCTTAACAATCGCTCAAAAAAAGGCCGCTTCATTTTGAAATGAAGCGACCTTTTTTATGCGCCAAAGTGCTTATTTTGTAGGGTATGGCTTTATAGCTCGCCTTATTTATGTGTTAAAAGGCGGGCTAAAGCCATGATCTACTTTAAGATATTTTCTTTTGTTCATTAGCATCATGCATTAATGCATACTTCCTACGCACCCAAACACTAGCGACAGCAGCAACCATCAATCCACAAGAAGTAATAAGAAAATAAATCAGACTTCTAAGCTGAGAAACTTCTTGAGCTAAATCTTTATTTTCAGCTTTATTCGCTTCTTGTAAATACTTTTGCGCGATTAAACGCCCCGCTCCTGTTTCAGAATAGGTTCTTAATACCACCAAGTCGTCTTTTAATGCTTCAATCGTATCTAAACCTATCTCGGAAATAGTCCCTGCTTTTAAGCCATCTTCCAGTATCTTTAACTTGCTTTCAATCGATCCACTAACCAATCCGACCAATTGAGATTTCAATGCATCTACTTCAGCTGATATTACAGGATTCATCTGTACGTCATGTAGCTCAGTTGATTTATGGGCTTGCGCAGATCTTGTTACAATTTCATTTTCAGGCATTAACAATATGCCCATAAAAATAACGGCTACCATCAAGCCGATAATAACAGCCAATACCAACCGGTTCATTTTCAACACACTCAATTGAGTGTGTGAATTCAAAACAGCCACGTCACGCACTTTATTATTTTCTTTTTTCTTGCGTAGGTCGCTCATTTAAGACTTCCCTTAAAGATAAATTGTCACTCTATTATACAAAATTCACAAAAAAAATCCCGATCACTTTGCAGTGAGCAGGATTTCTTGTTAACTTATTTTAATTTCTTCGCTGCAATGCGTAGTCTTAGCGCATTCAACTTAATAAAGCCTTCAGCATCTTTTTGATTATAAGCGCCCTCATCATCCTCAAAAGTGGCAATAGCCTCATCAAACAAGCTATCTGTATCAGACATACGACCCACGACAGTTACATTACCTTTATAAAGCTTAAGATTTACTTTACCATTTACCGTTAATTGCGATTGGTCAATCATTGTCTGTAACATTTTACGCTCTGGACTCCACCAATAACCGTTATAAACTAGAGTTGCATAACGTGGCATCAACTCATCTTTTAAATGTGCCACTTCTCGATCTAATGTTAATGATTCAATCGCTCTATGTGCACGCATCATAATCGTACCACCGGGTGTTTCATAACAGCCGCGAGATTTCATACCTACATAACGATTTTCAACAATATCCAAACGACCAATGCCATTCGCACCACCGATTGTATTTAATTTGCTCAAAACCTCAGCAGGTGAGTGCGCCACACCATCAATAGCAACAATGTCTCCTTTGGCATAAGTCAATTCTATATAAGTCGCTTGATCAGGTGCATTTTCAGGAGAAACACTCCAGCGCCACATGTCTTCTTCTGGCTCTGCCCAAGGATTCTCAAGAATGCCGCCTTCATAAGAAATATGTAATAAATTAGCATCCATAGAATAAGGCGATGCCTTGCCTTTTTTCATTTCTACAGGAATGCCGTGTTTCTCAGCATAAGCCAGTAATTTTTGTCTGGAATTCAAATCCCACTCGCGCCAAGGTGCAATCACTTTAATATCAGGGCGTAAAGCATAAGCCCCTAGCTCAAAACGCACCTGATCATTACCTTTGCCTGTTGCGCCATGAGAAATCGTATCCGCACCGGTTTCATTGGCAATTTCAATAAGACGCTTAGAAATCAATGGACGTGCAATTGAAGTACCTAATAAATACTCCCCTTCATAAATAGTATTGGCACGGAACATAGGGAAAACGAAATCACGCACGAATTCTTCACGCAAATCATCAATGTAAATTTCCTTAATACCCAAAGATTTGGCTTTCGCGCGAGCAGGTTCAACCTCTTCGCCTTGTCCTAAATCTGCAGTAAAGGTAACGACTTCGCAATCGTACTCATCTTGCAACCACTTCAAAATAACTGAAGTATCCAACCCACCCGAATAAGCTAAAACAACCTTTTTGGTATCTGACATAGTATCCAAACTCTGAAAATGAAAATTTTTTAATTATACTATAAATGTAATGATGTTGATTTTAATAATTCAGGAAGTTTAAAACTTTGGTGGATCAATATAATGAGCGCAAAGAATAAGTAGTTCTTTTGAAGTGATTTACTTTATATCCTCTCGTTTTTCTTTTTGCTGCTTGGGTAACTGAGTTCAAGCTTTCTAGAATACCATTATTGATTTGACTTTTTTTTCAGCTAATAATACTTTTCCAAGGCGTTGGAGCATAAATAGCAAAAAAGTGATTTAATCGCTATTAATGACCTCAGGAATTTTTAGGAGTCTGTTATGAGTTCTTCAATTAATAATTCTGACAATGCAGCAGAGCACGTCAAAAAGTCGAGTGACCAATTGGTCGGAATATGATAAATCACTTGTTTAACGAGGCGATCTAACAATCTGGAAAGTTGCTTCACGGATATTTGAAACACAGGTGACTGAAGTTTATGCTCGAATAGCGGTCATGAATATTATGACCTATCTGGGTATGCCAAAGTCTATTGTTGTGGATGCGCTCGCCTAAAAATTAGGGGGATAGGTAAAATCCAGCTTGACGGTTATTTATGCGCTAACGCCGAGATGAAGTAGTCCTGTCAATTGTAGATTACCCGCTCACTTTTCAAAAGAGCCAGAAAGGGCGCTACTGGGAACCTTCGCTCTGGTGTAGACTTTTATGCTATTGAGTAATTGCTAAAGATAAATAAAGGCTTCATAAGTTGGGTGCTTATTGAAGGTACTGAATGGAAATATAAAAATAGCCGTAATAACGCTAAGTCAATAATCTTATTCGTTGATTCGACTATAATATTGTGGATTAGTGTAGCCCGAAAAGGCAAAGAAGGTATTACAGGAAAAGCCGAGGGTACTTCAGTTGTATCTTTTTTGATGTCGAAATAAATTAGCTCTAAAAACCTATATAAATCAGCGTCTTACTACCATAAATGGCGGAGAAGCAGGGATTCGAACCCTGGGAGGGGATAAACCCTCAACGGTTTTCAAGACCGCCGCTTTCGGCCACTCAGCCACCTCTCCGTAAGAATGTATATGATACTCAACTTTCAGAAAAAAGAAAAGGTTTTTATACTCGATGTTCAAGTTTTTTAATTTTAGGTGCACTGATGCATGAAAAAAAATCAGCCTTTAGATCGGTATTGTAAAGAAGTTGTTGTTTCTAAAGTACCCAGTTCTCTCCCAACTATATGCTTTCCGGATGGATGCTTTCCAGATGGCAATAATTGAAAAACTGACTGGCATTGATGTTAAAAATTTATTGGGTTATGCACTTATGACTTGAATTCAGGTGTAAACAATTAGGTTAAACAATAAATAATTTTGTGTTTTTAGCGGTGTATTTAATATACAGGAGCGTGGCTTTAGCCAGCTTTTAGAAGTAGACGCTTAGCATTATTAGTGGGCTAAAGGCATAACCTTACACACAAGTCTGTAACTTTTTGATTTAAAAGTAATTCGTAAAAAATAAATCTGATTTAAAATCAGTTACTTATAAATTTGTGTGTAAGGAGCTGGGGCTAAAGGTGGATACTACAAATGTTAATAGGTTTTGCTTTAAGTGGATAATCTGAATTTTGATGCCTAAGGTGTGTTCCGCCTTAGAATGGCATAAAGCTTCTCAATGGAAATAGGGCGGGCATTGTGCCCACCCTAAATTTTATACTTACATATTATCCAGAATTGCTTTTTTCACAGCATCTAATGATGCGTCAATTGATACTGGATGTGTGTCGGTACATTGTTGAATTGCCGTATCAGGGTCTTTTAATCCATTGCCGGTTAAGGTGCAAACAATTGTGCTACCTTCAGGGATTTTACCTGACGCAATATCACTAATCGCGCCTGCTAATGAAGTTGCTGACGCTGGCTCACAGAAAATACCTTCGTAAGCAGAGAGCATTTTTTGTGCGGCAAGGATTTTTTCATCAGAAAAGCTATCAAACCAGCCTCCTGATTCTTTTTGCACATTCCACGCTAAATCCCAAGACTGCGGATGACCGATACGGATCGCGGTAGCAATTGTTTCCGGGTTGTCAATCATTTTTCCTGCGGTAAACGGTGCTGCACCTGCTGCTTGATAGCCACACATAACGGGTGTGTTGTTGCTGATAGCTGCAAGTCCGTTAGTTTCTTTAGCGTATTCGCTATAACCTTTCCAGTAAGCCGTGATATTGCCGGCATTTCCCACAGGCAAGCAATGGAAGTCAGGCGCTCTGCCTAATTCATCAACAATTTCAAATGCCGCTGTTTTTTGACCTTCGATTCGGAATGGGTTGATTGAGTTAACGATAGTCACAGGCGCATGATCTGCGACTTGCTTAACCAAGCTCATGCCTTCGTCAAAATTACCTCTGATTTGGATGATTTGTGCACCATACATTAAGGTTTGCGCTAATTTACCTTGGGCAATTTTGCCTTCAGGGATTAAAACAAAAGCTCTAATGCCTGCGCGTACGGCATACGCCGCCGCTGCGGCTGAAGTGTTGCCTGTCGATGCGCAAATGATGGCTTGACTACCGTCTTCAACGGCTTTAGTGACAGCCATGCACATGCCCCGATCTTTAAAAGAACCTGTTGGATTTAAACCTTCGTATTTAATGTAAATTTTAACATTCTTGCCAATTAATCTAGGAATGTTATGTAGCTCAATAAGCGGTGTATTACCTTCGCCTAAGCTGATAATGCGTGTTGAATCGCTGACAGGAAGGCGATCTCTATAATGTTCAATTAAGCCGGTGTAACGTGTATGTGTTGACATGGGTAATTATCCTAATGTTTCAAGTCGGATTCGTGTTACCTGACCGGTAACAGATGATAGGTTTTCTATTGCAGCAATGGCGGCATTCATTTCTTTTTCGATGGTTTTTTGCGTTAGCATGATAAGCGGCACAATGGTTTGTTCTTCAGGCGCTTCTTTTTGCAAGACGGCTTCAATGCTAATGTTTTTCTCGGCTAAGATATGCGTGATGTGTGCTAATGCCCCCGGTTTATCTTCTACCATTAAGCGCAGATAATAGGCTGTTTCGATTTCATCTTGTGGCAAGATGTGTAAATCAGCAATCGCATCTTCTTGAAAGGCGAGGTGAGGTACTCTGTTTTTAGCATGTAAAGTGAGCGCACGTACTACATCTACAACATCTGCAACGACGGCAGAGGCTGTTGCTTCTGAGCCGGCACCGGCACCATAATATAAGGTTGGGCCAACAGCGTCGGCATGCACGAGTACGGCGTTCATGACGCCATCAACATTGGCAATTAAGCGTCGTTTAGGGATTAATGTTGGGTGAACTCTTAGTTCAATGCCTTTTGTTGTTTTGCGTGCAATGCCTAAATGTTTAATACGATAGCCTAAATTAGCTGCGTATTTGATATCTTCGCGCGTAATTTTAGTGATACCTTCAGTGTAAACATTTTCGAATTGTAACGGAATGCCAAAAGCAATTGAGGCTAGGATGGTGAGTTTATGTCCCGCATCAATACCTTCGACATCGAAAGTGGGATCTGCTTCTGCGTAGCCTAGGGCTTGCGCTTCTTTAAGTACATCTGCAAACTCACGACCTTTATCGCGCATTTCTGTGAGAATAAAGTTGCCAGTGCCATTAATAATGCCGGCTATCCAGTTGATCTGATTGCCGCTAAGACCTTCACGGATAGCTTTGATGATAGGAATCCCACCAGCAACAGCAGCTTCATAAGCGACCATGACGTTGGCTTTGCTTGCGGCGGCAAAAATTTCGTTACCAAACAGAGAAATGAGCGCTTTATTAGCGGTGACCACATGCTTACCGTTTGCTATCGCTTGTAATGTCAGTTCTTTAGCTAAGCCAGTTCCACCAATTAACTCTAAAATAATTTCAATTTCAGGGTCATTAATGATTTCGTAAGGGTCAGTGCTTAGGGTGATGCCTTGGGTGTCGCACAGACGATCAAGAGTGAGGTCTCTTGCCGAGGCGCGGGTGATGATGATCTCTCTGCCGGCGCGGCGTGAAATTTCTTTGGCATTACGTTTTAAGACGTTAACTGTACCGCCACCGACAGTACCTAAACCTAAAACGCCTATTTTTACTGGCTTCAAATTAAACTCCTGAGCATTAATAATGAATATTTGTGCTGTTAGCCTCTGTGTTTATGTAGAGGCTAACATTGATGATTTTTAAATTAGACCATCTTTTTTAAACATGGATCGAATACCACGTAAGGCTTGGCGTGTACGATGTTCATTTTCAATTAAACTAAAACGTACATGGTCATCGCCAAATTGTCCAAAGCCGATACCCGGAGAGCACGCTACTTTTGCTTCAGTAATGAGCTTTTTTGCGAATTCAATAGAGCCCATTTCTTTATAAAAATCGGGAATGGGAACCCAGACAAACATCGTTGCTTTGGGTTTTTCTACTTTCCAGCCAATTGAGTTCAGACCATCGCAAAGTACATCGCGACGTTCTTTATACATGGCGCAAATTTCAGTCACACAATCTTGCGGGCCTTCTAGTGCGGCAATTGCTGCGATTTGAATAGGCGTGAACATGCCATAATCTAAGTAGGATTTAATGCGTGCCAGTGCAGCAACTAATTCCGGATTTCCGCACATAAAGCCTACGCGCCAACCAGGCATATTGTAGCTTTTCGACATTGAAAAAAATTCCACGGCAACCTCTTTGGCGCCAGGTACTTGTAGAATAGAGGGGGCTACGTAGCCATCAAATACGATGTCGGCATAAGCAATATCATGTACCACCCATATTTTATGTTCTTTAGCGACTTCGATGATACGTTCAAAGAAATCCAGATCGACACATTGTGCTGTCGGGTTGCCCGGAAAGTTAAGAATCAGCATTTTAGGCTTAGGCCAAGATTCAGCTATTGCTTTATGCAGTTCTTCAACAAAATCTACGTCTGGGGTCATTTTTACGTGACGTAAATCTGCACCAGCAATCACTACACCATAAGGGTGGATTGGATAGGCAGGATTGGGAACCATGACTGTGTCACCAGGCCCTAAAGTCGCCAAAGCTAAATGCGCTAAGCCTTCTTTTGAGCCAATAGTGACGATGGCTTCTGTTTCTGGGTCTAAATCGACGTCAAAGCGCGTTTTATACCACTTGGTAATGGCGCGTCGCAGTCTAGGGATGCCTTTAGATACGGAGTAACGATGCGTGTCGCCACGCAGCGTTGCTTCCACCATTTTATCAACAATATGTTGGGGAGTAGGCTGGTCTGGGTTGCCCATGCCGAAGTCGATAATGTCCTCGCCTTGCGCTCGTGCTTTTGCTTTTAATTCATTAACAATGTTAAAAACATAAGGCGGTAGACGACTAATACGGTGAAATTCTTCCATTGGTGACTCTTAGAAAGTGGCTATATAGCGAGTTGTAATATAAAAAGTAGTGGGTTTTAAAATCAACCCGCGAAATTAGCGCTGTTATTGCAATATGTCAAATCCAGCGTATTGCCTATTATCCACTGGATTTGCATGTAATAAAATAATTTAGCAGTTTTTTTATAAAATTTCTGAAGCATAGTCTGCTAAGCGTGAGCGCTCACCCCGTTTTAGGGTGATATGGGCGCTGTGTTCCCATGATTTGAATTTATCTACGATATAAGTTAAGCCTGAGCTCGTGGCGGTTAAATAGGGCGTGTCAATTTGTGATAAGTTACCAATGCACACTATCTTTGTGCCCGGCCCTGCGCGGGTAATGAGCGTTTTCATTTGTTTGGGGGTTAGGTTTTGTGCTTCATCAATAATCAAGTAGCGATTTAAAAAGGTTCGCCCCCGCATAAAATTAAGTGAACGAATTTTTATTTTGTTCATGACAATTGTTTTTGTGACATTTTGTTCCCAATCACTGTTTTCTGTTTGATCACCTAGTAATTCAAGGTTATCAATTAAAGCACCCATCCATGGTGTCATTTTTTCTTCTTCGGTACCGGGTAAAAATCCAATGTCTTCGCCTACAGGAACTGTTTCGCGAGTCATAATGATTTCTTTGTAAGTTTTGTCATCCATAGTTTGTGCTAGACCTGCGGCTAAGGCGAGCAGTGTTTTTCCAGTGCCAGCGGTGCCGAGTAAAGTGACAAAATCAATTTCTGGATCCATTAAGACATTAAGGGCAAAATTCTGTTCCCTATTTTTAGCGTTAATTCCCCATGTCATATGGTGACCTTCGCGGTAATTCTTGGCTAGTTCTAAGGTCGCTGTTTCATTGTCAATGCTACGCACAATAGCTTCAAAATCGGAATCTGAGCCATTTTCTATATATAAATATTGGCTGGGAAACCAGCTCGCAACGAGAGGGCCTTCTAATTTATAGTAGGTATGTCCGTCTTCTATCCATGACTCCATTTTAGTGCCGTGAGTTTCCCAAAAGTCTTCGGGTAAGGCGGTTGAGCCACTGTAAAGTAAGTCAATATCGTCGAGTGTCTGGTCGCTATGATAATCTTCTGCTTTAATTTCTAGCGCTGCTGCTTTGATGCGCATATTAATATCTTTAGAGACTAAGATAACTTGCGTATCTGGATAGTCTTTGGCTAAGGCTAGAACAATACTGAGAATTGAATTATCCGCTAGGCTGCCTGGCATTGATGCGGGCAGTTCTGAGGTCATTTGTCGCGTTTGAAAAAATAACCGACCATCTAAGGCATTTTCTTTTTGTCCGGAGCTTTGTAGCGGTGAAAGAGGTAGTCCGTCTTTGATGTCTTCCTGATTTGTGCCTTTTAATAAGTCATCAATAAAGCGACTAACTTGACGCACATTTCTGGCAACTTCAGTCACACCTCTTTTTGCATGATCAAGTTCTTCAAGAACGATCATAGGGATAAATATGTTGTGTTCCTGAAAATGGAATAAGGCCGCAGGGTCATGCATCAATACATTGGTATCTAAAACGAATAATTTTTTGTTAGCGTTAATATTCATATTTATGCTCCTAGCTGATTTAAAATTTGCAGTATTTCATCGACATGTACTTTGACTTTCACTTTGCGCCATTCGTGAATTAATATGCCATTGGGGTCGATTAAAAAAGTGCTGCGTTCTATGCCGCGTACTTGTTTGCCGTACATATTCTTCATTTTAATCACGTCAAACAAAGTGCATAATTTTTCTTCTTGATCGGAAAGTAGGTCAAACGGAAAACATTGTTTTGTTTTAAAGCCTTCGTGTACACGCACGCTATCGCGAGAAACGCCTAAAATTACAGTATTTAATGCGGTAAATTCAGCTATTTTGTCGCGAAAGTTTTGTCCTTCAGTCGTGCAGCCGGGCGTGTTGTCTTTGGGGTAGAAGTACAAAACAAGATATTTACCTTGGTAGTCGGATAGCTGGATGGATTTATTTCCAGTAGAGACCGATTCAACATTGGGTACGGGATTACCTAGGGTGACACTAGACATGCTGGCTTCCTTATGCGTTTAGAAATACTTATATTACTTTAGCGTAGCATAAATGTGAAAAGATGCGTGAATATAAATTGCTTGGCATGGGGAGGGTTATTTGTCAGTATAAGCGCTTTATAAAAGCAACTATTAGTCGCTATAAATTGCATTATTAGAGTTTTGATTTGATACTAAAATCAATTTAATTAGATTTGTTGTGAAAGAGGTAAAGGAAATGGCTGATTCTGGGCAAGATAAGCACGCTGATAGCAGTTTCGATGATGATTTGGATAAAATGCTGCAGGATACTGCTGATCAAATGGATGATGAACAAGATATATTTGATAGTGATGAGGCGATCAATCGTTTGTTAGGCGATAGTCAAGATGCTGAAGTGTTGGATGAGGACTCCTCTGAAAGTGTTGATGATTTAGTTGATTCTTTGTTAGATGGCGTTGTTGCTAAGCCAGAGCGGAAAGTTGATGCGTTGCTACAAGAAACGCAGCAGCCTGATGTTTTTGAAGAAATTGATGAGTTTGGCGATGACCCGGTAGAGCTTGAAAAGCCATCTAGCCCAGAGCCGGAATCCGTGCTTACTGACGATGACATGAGTGCATTTGCTGATGAGTTGTTAGCTGAGCAAGAGGGAATTGATGCCGCTATGCAGCAAAAGGCGCAGTCAGTAGCTGATAGTGTTGAAAGTATGGCTGAAATTGATGATTTTTTATTAGCTGATTTTGATCTTTCTGCTGACGATGATGATTTTAAAGTAGAGGTGTTATCACCTGCTGCCGAGTCTGTAAGGTCTATTCCTGCTGCAGAATCTGAAATTATTCGAGAGAGTGTTACTCCAGTGATGACCGCTGATCTTAAAAATTCAGCGGTGGCACATGATGAGCAAAGTGCAAGAATGGCTCAGATAGAAAGCGAGTTGACTGCTTTGAAGTTGGGGCTTAATGCTTCTGAGGCTTTGGATCAAGCAGTTAAGGAGCAAAAACGAGCTAATAGGGAATTAGATGAGGCAAATAAGAAGCTTAGAATATGGAGTGTTAGTGCTTTAGTTATTGGCATATTAGCGTTGGTAGTAGGTGTTGCGGTTATTATTTTGAATTTAGGTTTGTCGTCAAATGTTGAGCAGATGCAAGGGAGTGTGATGGATATTGAGGATCGTTTGGCTGCATCGGCGATCGCTTTGGTTGAACCCAATGGTGCAAGCATGGAGGGTTTGCAGCTTAGTGTACAAAGCATGCAAGCGCTGGTTAATGATATGCCTGAGCGTTTAAATGCTTTGCAAGGGCAAGTGAATGCTATAAATACGGAAGAAATCCAACAGGTAGTGGATAAGCAGTTTGTGAATATCAATGAAAAGTTAGCTGCGATTGAGGCTAAAATAGCGAGTTTGAAGAGTGCAAAAGCGACGCCTAAAGCAGCTTCTCGCAAGCTGGTTAAACGTGTTGCTGTTCCTGAATGGGTGGTAAATTTAGTGTCTTTTAAGCAGCGTTGGTATACCGACAAAAAAGTGCAAGAATATAAGCAAAAAGGTATTCCTGCAGAAGTCGCACCTGTCGATGTAAATGGTGTTGAGTGGTTTGTAATACGAGTCGTCGGATTTAAAAATAAAACTCAAGCCACAGTGTATGCAGCTAAAATGAAAAAAGCGCTGAATTTGAGTTCTGTTTGGGTTTCAGGAAAATAGGGTTCATATTTAGGGGGGGGAGCTGGTGCTAAGTTTTTATGTGTTAAAGTGCTTGATTTTGTTTCTTCGGGTGGGTATATGCGACTTGTAATTGCTTTTTTGTTGTTTGGTTTTGTGCAATCTATACAGGCTATTACTAAGTGTGAGTTCAATGGCAAGGTGACCTATAAAAAAGGTGATTGTCCTGAGAAGGCGGAAACGAGGTTTTTAGTAAAAAACAAATATATTAAAGAACAGGATTTGCAGGCGTTTCGGCAAGAGCGTATTTTGGCGTCAGAAAAGTCGCTAGAGCAAATCGTCGCGCCCAAAGTTAATGTTGATGACTCTCTTGAGCCAGCGAGGCAAGAAGAAGCGCCTAAGAAAATAAAGATGTCGAATGAGTCACTGCATTTTCAATTACAAAAAGTCGAAGAACCCAATAAGACGGGAAAAATTTATTCACCGGATAGGTCGGATGATTTAAGGGGTAAGCTTTTAGATATGGAGCGTCAGGTGCAGGAACGAAATAAGGCGTTGCAGCAATTACAGAAAAATTAAAAATATGGTATTGACGGAGTTTAATTTAATTAAGCGATTTTTTACACGCCCTGCAAAGCAGGGAAGTACGCAATTATCTGTAGGGGATGATTGTGCGCTACTTGTTGTGCCAGAAGGTTTTGAACTGGCAATTACTGCTGATACTATGGTTGAAGGCGTGCATTTTTTTGTCGATGTAGATCCGGTTCATCTGGGATACAAGTTATTGGCTGTAAATTTAAGTGATTTGGCAAGTATGGGCGCTGAACCAGTTTCGGTAACCTTGGCTTTGACTATGCCAAAAGTTGATGAGTTATGGTTGGAGCGTTTTGCTCAGGGGTTGTTTTCTCTGGCTGATAAATATGCAGTTGATTTGATTGGCGGCGATACTACATCCGGGTCTTTGACCTTAACGATTCAAGCAATGGGCTTAGTACCTAAGCAGCAAGCGTTACTTCGCTCTGCGGCAAAGGTCGGTGATTTGATTTATGTGACGGGCTGTATAGGTGATGCAGGTCTGGGCTTGAAAATTAAACAAGGTTATGTATGTGCTGACGACTTGCAAGCTTTACGGCGATTTAATATGCCAGAGCCAAGAGTAGCTGAAGGTTTGGCTATTCGCTCTGTAGCAAATGCCTGCGTGGATATTTCCGATGGTTTGGCGGCTGATTTAGGGCATATTTTAGAGAAAAGTGGAGTAGGTGCTAGTCTTGATTATCAGGATATTCCTGTGTCTAGTGCGGTGTTTGAATATATAAGTGCTACGCATGACTGGAGAATGCCTTTGATAGCGGGCGATGATTACGAGTTGTGTTTTACGATTGCGCCAGAAAATATAGGGAAAATAAATATTGACTGTACCTGTATTGGTATTATTGAGCAAGAGCAAGGATTAAGGCTTGTGCGTGAAGGGCGGGTGTCTGATTTTGTCATAGGCGGCTTCGAGCATTTTTCATAAAAATAGAGTGGGACTCATGAGAAAAATAGGAAAAAATCAATTAACGATTAAAGAGATATTGACTAATCCCGTGTTATGTCTGGCCTTTGGTTTTGGTTCTGGGTTAGCGAAAAAAGCGCCGGGTACTTTTGGGACTTTGGCGGCAGTACCGATTTATTTGTTGTTAGTGCAGGCTGATTTCATTATTTATAGTGCAGTGACGGTATTCTGTTCTGTATTAGGTGTTTGGATTTGTGGGCAGGCTGCTGATTTACTTGGGGAGCATGATTTTGGCGGTATTGTTTGGGATGAAATTGCCGGTTTATTAATTACTATGTGGTTCGTTTCTTTTTCATGGCAGAATTTAATGATAGGCTTTATTTTATTTAGAGTCTTCGATATTATTAAGCCTTGGCCTATTAAATGGGTAGATCAGCAGGTCTCAGGTGGTTTTGGTATTATGCTGGATGATGTTCTTGCAGGTGTTTTTGCCGGGTTGGTTTTGATGGCTTTAGTTTAATTTTAAATTAAGCTTGCTAGAAAACGATTAGTAGTCTATCATTGTCAAATCAATCGCGGGGTGGAGCAGCTTGGTAGCTCGTCGGGCTCATAACCCGAAGGTCGTAGGTTCAAATCCTGCCCCCGCTACCAGATATTTTAAAGGCCCCTTTTTAGGGGCTTTTATGTTTCTAGTTTCTAGTTAAGAAGTTATATATTCGGTTTTCAATGGAAGAGGCTATGGCCTCTTTTTTTATGTGTGTAAGAAAGTGAGGCGTGATGAAGCAAGCTCCTGAAAATTTGCTTAAATTAATAGAGCCGGTCGTGGAAGGTCTGGGGTATGAGTGTGTTGGGGTTGAATACAATCCTCATCCTAAGCATGGATTGCTACGTATTTTTATCGATAGAGAGCAAGGTGTGGGCATGGAAGACTGTACCGCCGTGAGCCATCAGATAAGTGGGGTGCTGGATGTTGAAGACCCTATTGCAGGTGAATATAATTTAGAAGTTTCATCGCCAGGCATGGACAGGCCGCTATTTAAGATAGAGCACTTCGAGCAGTTTATTGGTCATAAGGCTAAAGTTAATTTATTTAAGCCTGTAGATGGCAGACGAAATATAACAGGTTTGATCGAGAAAGTTGAAGAGGGTAATGTTTATCTTCAACAGGATGGTCAAGTTTATACAGTTCCATTTCAGGCGATGTCTAAGGCGCGCCTAGAGCCAGACTATTCAATTTAAGGGGGTCTTAGTGGCAAATAAAGAAATTTTATTGATAGTTGATGTTTTTTCTAATGAAAAAGATATTGATAAAGACGTTGTTTTTCAAGCGATAGAGTCTGCTTTGGAAAGTGCGACCGTTTCACGTTACGAGTTCCCTGTTAAAATACGCGTTGCTATTAATCGTGTAACCGGTGACTATCAAACGTTTAGGCGCTGGCAAGTGGTTGAAGAAAGTAATGAGTTTCAAGGTAAAATTGAATTTCCTACGACACAGATTGCATTGCAGGTTGCGCAAATAGATGAGCCAGATATTGAAGTTGGTGATTTTATTGAAGATGAAGTAGAGTCAGTCGAGTTTGGGCGAATTTCAGCACAGGCAGCAAAACAGGTTATTATTCATAAGGTGCGTGAAGCTGAGCGTAAAAAAGTTGCTGATGCTTATATAGATAGAGTCGGTGAATTGGTTACCGGTGTTATTAAGCGTATCGAAAAAGGTAGTGTTTATATAGATTTGGGCGGTAATGCGGATGCATTTATACCGCGCGAGCATATGATTCCAAGAGAAACGGTTCGAGTCGGTGATCGAATTCGCGGTTATTTAAAAGAGGTGCGTACTGAAGTTCGCGGGCCACAATTATTTGTTAGTCGAACAGCGCCTGAGTTTGTGTTGGCTTTATTTAGATTGGAAGTGCCAGAAGTAGGCGAGGGTATGATTGATGTGCTAGGTGCGGCGCGTGACCCTGGCTCAAGAGCTAAAGTGGCGGTGCGCAGTAATGATCCTCGTATTGATCCGGTAGGAGCGTGCGTAGGGATGCGTGGTTCAAGGGTTCAGACGATTTCTAATGAGTTAAATGGCGAACGTATTGATGTCATATTATGGAATGAAAATGAAGCGCAGTTTGTTATCAATGCCATGTCTCCCGCAGAAATTGAGTCTATAGTCGTTGATGAAGATAAGCATACAATGGATGTTGCTGTTTCTTCAGATAGTTTGTCTCAGGCAATTGGCCGTGGTGGGCAGAATGTTCGTTTAGCAACGGAATTAACTGGCTGGGAATTGAATGTTCGTGATGCTGACCAAGTCAATAAAGATACTCAGGAAGAATTGGGTAAATTGGTGCAGCTATTTGTTGAGCAATTAAATGTTGATCAGGACATTGCAACCGTGCTTGTTGAGGTTGGCTTTAACTCAGTCGAAGAAATTGCTTATGTCCCAAGTAGTGAAATGCTGGAAATCGATGGTTTTGATGAGGAGTTAGTTGAAACCTTGCGATCACGAGCGAAAGATATACTGCTGATTAATGCAATTGCGTCAGAAGAAAAAATTGAAACAGCGGAGCCCGCTGAAGACATTTTGGCTATGGAGGGGATGACTGACGAGCTGGCTCATGAGTTGGCAAGTAAAGGGATTATAACGATGGATGATTTGGCGGAACAAGCAGTTGATGATTTGCTTGAGTTCTCAGGCATAACTGAGGAAATAGCCGCTAAATTGATTATGAAAGCACGCGAACCCTGGTTTGCTATTGATAACGGAGAGGTTGAATAATGAGTGATAAAACAGTAAAAGAATTAGCTGGCATAGTTGGGATACCTCTGGAGCGATTATTAGAGCAAATGAAAGAGGCGGGGATTTCTGCGCATAGTGAGATTGATACCATCACTGAAGAGGAAAAAATGTCTTTATTAGCCCATTTGCGTAAGCGTCATGGTAAAGACGATGTTGAGGATACAGGTGCTAAAAAAGTGGTTTTAAAGCGTCGTACAGTGACCTCGCTTAAGCAAGGGACTGTGCCAGGTAAAGATGCTAAAACAATTAATATTCAAGTCAAAAAAGAAAAGACTTATATTAAGCGTGAAGATGCCATGACTGAAGAGGCACGAGTTGAATTGGCGCGTGTAAAGCAAGATCTTGATGAGCATGCACAAAAGCAAGAGGCTGTAGAGGAGTTACATAGAGAAGCATCAGCAAGAGAGAAATCTGAAGCAGATGCTAAAGTGGCTGCTCAGAAAAAAGTAGATGATGATGCGCGCGCTGAGATTGAAAAGAAAAATAAAGTTTCTGAAGAAGAGCGACTTGTTGCTGAAAAGGCAAAAAGGCTGGAAGACTCGGTTGAGCGTAATGCCGAAAAAGTAAGAAAACAAGCGGCAGCTAAAAAAATAGCGGCTGAAAGAAAGGCGGGTGGTGGTTCTGCAAGAAAGCCAGCTGCAGGTGGTGCGGGAAGAAAACCAGCGGCAGGGGCTGTAAAACCTGATGTGGTTGTTGCTGTGCCGGGCGGTGGTAGAAATGCTGATAAGCCCGCGACGACTGTGCACAGAAGAGCGGATAAGCCAGCGGGCGGCGCGAAAGCGGCTTATGGCAAAAAAGGACGTAAGAAAACAACAGGCCGTAGTAGTAATAGCAACGAGCATCAGTTTGCTTCTGATGCTAAGCATGCGTTTGCAATGCCAACTGAGGTTGCAGCTAAAGATATTAAAATTCCAGAAAATATTGTTGTTGCAGAGTTGGCTCAAAAAATGAGTGTTAAGGCTGCTGAAGTGATTAAGCACTTAATGAAATTAGGCATTATGTCCACCATTAATCAAAGCATAGACCAGGAAACAGCGGTCATTTTGGTTGAAGAGATGGGGCATAATCCGATCATGACTAATGAAGATGATCATGAAACCGGTATGTTGGCTGAGCATACTGAAGCAGATGACCGTCAAGAATTTGCTAGAGCGCCGATTGTTACAATTATGGGTCATGTTGATCATGGTAAAACATCGTTATTAGATTATATTCGTAAAACACGTGTTGCTCATGGTGAAGCGGGTGGTATTACGCAGCATATTGGTGCTTATCAAGTCGTGACTGATCATGGGTCGGTTACTTTCTTAGATACGCCGGGACATGCTGCATTTACAGCAATGCGTGCTCGTGGTGCTGATGTAACTGACGTTGTTATTATCGTGGTCGCGGCTGATGATGGCGTTATGCCGCAAACAAAAGAGGCGGTTGAGCATGCTCGCGCTGCCAATGTGCCCATTATTGTCGCTATGAATAAAATGGATAAGCCAGAAGCTAATCCCGATAAAGTGATGCAAGAATTAGCGACATTGAATGTTTTGCCTGAAGAATGGGGTGGCGATGTACAATTCATTAAGGTTTCCGCTAAAACAGGTGAGGGAGTTGATGAGTTAATTGAATCTTTGATTTTGCAAACTGAAATTCTTGAGTTAAAAGCACCTAAAGAAGGCAAGGCATCTGGTTTAGTGGTTGAATCAAGACTTGATAAAGGTCGTGGTGCGGTTGCGACCGTTATGGTGCAAAAAGGGACTTTAGAGCAAGGTCAAATTATTTTATGTGGCCATGAATACGGACGTGTTCGTGCGATGTTTAATGAATTAGGTGAAAGTGTCAGAATTGCAGGGCCTTCTACGCCTGTTGAAATCTTAGGTTTATCAGGGACGCCGAATGCAGGTGATGAGTTTATTGTTGTTACTAATGAAAAAGCAGCAAGGGAACTTGCGGAGCATAGGGTAGATAAAAGTAAATTATTGCGTAATGCCGCTCAGCAGGCCTCAAAATTAGATGAAGTGTTCTCTAAAATGGCGGCTGGTGAGACATCTAATTTAAATATTATTATTAAAACTGATGTGCAGGGTAGCTTAGAAGCCTTGCGTTCGTCACTGGTGAGTTTATCTCATGATGAAGTTTCAGTTAAGGTTGTTTATGGTGGTGTCGGTGGTATTAATGAAGGGGATGCTAATTTAGCTTTGGCGTCAGGTGCTATTTTGATCGGTTTTAATGTCCGTGCCGATGCGACCGCTAGAAAGTTGATCGCTGAAAAAGAACTTGATTTGCATTATTACAGTGTCATTTATGATGCAATTGATGAAGTTAAGAAATCGATTAACGGTATGTTAGCTCCTGAGATTAAAGAAAAAATTGTTGGTCTGGCTGAGGTGCGTGATGTATTCCGTTCGCCAAAATTTGGTGCGATTGCGGGTTGTATGGTGATTGATGGCTTTGTTAAACGTAGCTTACCTATTCGTGTTTTACGCGATAACGTGGTGATTTATGAAGGGCAATTAGAGTCATTGAGACGCTATAAAGATGAGGCCAGCGAAGTTAAAATGGGCATGGAATGTGGTATCGGTGTAAAGAATTACAACGATGTTAAAGCCGGTGATCAGATTGAGGTTTTTGAGCGATTTGAAGTGAAGCGTGAAATATAATGGCTAGAGAGTTTAAACGTAGTTCGCGAGTTTCATCGCAGATGCAGAAGGAATTAGCTATTATTTTGCAGCAAGGCATTAAAGATCCACGTATTGGATTTATTACTGTCAATGAGGTTGAGTTAAGTAAAGACTTAACCTCGGCAAAAGTTTTTATTACTGTTTTAGGTGCAGATGAACAAGGCCAAAAAGATAATGTGAAGCTGTTGAATGAAGCTGCACCTTATATACGCTCAGAGGTAGGTAAGCGTATGCGTTTGCGTAGTGTGCCTTATATCAAGTTTCATTATGATACGTCTTTTGAAAATGGTATGCGGGTATCGGAGTTATTGTCTCAATTTCCCGCGGCTCCTGAGTCAGAAGAGGATCAAGATTAAGTTATGGCTAGGCGTAAAAAAGGGCTTGATATACATGGTATTATTTTGCTGGATAAGCGGCAGGGTATTTCATCTAATAAGGCCATGCAAGAGGTGAAACGCCTCTATAATGCTAATAAAGCAGGCCATACCGGTAGTTTAGATCCTTTGGCAACAGGTTTATTGCCAATTTGTTTAGGTGAGGGCACTAAAGTGTCCGCTTATATGCTGGCGGATGACAAGCGTTATCAAACAGTTATTCAGTTGGGTGTGATGACTGATACTGGGGATGTTGATGGTACAGTTTTAGAAACTAAAGCTGTGCCTGAAATAAGCGATCAGCAATTAGCGGATTGTTTGGCGAGCTTCGTTGGAGAGATTGAGCAAGTTCCGCCTATGTATTCGGCATTAAAGCATCAAGGTAAAAAATTGTACGAGCTTGCTCGTGAAGGTATTACCGTTGAGCGTAAGGCGCGCAAAATTACGATTTATGCGATTGAATGTCTTGCTTTTACGGGAGACACATTAACGCTGGATGTGTGTTGTTCTAAAGGTACCTATATTCGTACCCTAGCTGAAGATATCGGTCATTACTTAGGCTGCGGCGGCACAGTGAAAGAGTTACGCCGTACAGCGGCTGGGCAGTTCTTGTTGGCGGATGCGCGAACTATTGAGCAATTACAAGCGTTAGAGCTAGGTGAGCCGCTAGAGTCTATATTAATCTCTGTTGATCAGCCTTTGCAGTCTATACCAGCCGTTTCTGTTTCACAGTTTGAAGCTGACTTAATTCAGCAAGGACAGCAAATTGCTTATCCTACAACGGAGGCTAAGCTAGGTGTTTGTCGAATTTATCATGATGAAAAGTTTTTAGGCTTGGGGGAAATGTTAATGGATGATAAAATACAACCCAGAAAATTATTTATAATGAATTGAAAATTTCTTGTTTCTACACCCTATCGTGGAAACATATTTAACCAGAGTGAAAGCTCTTATTACATTAATCATAGGGATTAAAATGCCATTTACAGCAGAACAAAAAAAAGCAGTTGTTGAAGAATATCGTTTATCAGAGTCAGATACAGGTTCATGTGAAGTACAGGTTGCTTTATTAACCGCTCATATCCTTCATTTAACACCGCATTTTGCAACACATAAAAAAGATAATCATTCACGTCGTGGGTTATTGAGAATGGTTAATCAGCGTCGTAAATTATTAGATTATTTAAAAAGAACGGAAGTAGAGCGTTATAAAGCTCTAATTTCACGTCTAGGTTTACGTAAGTAAGTTATAAGTTAAAAAAGCGGTACTTTGTACCGCTTTTTTATTGCCTTATTCATGGACTGAATACCTAATTAAATCCAATTTTTAACACGTAGGAAAACAATAGTGAATCTGAAACCAATCAGAAAAGAATTTCAATACGGTCAACAATTAGTTAGTATTGAAACAGGTGAAATTGCCCGTCAAACTAGCGGTGCAGTAATGATTGATGTCGAAGGCACATCGCTTTTAGTCTCAGTAGTCGGAAAAAAAGAAGCCAATGGCGGGGATTTTTTCCCATTAACTGTCAATTATCAAGAAAAAGCGTATGCAGCAGGAAAAATCCCCGGTGGATTTTTTAAGCGTGAAGGTCGTCCTACAGAAACAGAAACTTTAACATGTCGCCTTGTTGATCGACCGATTCGTCCTTTATTTCCGAAAGGCTATACGAATGAAGTTCAAATTATTATCACCGTTGTTTCATTAAACCCTGATGTAGATCCAGAAATTCCAGCATTATTAGGGGCTTCGGCTGCTTTGGCAGTATCGGGCTTGCCTTTTAATGGCCCTGTTGGTGCAGCGCGTGTGGGTTATATTGATGGCGAATATATTTTAAACCCAAGTAAAGAGCGTTTAGCAGATTCATTATTAGATTTAGTGGTTGCAGGTACTAGTCATGCTGTATTGATGGTGGAATCTGAAGCGGATAATTTAAGCGAAGAAATCATGCTAGGTTCGGTGTTATTTGGTCACGAACAAATGCAAGTTGCTATTACGGCAATTAATGAATTTGCTGCTGAAGTAAATACTCCCCTATATAACTGGGTTGCACCTGTTGCAGATACAGAATTAGAAATACTTGTTGCGACTGAAGTAGAAGCACCTATTGCGACTGCTTATCAAATTGCAGAAAAATTAGTACGTCAAGATGCATTAAGTGCTATTAGAGCAGCAGTGGTTGAGAAATTAACGGCTGATGAGCAATATAAAGAAGCTAATATTCGTGACATTATTGAAGAAATTGAAAAAAGAGTCGTACGCTCGGCAATTTTAAGTGATAGAAAACGTATTGATGGTCGTGATTTGGATGTAGTACGCCCTATTGCTGTACGTACGGGTGTGTTACCTCGTACTCATGGTTCCGCCTTGTTTACGCGCGGTGAAACGCAAGCCTTAGTGGTTGCAACATTAGGTACTGAACGTGATGCGCAAATTATTGATGCATTGGCTGGTGAATATAAAGAACCATTTATGTTGCATTACAATTTTCCTCCATACAGTGTTGGTGAAACAGGTTTTGTTGGTTCTCCAAAGCGTCGTGAGATTGGTCACGGTCGTTTAGCGAAACGTGGTGTTGCTGCTGTAATGCCCGATATGGCTGAATTTCCATATACGATTCGTGTGGTTTCTGAAATTACCGAATCTAATGGCTCAAGCTCTATGGCCTCTGTTTGTGGTACAAGTTTAGCGTTAATGGATGCCGGCGTGCCTCTTAAAGCGCCAGTTGCAGGTATTGCAATGGGCTTGATTAAAGAAGGTGAGGCATTTGCTGTGCTTTCTGATATCGTGGGTGATGAAGATCATTTAGGCGATATGGATTTCAAAGTAGCGGGTTCTGCAAAGGGTATTACCGCTTTGCAAATGGATATCAAAATCGACGGTATTACATCAGAGATTATGCGTGTTGCTTTGGATCAAGCGAAAGCGGGGCGTTTGCATATTTTAGGTGAAATGAATAAAGCCTTATCAACCACTCGTGAAGAGATGTCTGATTTTGCACCTAGAATTATTACTTTTAAAATTGATCCGAGTAAAATTCGCGAGGTCATTGGTAAAGGTGGTGCTACGATTCGTGGTATTACCGAGCAAACCGGTGCAACTGTTGATTTGACTGATGATGGTACGGTTAATGTTGCTTCTGTTGATAAAGCCGCAGGTGAAGCCGCTAGAAAAATCATCGAAGAAATTACTGCTGAAGTTGAAGTGGGCAAGATTTACGAAGGTAAAGTGGCGCGTTTGATGGACTTTGGTGCTTTTGTTACTATTCTTCCAGGTAAAGATGGCTTAGTACATATCTCACAGATCACTGATGAGCATGTGGATAAAGTTAGCGATAAGTTGAAAGAAGGTGATGTTGTTAAAGTAAAAGTCTTAGAAATTGATCGTCAAGGTCGCGTAAGATTAAGTATGAAAGAAGTAGATAAAGAAGAAGGCTAAGTCACTTAGTTTTTTCTTATCAACACAAAAAAGGGCCGAAAGGCCCTTTTTTTATGGTTCATTTTTATGGAAACGATTACAATTTGGCTGTGATTAAACTAATTACTAGAGGTTAATAGTATGGGCTTGGCACTAAAAGATACGGAACAACATTATTACGGCGATTATTTGCATTGGCCAGATAATAACTATGAGTTGATTGATGGCGAAGCTTATTTTATGGCTCCTGCCCCAAACTTAGAGCATCAAGAGGTTGTAGGTGATGTTTATTTTCAGTTGCGTTCAGCTTTAGCCGGTAAGAAATGTCGCGCGTTTATTGCCCCGATTGATGTGCGCCTACCTAAAAATGATGAAGCTGACGAGCGTATAGATACGGTGGTTCAGCCAGATGTTTTGGTGGTTTGCGATAGTAATAAACTAGATCGTCGTGGAGTGCGTGGCGCGCCGGATTGGATTTTAGAGGTGTTATCGCCTTCAACTGCCAGCCATGATCAAATTAAAAAACGTGAATTATATGAGCGGCATGGGGTTCGTGAATACTGGCTCGTTCATCCCATTGATCGGGTATTAACTATTTATCGTTTGCAACATGGCGAATATGGTAAAGCTGAGATACTTGAATTAACTGGTCGCACAGCTATTTCTGTTTTGGATGATGTGCAAATTGAATGGGATGATTTGTTAACGCGATTACCGACGGCAGATGAATGTTTGTAAAGATTAATGAGATATTGTAAATGACGGAAGTGGAGGCTACGGAATTAGATACACAGGACTTTGATATCGATGAGTTTTTAAAAAATCTAACACGTTTACCCGGTATTTATAAAATGTTAAATGATAAAGGCGATATCATTTACATAGGTAAGGCTAAAAATTTAAAAAATCGCGTCACCAGTTATTTCAGAAAAGGTGCGGCATCCCCTAAGCAACAAATGATGGTTGCTAAAATTGTGCGTATAGAAATTACCGTAACGCATACAGAGGCTGACGCATTACTGCTTGAAAGTCAGCTTATTAAGCGACATAAACCACGTTACAATATTTGCTTAAGGGATGATCGATCTTACCCTTATATCTTTATATCTACTGAGCAGGATTTTCCGCAAATTACTGCGCATCGCGGCGCTAAAAAGAAAAAAGGCAGTTATTATGGGCCTTATCCTAGCGCAGGTGCAGTGCGCGAAACTTTAAAGTTATTACAAAAAATATTTCCCGTTAGACAGTGTGAGGATTCTTATTATAAAAATCGCTCCAGACCCTGTTTACAGTATCAAATTGAGCGCTGTACCGCACCTTGTGTGGATTTAATTAGCCAAGAAAAATACGCTGAAGATGTGAAAAATACTACGCTGTTTTTAGAGGGTAAGGGCAGTTTATTAATTGATAAGCTCATTGTGCGTATGGATACTTTAGCCAAGCATTTGGAATTTGAGCAAGCTGCTCTAGTAAGAGATAAAATCAGCCAATTGCGCACTATATTAGAGAAAAATTATGTTTCGGGTGAGCATGGGGATGTGGATATTGTCGCTTGTGCAACTAAAGCGGGTATTGCTTGCGTGCAAATCTTTTTTATTCGTCATGGGCAAAATTTAGGTAATAAAACTTTTTTTCCTAAAATAAACGATGAATACACACCAGAAAATATTTTACAGGCCTTTATTCCGCAATATTATTTAGATAAAAATATCCCGCATGAATTAATCGTTAGTCATACACCCGAAGAGATGGCTTTATTGGCTCAAGTGTTGAGTGATCATGCAGGGCACGCAGTGGGTATTTCGCCTAATGTGCGCAGTGATCGAGCTAAATGGCTACAAATAGCTAGTGTTAATGTAGAAAATGCGTTAACGACTAAATTAGCTGATAAACAGGGTATTTATGCGCGATTTTTAAGCTTGCAGGAAGAGCTAGGTTGTCAGGAAGTGCCTAAGCGATTGGAGTGTTTTGATATCAGTCATACGCAAGGAGATTATACGGTTGCCTCCTGCGTCGTTTTTGACCGTGAAGGTCCGGTAAAGTCAGCCTATAGGCGCTTTAATATCGAAGGTATAACACCTGGTGATGATTATGCAGCTATTTACCAGGCCGTTTCCAGACGTTTTAAGCGTCTGGTAAAAGGCGAGCATGAGGCTCCAGATATTTTATTTATTGATGGCGGTAAAGGTCAGGTACATCAAGCTGAAAAGGCACTAGCCGAATTAGCGCTAAATAGTGTTATGATAGTGGGTGTTTCAAAAGGGCCTGACAGAAAAGCAGGCATGGAAAATCTGATTTTACCGGGTCAAGAACTTCCGCTTGATGTCACGCCTAATGCGAGTGCTTTATTATTAATTCAGCATATTCGAGATGAGGCGCATCGTTTTGCTATTACTGGGCATCGAGCACGCAGAGGTAAAGCAAAAAAGGAATCCGTGCTAGAAACAATAGCCGGGCTGGGGCCTAAAAGGCGACAGATTTTATTAAAGCAGTTTGGCGGCATGCAAGGAATTTCTCGCGCAGGTGTTGATGCACTTTGCAGCATAGAGGGGATTAGCCGGCAATTAGCACAACGAATATACGATACATTCCATCATCAAGATGATTGATACAATAAATTTACCGACATTACTAACGCTGCTACGCATTGCGTTAATCCCCGTTTTAGCCATTTTTTTCTATGTGCCTTGGGACTATTCTAATATAGCAACGACCTTAATTTTTTTCATTGCTGGTGTTACAGACTGGCTAGATGGCTATTTAGCCAGAAAAATGCAGATAGAAACAAAATTTGGTGCTTTTTTAGATCCTGTCGCAGACAAGATTATGGTTGCCTTTGTTTTGGTTTTATTGGTTGAATCAGAATCTAGTATATGGATGACCTTGCCCGCTGCGGTAATTATTGGTCGGGAGATTGCTATTTCATCGTTACGCGAGTGGATGGCCGAGTTAGGTCAACGTGCCACGGTGAAAGTTTCACAAATAGGAAAATGGAAAACGACGGCGCAGATGTTAGCTATAGGCTGTTTGTTATATCATGATGACGTCGCTGGTATGTCAATGAGTTTATTCGGTTTGGTAATGATGTATATTGCGGCAATTTTAACTTTATGGTCAATGACGAGTTATTTAAAAGCCGCTTTTACTTCAATGACTGAATAATTTCATTAATAATAAAGATAGCGTTAATAAAGAGCTAGGATAAAAAAACAACATGGATCAGGAAATACAAAAAGATAAAGAAGAGCTACATAATGATATTTTAGTAGCGGCATTAAAGTTATTTACCGAAAAAGGATATTTTAATACCTCATTAACAGATATTGCTGAGCTTTCTGGCGTTAAAACGAGTGCTGCGATTTATAAGCATTTTAAGAATAAGCAAGAAATTGCGCAGGCATTGTATGAATGGGTTCTGGATAGGTTAAGTGTCTCTATTGATGATATACGTCGTAGAAATCGTAAAGCATCCGAACAATTAAGAGAGATTGTTGATTTATGGTTTCACTTGGCTGATCATGCACCGGAAATCATGAAATTTCTTTTGGTGTTAAATATCAGTGAGTTTTTACCGGAAGAAAAGCCATTAATGGAAACCGCGCCGTTTTCAAAGATTTTAAGAATTTTGCAAAATGGCATTAAAGATGGTGAAATTAAAGCGCTAGATGCACAGCGTGCTTATTGTCATTTTTTTGGTATTATCGAGAGCACTTTAAAACAAGTAGTTATGGGTAATTTAACCAAAAAAGCGGATTATTATCAGTCTGATGCGTGGCTGTCAGCGTGGTCTACTATTGTTAAAAAATAAATAACACCTTAGCCACTCACTTTCAGAATATTTTTATATTACCTTTTATATTCAGCCTGTAACTGTTGTAAATCATTGATTAATTCTTGGCTATGAATACTTGGCGAAACTGAGCGATAAATTTTCGCCACTTTTCCGCTAGGGTCAATGATAAAGCTATGACGCTTACTGAATTTAATCGGACCTAGTTTAAATAATGCCTCATAAGCTCTACTAACTTCACCTTTAGGATCGGCGAGCAGGGTAAAAGCTAATGTGTGTGTTTGGCTAAAGTTAATATGGCTTTTACTGCTGTCGGTACTAATGCCAATGATTTTAGTGTTTAAAGCTTCAAATTTGGCGCTATCATCACGTAATGCGCAAGCTTCTTTAGTGCAACCCGGGGTATTATCTTTGGGGTAAAAGTAAATAACCAGCCAGTGATTTTTATAATCATCTAGCTTATGTAAAACGTGATGAGCATCATAGAGTGAAAAATTGGGTGCTGGTTGGTTGATGGTAAGCATAATGATTCCTCTGTGGATTATAAGAATAAACTAAACGGCTCGACTAGAACTTCAGTTCCAGCTTCCACGTTCGTTTGTTCGCGTGTTAAGACTATATAACAATTCGCACGACTACTGGCACTTAAAATATTAGAGCCTTGCTTGCCCGCAGAGATAACTTCAAATGCTCCGTTTTCTGCTTGGCTTAAAATGCCGCGTTGAAATTCTTGGCGTCCCGCTTGTTTACGTAATTGACTATGACATACTGCCTTAAAGCGGAGTGGGGCATTATTATTTAAACCCATTAATTGACGTAAAGCATGCGTCACGACTTGCTGAAAAGTTGCTATAACCGAAATTGGATTGCCGGGCAAACCAAAAAAGTGACAATCTTGAATGCGACCAAAAGCCAAAGGTTTTCCTGGTTTAATGGCTAATTTCCAGAAGTTTACCTGACCTATGTCGTCTAAAATCTCTTTAATAAAATCGGCATCACCGACAGAAGCGCCTCCCGTGCTGATAATCACATCATTGCTTTTCGCGGCCGCTAATAAACAAGTATGTATGCTGGCTTTATCATCTCTAATAACACCTAAATCAGTAATCGTATAACAAGGGTTATTTAATAAGGCAGTTAAGGTATAGCGATTACTATCGTAAATTTGTCCAGCGACTAAAGGCATGCCAATAGCACTGAGTTCATCTCCTGTAGAAAAAAAAGCAATGCGGATTTTGCGTATAACGCGTACTTCATAAATGCCTGCTGAAGCTAATAAGCCTAAATCAATTGCTGATAATTGTTTGGGAGCCGCTAGTAAACAATCATCTTGCCGAACATCCTCACCGATATAACGAATATTCTGCTTTGCCCGAACATTTTCAGGAAAGTGGATAGCATGTTCGCTACAATGGATCTGCTCTTGCATAATCACGCTATCAGCTCCTGATGGAATAACAGCGCCGGTAAAAATACGCACACATTGCCCCGCTGATAATTCGCCGGAAAAAGGCCGCCCAGCCCAAGAAATACCTACTTGTTCTAAAGTAAATGGGGTGTTTTTTATATCGGCACTGTTAAACGCATAACCATCCATAGATGAATTAGGAAAAGCAGGCAGGTTAAAGGGAGCAATACAGGATCGCGCTAATACACGGTCTAAAGCCTGATGTAAATTAACGGTTTCTTCGTCTTTAATGGGCGAAAGCGCCGCGCGAATATTTTCTAAGGCCTCATTAATGCTAATTAATGAGTGAGAATAGCACTGATCAGTCATGGTTTTGCAAAAACGTATGCATAATAAAATGCGTAATTTGAGGGATATTATTCAAGTCCATTTGCACTAACTCACGCTTAAGAGAAAGTGCTTGGTCAGAAGCAATAGCAATAATAGAAAGGTCATTGAGATAGCGCAGCGGTTTTTCCAAACTGGGACGGTGCAATTCAATCTTAGGGAAATTTTCATGCTTAAAGCCTTCAACTAGAATTAAATCCAAACAGGACTGATCAAAGTGGCTAAGCTGCTCGTTTAATACAGGTTCTTGTGGTCTAGAAAACTCGGTAATAATAGCGCGTCTATGGCTTGAAACTAGCATGACAGGCGTTGCTCCCGCTTCACGTAAACGAAAGCTATCTTTACCTGGTTTATCAATTTGAAAGTTATGATGGCTATGTTTGATTAAGCCGACACGAATTCCCTGTTCTTTAAGCTGTGGAATGAGTTGCGTTAATAAGGTCGTTTTTCCCGTACCGCTAGGTGCGGCAAAGCCTAAAATTGGGACGAGCGCATTTTTCATGGTAAATTAAGCCGATAAATAACTGATAATCAAAATTCTATTATGGCATTTCTCCTTTCAGTAAAACAGTTAGTTAACGGTGTATTTTTTAACTCATTATGTACAGCTGGGTTTAGTGTCACTATTTTTTTTACTCATATATAAGCTGATAATAAAAAGTGACAAACAATGAAGATAAGTATTGATCAACTTAAAAAATTACCCGTGTTTGGTATTGCAGGTAATTTTGCAGAACATCTACGTCAAGCTGGTGAAGATGGCGACTTTGTCAATGTGATTACCGAAGAAAAAAATGCCCCTAAAGGTATTTTTCCTATTTACTTGCCACAGCATTCTACTTTTTTAGGTACTTTTCCTTTGTCACATACGCATATTGATGCTGATTTTTCCGCCCCAGTGAATTTGCATATGGAGCCGGAGATGTGTGTGTTATTTAATGTTGATTACACAGATGAGCAAGTCAAGTCACTAGAGCCATTAGCCTTTAGCGTTTTTAATGATTGCTCGATTCGTAAGCCGAATGCAAATAAAATCAGCGAAAAAAAGAACTGGGGCTTAGCGTGTACGGGAATAGGGCGGGAATGGATTGAGATTGATCAATTTCAAACAGGTGGCGTGTTAGATCATATTCATATTGCCTCTTATTTGTGTCGTAATGGCGAGGTAATTCAATACGGTGTAGATAGCCCGGTGATTGGCTACCAGTATTTTTATAGTAAACTTTTAAATTGGATGATTAAAACGTTTAATAGCCAAAATAATTTTGGCCCTTTAGAATATTTACAACATTATTTACTTCAGCTTAAGCAGCCGAAACAATTTATTATTTCTTTAGGCGCGACGCGCTATACCGAATTTGGTGAAACTGGATTTTTAAAGCCAGAGGATAAGATTGGTATTTTTGTATACGATGCTAGAAAAGCGGATGAAGCGGATATTGAAGACTTCTTTACTACTGAAGAACCAGCAGATAATTTTCTGGCAGGCGTAGCGTTAATGCAATCGATACGCCAAATTAAATAGTAAGTTTCATTAACTTCTCGGCATTGATGTGCAGCAGAGAGTGGTAGAGGAAAAAGAGTATTGATTAATCCTCAGCTGTTTCAAGTTGCTCGCTAATCTCCATCCATTCCATTTCTGCTTCTTCTAACGCTTTGTCGATTTGAGTTTTCTCTTGCAGTACTTGTTTTAAACGGGCTTTATTTGCATCATCATATAAAGACGAGTCCGCTAACTCTTCTTCGAGCTGTTTTTGTTGTGTGTGATATTTTTCTAATATTTTCTCTGCTTTTTTTAATGCATCATAAAGTGGTTTTAGTTGTTTACGTCGCTCGGCATCGACTTTACGTTGTTCTTTTTTATTAACGCTAGAGGTTGGCGCGTCACTGGTGGTATTGCTGTTCAGTAGTCTTTGTTCATTAAGCCAGAGTCGATAATCATCTAAATCACCATCAAATGGAGCGACGGAACCGTTAGCGACTAAATACAGTTGATCGGTGACTGATCGTAGCATATGCCTATCATGCGAGACGATAATGATAGCGCCTTGATAATCTTGTAAGGCAATGCTTAAAGCGTGGCGCATTTCTAAATCAAGATGGTTGGTCGGCTCATCAAGCAGTAATAAATTGGGGTTTTGATAAACCAATAAGGCTAGTACTAAACGCGCTTTCTCGCCGCCGGAAAAGGGCGCGATGGGATCGAAGGTTTTGTCGTCTTTGAAATTAAATCCGCCTAAAAAGTTTCTTAAGTCTTTTTCGGTGGCTTTGGGGTTGATTTTTTGTAAATGCCAGATTGGGCTTTCATCTAGGTGCAATTGCTCTAATTGGTGCTGAGCAAAATAACCTAATTTCAATGTTTCAGAAAATTGAACTTCGCCTGCGCTAACGCCTAATTCACCGGCAAGTACCTTAATTAAAGTTGATTTACCTGCGCCATTTGGCCCTAATAAACCGATACGATCACCGGGTGAAACGAAGAGATTAACTTTATTTAAAATAGTTTTGTCCGCATAGCCTATGCTGGCATTTTCTAATTTCAGCATGGGGTTGGGTAATTTACCGGGATCGCCAAAGCTAAAATTAAACGGTGAATCTACGTGAGCTTGGGAAATTAACTCCATACGTTCTAGGGCTTTAATACGGCTTTGAGCTTGTTTGGCTTTAGTGGCTTGGGCGCGAAAGCGAGTGATGAAGCTTTGGATATGCGTGATTTCACGTTGCTGCTTTTCAAAAGAGCTTTGTTGTTGGGCTAGTTTTTCAGCACGTCTTTTTTCAAAGGCAGAGTAGTTGCCGGTGTAGATTTCACCAACTTGGTTTTCTATATGGACAATATGGTCGGTGATCGTGTCGAGAAATTCACGGTCATGGGAAATAAGTAATAAAGTGCCGGGGTATTTGCATAGCCAGTCTTGCAGCCAAATAACAGCATCAAGATCTAAATGGTTGGTTGGTTCATCAAGTAGTAGTACATCAGAACGGCACATCAGCGCTTGGGCAAGATTTAAGCGCATACGCCAGCCGCCCGAAAAAGAGCTGACAGAGAGTTGTTCTTGTGGTTGTTTAAAGCTTAAGCCATCCATTAGGCGAGCGGCTCTTGCTGTTGCTGTATAGCCACCAATAACTTCCATTTTGGCAAATAATTCGGCCTGTTTGATGCCGTCGTTTGCTTGTTCAGCTTTGATTATTTCTTGTTGTAAACGGCGTAATTCTTGATCGCCATCAATAATATATTCGATGGCTGCTTGTTCGACTGCGGGGGTTTCCTGAGCAACATGAGCCACTTCCAAATTGGGAGGCATGCTAAAATCACCTTCGTCAGGATGCAGTTCGTTACGCAGCAAGGCAAAGAAGCTGGATTTACCTACGCCATTTGCACCGGTAATACCGACTTTCTGTCCTTTGTGCAGGGTAAATGAAGTGTTGGCAAATAACACGCGCGTGCCACGACGTAGGGCGATATTTTTAAAATTCAGCATACTTAATATGGTAGATAAAAAGAAACAACATAATCCCGTGTTTAAACCGCAAGATCGTTATTATATTAATGAACAAGGTTGGTGGTTTTTTACGGTTGAGAGAATTAGTGGGCCTTTTGCGAGTAAACCGGATTGCGTTGATGCGTGTCGTTGGTATATACAAAAGCGCGAGGGTGTTTTGTGAAAAGGCTGGTTGCTATTCGGCAAGCTGAGGTTATGCTTTGCCGAATAGATCATTTGAAGTAAGGTCAGCAAAAAATTTTAGCCGTACAAATCAATCATTTTTTTGACTTGTTTAGAGAATTCTTTGATATCGCCTGCTGAAACAGTTTCGATAGGAATAACTAACGCAGCGTCGTTATCAAGAACGATATGGATGTAATCGCGAATATGTTCGATGCGTAAAATAGTATTCCACGGCATTTTGTTTTTGCCACTAGGCGAATTTTCCGCTAAGGCTTTTGGATCAATCCGTAAAGTGTATTTGCCAAACATAGCCAG